>CAQGLR010000006.1 GCA_948794795.1 uncultured Lachnospiraceae bacterium | reverse complement strand
AAATTTTTATATATTATTTGATTTTATAAAATATTTATTTTATGCGGTTATCCTGAAATTTTGAGCACGTCCGTTTCATAAATTCCAATAATTTCTATTTATTTTTAAGGGGGACGGACGGTTTCCATGCCAGAGCCAAATAACTTGTGTACTAAAAAAATGGGGAAACTCAAATTATTGAAATTGGTTAATTGTAAGGATAGTAATTTATTTTTTTAGGTTTACCATATACTTTTTTATTATTCTGTATTTTGTAAGCCCTGATATATAATGTTATACCATAACTGCTGCCTATATAAAGGCTGGCTTCTGTAATATTATTATCTGGTATGTCTTTAAACTTTTTATTATCTGAATAAATTTCATATCCACTAACCTGTGGGTCACGTTTCCATGAAATTTTTATTCTTTTTGAATGTACAAATGCATTAATTTTTATTTTCTTGATTTGTTTTGGTACAATACCTGTACTTATAAATTTAGCACCTGTATTTTTGGCTAGTTTTTCAGCGGATGTATTTGTCCAGCCAATAATTGTTAAGTCTGGAAGACTTTTTTTGTATCCATAAACCGCACTGGATACCAGTGAAGTTGGAAGTACAAGTTTTTTTAACTGCAATGTACCAGCATTATAAATAGTAAATTTTCTTAAGTCCCCTTCTTTGACAACAATGGTTTTTAGTGAAATACAGTTATCCAGGCTGATATTACATTTTGAAACATTTTTTCCAATATAAAGTTTTGTTAATTCTTTAGCATGGGAAAATGCAGATTCGTCAATTTTGGTAACAGTGGATGGTGTATGGTAACTTCCTTGTTTGGCACATGGATATAAAATAATTTTGGTACGGTTTGCATTAAGTAAAACACCATCTTTTGACGAAAAATGTTTGTTCTGGGGGTCTACAGTGATTTCTTCAAGTTTATCTATATAATTTTTTACTAAGTTTAAATTGTAAATATCTTTTATTGTACTTCCCATATGATAGCTTGTTTTGGCAGATGGTACAGCATATATTTTTGTTTTTTTCTTTGTAGTAAGTACCCCGTCATCAGTTGAATATACAGGATGGTCTGGTGATACAGAAAATGCTGAGGCTTTGTTTTGGTATGATATAGCATTTAAGTCCGTAGCTTCATCAGGAAATGCTACAGTCCCTTTTCTGCCAGATGGATATATATACAATATTGATTTATCTTTGCTGTATAACATGCCTGATACAGAAGAGAAATGCTGGTTGTCTTCTGGAATAGTAATATTTGTTAAGTTAATTGTATTGGTTTCATTTAGCGGATTTTTTAAAGTCTTTAATGTTGATGGGAGTGCAAGCTCTTTTATTGATGAATTATTAAATGCGTTTTTATTAATTGTTTTAATGCCTTCCCCAATAGTAACTTTGTCTAATTTCTGGCAGTGGCTAAATGCATAAGAAGAAACTTTGGTTACGCTGTCTGGTGTTTTATAATTTCCAGATTTATATGCAGGAAATTTATATAATTTAGTTTTGTCTGCATTATATAAAACACCATTTTCAGAGGAAAAAGTTTTATTGGAGGAAGCAACGGAAAATGCTGTGCCTGCATTGTGGAATGAACTGCTTGCGATATAATCCACATTTTGAGGGATTTTAATTACTTTTAATGCTGTGCAGCCTGAAAATGCATTGCTTTGGATTTGTGTAATACCAGAAGGCAGGACAATATTTTCCAGCTGGGTACAATTACTAAATGCAGAATCAGGAATATAATTTAATTGTTTTGATAAAATAACTTCTTTTAAATTACTGCAATTATAGAATGTATAAGGAGACATAAAATCTACACTGTCTGGTATTTTCACGCTTTTAAGGCTGGTACACCCCATAAATGCACCATAACCAATATTGGAAACACCATTTTGTATTGTTAAATTTTTTAAGTTGGTACATTTTTTAAATACATAATTTCCAATTATGCTAACATTATCAGGAATAGTTATTTCTTTAAGCTGGATACATCCAGAGAAAGCAGACTGTCCAATTGCTCTTATACCAGACCCAAGACTGGCTTCCTCTAATGATATACAATTTTCAAAACAAGAATAGGAAATATCTTTAATATTATCTGGAATACTGATTTTTTTTAAAGATTTACATCCATAGAATGTACTTGGCTGTAATGTTTTTAAAGAAGAAGGCAGAGTTATATCCAGAAGATTATGGCATCTATAGAAAGCATATTCTCCTAAAACTTCAAGACCTGCAGGCAATGTTATGTTCTGTAATGAACGGCAGTTGTAAAACATTGTTTTACCCAGTTTTTTAATTTTAGAAGGTATATTAATTGTTTCAAGTTTCTTACATTGGTAAAATGCCCCGCTTCCAATAATTATTACACTTTCAGGAATTTGTATGTTTGTTATGCGGCATCCACGGAATGCATTCTGTGCAATAGAAGTTACTGTTCCAGGAATAGTAAATGCCCCTTTTCTGCCAGATGGATAACGTACAAGTTTTTTGCCATTTTTAGTGTATAATACACCATCTACAGCTTTAAAGTATTTATTTTTACTGTCTACAGAAAATGAATTAACTGCAGTATTATCAAAAACTTCCATATTAAGTGCAGATACATCTACATTGATATGTACATTGCTTCCGCCAGTGTATGATGTTAATATACCATAATTGTTTACATTATATTTGTTGTCAGGTTTTGCAGATGCAGATATTTTTTGTGGAAGTGTTAAAGGAGTGTTATAGATTAATCCTGTTGCCATTACAAAAGACAGTCCTAATATAGCAGCTCTTTTTTTAAAATTGTAATTCATAAATTTTCCCCCTTTATTTAATGTTATATACATTTATAACTATAGCAGAAGCAGGCTGTTTTTTCAACTTATTAGGATTTTATAATTTTTTTTACTAAAAGAAAATTTTTGGTTCTATTTACAGCTATAAGATGAATATAGATTGAGAAAGCAGTTTTTATCAGACTGGATAGAACGGAGGGGTAAGATGAACCAGTACAGACGTATAGTTTCGTATCTTTATCAGTATTTAAACGGGGATAAAGGGCAGAATATAGGGTATGTCAGGCTTGAACAGAAAGGCAGGCAGTGCAGGGTAGCAGTGCAGATGAGGGCATTTGAAACAAGTTTTATGCCTGAAGTATGGCTTTTCAAACAGGAACAGACAGGAATTTCATATGTAAGTATAGGAAGGCTGTCTGCATATTCAGGAAATATACAGATTAAAGTAGCAACAAATACAGATGATGTTTGTTCAAGTGGACATCCTGCCAGTGATTTTGATGGGGCTGTTATTTATATAAATGATAAGGAATATTATGCTACAACATGGTCGAAAGAAAGCATTTACATAGGCAGGAAGACAGATATGCTTAAAACAGGAAGACATAATAGTGAAGAGGAAACAAGAAGTAATGTTGTTAAAGAGGAAGCTAAGGAGGAGGAAAAGGATACAACAGTTAAGGAAACAGCAGAAATAAAAGAGATAACTGTTAATATTAGTACAGAAAATTTATATAAGGATGATAATACAGAACAAGATATAAGAGATATTAAGGAAGAAGAAATGCCAAAGGAAAAAGAGGAAGATGTGGAAGATAACATCCAGGATATCAATGCAGCAGATACTGGCGTGCAGGAAACAGAAACAAGTACAGCAGATGTAAGTACACAGGATATAAAAGAGGATATGGATGATAAAGCATTATATGGGTGCAGTGCGTGTCCCTATAAGAACTACGATAAAAAAAACGAAGATTTTGGAGTGCGGATTCTTAAAAACTTTCCTGTTATGTATCCTTTTAAGTCGGGGGAAATAGAAGAAAGTGTAAGGATAGAACCAAAAGATATAGGATGTATGCCTATACGTTTGTGGTCTTTTGCAAATAACAGGTTTCTTCTGCATGGTTATTATTGTTATAAACACCTGATATTTGCCAGGCTGCAGAGAGGGTGTTATGCACTTGGGATACCAGGGATATACAGTGAGCAGGAGAAGAAGAAAGCAGCAAGTTTTTCATTTGATGAATTCCAGCCAATAGGGCCAGGTAAAGCAGTATATGGTGTATTTGGCTACTGGATTACAGAAATACATGTCTAAACCTGTACAGTTATATGGCAGGGCGGCCGGTGTACTGCCTATGGCAGTACAGGATTTATATATGAGTATAAAATATGGTCTTCCCATACTCCGTTTATCTGGGCAAATGAGTGGAGATAACCTTCTTGTATAAAATGAAGCCTGTTAAGGAGGTTTATTGATGGCTGGTTTCCAGGCATTACCATTGCTTCAATGCGGTGGATGGAAAGCCCGCTGCATACAATAGGGATAAGCTTAGTTAATGCTTCCTGCATATATCCTTTGCCACAGTATTCTTCACCAAGTTTATACCCTATCATGCAGCTGCAGAAAGCCCCTTTAAGTATATTACTGAAACATACTGAACCAATAACCTGGTCCATGTTATTCTCCAGAAATATCCAGTATCTTAAATATGTTTGTTTAATAAATGCATTATATTCACATGACAGGTTTGAACGCTGGAAGCCAGTTGTATAAAAATTTTTAGCACGTTTTGGTTCGTGAGGTTCAAGAAAAGTACGGTTATTATTATAAAAGTCCAGGACAATGCCAGCCCTTGACGGATTTAAGACATTTAAAACTAATCTGTTAGTTGTGTATGTAATCAGCATATAGCAACAATCCTTTCTGGTAATTATAATCTGGCAAAATGTTTTTGACTATGTAATATATTAGTGGTACACTAAGAGAAAATTAATATATTTTAGAATAATATATATGGGGATAAAAGTAAATAATGCAAAAAATTTCAAATGATACTGATAGCAGATATATGAAGGAAGCTATAAAACAGGCAAAAAAAGCAGCAGCAGCTGGGGAAGTGCCTATTGGCTGTGTAATAGTCCTGGATGGTAAAATTATAGCAAGAGGGTATAACAGAAGAAATACTGAGGGCAGCACCCTGGCACATGCAGAACTTATTGCAATAAGAAAAGCATGCAAAAAACTTGGTGACTGGCGGCTTGAGGACTGTACAATGTATGTTACTCTTGAACCATGCCCTATGTGCGCAGGAGCAGTAGTCCAGGCACGTATACCACGTGTGGTAATTGGTGCCATGAATCCTAAAGCGGGCTGTGCAGGCAGCATAACCGATATGTTCCAGATAAGGGAATTTAACCACCAGGTTGAAAAACAGGCAGGGGTGCTGGGGGAAGAGTGCAGTAATATGATGACCAGTTTCTTTAAAGATTTAAGGGAAAAGAAGAAAAAAGTGCAGAATAATTAGTGGACAGTGAAAGAAAATAAGTTACAATATATATATTTTAGTTAAATTTCTGTTTTATAGTGTTATTTTATATGTTTTTGTAAAATTATGTATAGGACAGCAATATAAATAATATTTTTATATATGGATTTTATTTTCATGCTTGACATAACTGCCAGCTATATGTATAATTACAAAATGCGTTTAATATTTTTATTAAGTGTTAAGGAGTGTTTAAATTTCCGTGCTAGCCGGGGAGTTAGCGGTGCCCTGTACCTGCAATCCGCTATAGCAGGGGTGATGTCCTGTCTAGGGTTTATTATTGTGGAGCTGCCCTTGGAAAGTGGCGTTGACGTTCTGGTCTTGCGCAATGGAAACCCATGAACCGTGTCAGGAGGGGAACCTAGCAGCACTAAGTGGGAGCTTCTGTGTGCCGTAAGGTAGCCGGGGCCGAGCTGGCTGCCAAGGTAACGTCTACAGTCATATTTCCGACACAGGATGCACGGATTATAATATATTTGGATAATAAAGCTGGTGCTATGCCAGCTTTTTTACTTTATAGCAAATTAAAGTTTTAATAGCCACATTGACGTTATAAGTATAAAATTGTATAATATTATAAGCTGTTGTTACTTTTTTGGGGATGTTTAGGAGGAGAACCGTTGAGTGAAGAACTTAAAATAAACAGTGTAAACCAGGTTATTAAAGGTACAGATATATATGTCAGAGGAAATAAAATTTTATCAATAGGACTGGTTGTCAAAGGAAGGATACGTGTTAATACAGAAGGCATAAATGTTGTTGTAGGTTCAGGAAGCTTTCTTGGGCTCTGTGACCTGCCAGGGGGAGAATATAAGGTTACATATACTGCAGACAGTGATGCTATAATTTATGCATTTCCTGCAATAAACTTTAACCAGGAAGTAAGGTCACTTATAAAAGTAAATAATGATTATGCAGGACTGATGTTTTCTACATTAAGCAAATATATAAGGGAATTGTCAAAAGTATATGATACTATGAAGAAAATGGCTTTTAAAATGTATGGTTTTTTAAAGTCTGCAGATGAAAATTACAGAGAAATTGCCCAAAATGCTGGGATAAGGGTTAGCCAGGAAGATATATTAAGTGGTATAAAGCCATATGACAACAGCAGGGATACGGGAATAGACAGTGATAAGATTATATATTATAAAGCATGTTGTGATATTCCTTCAGATGTGCTAAAAAAGTTTTTAGATGTCAATGTAGTAATGCCAGTATACCATATAATTGATGAAACCAGGGTAGTTAATTTCCTGGTAAGCAGATGTACACTGGATGTTGCATATCTTAAAAATATAGCAGGCCCGCTTATAATTAACAGTGACAGTATTTTTTCAAGGGTACTGCAGCTTGCAACAGCTTTAAAAAATATGGATGCGGAAGTAACGGATGTATTAAGTCTTTTTGACGATGTTGTTGACCATATTAATACTCTTGACAAATTTTTATATGACAAGGCATGTGTTGATATTGGAATTGACCGTGAATACATGGAAAATTCGTATTTCACACTTATTAATGGTGGAAGTGCTGCTGGAAGCGGGGAAGAATCTTCGGAAGATGGAGAAGAAAAGGCAAATATAGAGGTGCTGGATGGTGCATTAGACTTTATACTAAGTTATTCAGGAGCAGACAGTGAAATTGTAAAGCAGTTTAGAGATAGTGTTATCCAGTTTGCCAATATGCCGGACAAGATGGCATCAGATGATAATGCAAGGGGCATAAGGAGAGGTGTAACCAAACATTACTATGACATATACAAACAGGTATTTTTAAAAGATTACCATTCTTCTGGAAGTACACCTGTTGTTATAGATTTATTTTTAAAATATGGCTTTTTAAGTGAGAAACTTATTACTGATGAGATGAAAGAAGAGCTTTTATCCCTTAATGATTTTTCATCAGGTATGGAATTGTGTAAAGTCTACAATATGAAGGAGTGGCTTACAGAAATTTATGAAGGAAGAAAAGAACCTTCTAAGAATGAATTTGACATGGATTATTTTGATAATCTGCGTGATATGCGTAAAACAGGGCGTATTTCAGTGGATGAGGAATTAAGGCTTTCAAGGGATACTACAGCAAAGTTTGATTATGAAATCCAGAATATGTTTAAAACAAACCACCGTCTAATATTTGGACAGGTTTCAGTATTTGTACCTTTCCTTTATACAGAGGGCTGTACTGGTTCATTTAAACGCTGTGTACTGTCAAAGGACAAGATTAATGTATCAGTGAATAAAGTGCTGCAAATTGATTATTCAGCATTTTACCGTGAAAGTTTGTATTCTGGGGAATCGGAAAAGTTCCGTAAAGAATATATTATGGAAGAAGTATTTCCTGATTTTATAGTATTTCCTACATTTGGAAGTAATGGTATAATGTGGCAGGAATTAAGCGGCAGGAAGAGAAATACAAAAGGACGTTTCCTTTTGCCTGCATTTATGGATACGGATATTGACTCAGCCATGATAAAACTGTTTGGACGTTTCAGATGGGAACTTTGCAGGACAATGCAAGGTGCTTCATGGAATAATATACAATTAAAGTCACTTACAAGTGAATATAGTGATTTTGTCCAGTTTTACCGCAAGAACAGGGAACTTTCAGACGATAAGAAAGAAAAGCTTAAGATGCAGATAAAGAAGTGCAGGAATAATACAAGGGAAGTTTTCGTAATAGATTATGAGAACTGGATTAAACATGAAGCCAATGGCGGGCTTTGCCTTAGCAAACCAGTAAGGGAAATACTTGCAACATATTGCCCTTTTACAAAAGAACTAAGGGAAAAGGTTGGCGAACAGCCATTATACCAGGAAGCTATGACACGTTTTATGCGTGAACGTGGCAAGAAACTTAAGGAATATGACCTTAGGTTCCGTGTATGGCAGAAAGATAAATTAGAAATTCCAAAGGAAATATCCGATACCAGGGATTTCTATGTAAATAATTAGTATGTAAAATACAGTCTGGGGATTTGTTTCCAGACTGTATTTTTTATGTCCAGCCCCCATCAAGTTTTATAACCTGGCCTGTAAGGTAACTTGTGCTTTCTGCAAGCTGGCATATAAGGCTGGCAGCATCTTCTGGGGTACCAAGACGGCAGGCTGGTATTTCCTCTTTTATAGTTTCAAGTTCTTCCTGGCTTAAGAAACTGTTCATGCTTGTGTCTATTATGCCGCATGCTATGGCATTAACTTGTATATTGCTTGGCGCCAGTTCTTTGGCAAGAGCCATTGTAAATGCATTGATGCCTCCTTTTGTAGCAGAATAAGCAGCTTCTGTGGAAGCACCAGTACAGCCCCATACGGAAGAAATATTTATTATTCTGCCTGATTTTGCCTTAAGCATTACAGGTATTGCAAGTTTGCAGCAATTAAATACTGAATCTAAATTGGTATGCATTATATGATGCCATTCATCAGGTGACATATCCTGCAGAAGACCAATATATGATATGCCGGCGTTGTTTACAAGGACATCTGCCCTGCCATGGTTTTCTTGTATAAGATTAAAGAAGATTGCAGCATCTTTGTAATCTCCCATATCACCTGTATATATAGTGCAGTTTACATTAAGCTGTTGTATTTCTTTTCTTAAAGTATCAAGCAGGTGTGTATTTTTAATACAGCTTGCAGCAATATCATATCCCATGCTTGCAAGTTTAATTGCAGCGGCATATCCAATACCACGTGAAGCACCTGTAATTACAGCAGTTTTTCTTTCCATATGATTTCCTCCATTCAATGTGTTTTATGCCAGTATATCATATATTGAGAATAAATGGATATAATAATACCTGGTACGTCCTTTACTTTATAATTATTAATGATTTATTACAACTTATTTGCAGGCTTTACACAATAAGTTTTCTTTGTTATAATAAAAAACATGTTTTGACTAGGAATATTACTTATTACTTCGTTAGGAAAGCCAGTTACTGGCGTATAGTGTAAAGGATGCAGATACCAGTCTGGCATCATATTAATAGGAAAGGTACAATTATGAAAAAAAATAATGTGGCAAAGGTATTTTTTATAAGCCTGATGAAATCTATTTTATTTATAATAATATTATTATGTGTTGGATTTGGCAGTTATAAAATATCATATACAATTCTTTCAGACAATGGAGGTAATGTAGGCACATCCAAAGGAGATATCGAAGATATTATAGAGGATGCGCAGACAGATGAGATTTCTAAAAACCTTATATATGTTACTGATGAAGACAGAATTACTAATATGATGCTTGAGATATGTAATACCAAAACTAATAATATGGATTATATTACGGTTCCAGTAAGGACAGAGTATACAATACCTGCTACAATGTACCAGAAACTGTGTACTGTCAACCAGGAGATACCACAGATTGTCCGTATGGGAAGACTGAAAAGTTATTTTTCAAATTCTGAGGATGCGTATGGGTATGGTGAGCTTATTGTTGAAAAAATGCTTGGCATAAAGATAAGTTATTATACAGTGTTAGACCAGGAAACATATGACAGCCATTACACAAAGAAAATGACAAAGGTAAGGTTCAGGCAGGATACAGACCAGGCAACGGCTACCCCAGGTCCAGACGGGGTAGTGCCATCAAGCCAGACAAAAAGAGTAAATGAAAGAATTTCTGTGGCAAGCAGCACATATATAAAACAGCTTAAGGATATATCAGGTGACCAGGAGAAGATTGCAGAATATATAAAACAACAGTACGAGAGGGTTGAATCAAACCTTACTGTTTATAATAAAATTGGTTATATAGAATGTTATGAGAAGATGAATGTGGATTATTTCCATTACTGGGGAGTTCCTGGCACTTTTAATAATAAGGTTTTTACGGTAGATACTAAAGCTGCAAAGGACTTTATTACTAAACTTGCAGATAGTACAGAAAGTTACAGTGAACCACAACAAGGATTACAAGCTGCTTCATCTGCCAATGGCAGAAAAGTTAAGAGCTCAAAGGGACTGTCTATAATTGTCTTAAATGGCAGCAGGATAAACGGGCTTGCTGCTGCTACACAGACAGAATTAACAACAGCAGGATTTACTGTAAAAGAAATAGGGGATTATACCGAAGAAACCCTTACACAGACGAGGATTATTGTAAAGCAAAAAGGGTTAGGAAATGATTTGGCGGGATATTTTAATAATCCAGAAGTTGTAACAGGAGAGGTACGGGAGGGATTTGATATTGAGATTATTCTAGGCACAGCGGATGCCGGACAGAATTAGTTTATAGTAGTGTTTGAAGTATGGAATGTTGTACCAGACCCGCTATGGAAAGGCATGGTTATTATATGCAGGCTTCAGTAAATATAATGGATATTGATGTCGATATGCTTACAAAGGACACCTTTATCAATAAAATTAATGAATACTTGGCAGATGACCATTTATATGTAATATTTTTTGCATCGGCAGAATCGCTGGACAGGGCGGTGAAGGATAGTGAATACCATAATGTTATAGATAAGGCAGACTTGTTTCTGCCAGGAGAGGAGGCGCTTCTGGCTGCACATCATGTGGATATACTGGAAGCAGGTGGCATGGTGGTAAGCTGTAAGAGTTTTGGCGATGTCCTTGGTAATCTGGAAGAACAGGGCAGAACTATTTATATTATGGCTGAAAGTGAACAAGAAATACTTGTATTAAAAAATTATTGCAAAAGGATGCAGCCAGGATTAAAAGTAACAGGTTCATGTGTTTATAGCAGTGGTATAGAGGATGAGGCAGTGATTAATGATATTAACAACTGTCTTCCTGATATGCTGCTTGTAAACCTGCAGCCATGTTTCCAGGAAAGATGGATTATAGAACATGCACCACAGCTGAATTCAAAGCTTTGTGTAGCTATAGGAGGGGTTGCGGGACTGATACTGGCAGAAGAGAAAGTTATGCCATCGTGGGTGAGGAAACTACATCTTACATGGTTTTTTGAGAAAATAGTCTGGCAGCAGACAGTAAAAAAAGGATTCCGTGCGCGTATATTCCGTAAGAAGATTGTGCAATATAATAACCAGAATGAAGAATCAAAAGAGGATAATGGCAGTTAAACCATATATCCTTTTTTGTATTTGAAGTATATTTCAAAATTACAATCTGAAAGGGAAAATATGTTTCGTTATAAAAATTTATTTAAGGAACTCTGCTGTCTTGCAGCAGGTACAATATTAATGGCGGCTGCTGTAAACTGGATATATGAGCCTCTTGATATGGTTACAGGAGGGATATCCGGGCTTGCAATAGTGGTTAAATCAGTGTCATATAATATAGCTGGTGTGGCTGTACCAGTGTGGATAAGTAATTTTGTTATAAATATACCAATATTTGTATGGGGGATATTTATTAAGGGGAAAGAATTTATTGCTAAAACACTTTTTGCCAATTCGGTTTTTTCACTGGCAATGTATACAATGCCAGTATTAGACCCAGGAAGACATGATTACCTGCTTGCTGCTGTAGTTGGAGGTGTACTTACAGGCATGGGGCTTGGGCTGGTTTTTACAACAGGGTATTCAACAGGAGGGACAGACCTTTTAAGCAGTATAATATGCAGGTATATACCATACTACTCTGTTTCTTCTGTTCTATTTATTATAGACTCGCTTGTTATTATTGCAGGTGCTATTGTCTTTGGTGTATATATATCGTTTTATGCAGTTATTGCAGTATTTGTAACATCCAGTGTAATGGATTTTATCCTTTCTGGCGGCAAAGCATGCAAACAGGTGTTTATAATTTCTCCTGAATATGAGCAAATAAGCAGCCAGGTATTTTCACAGATGGACAGGGGTGCAACACTTATTGAAGCAAAAGGAATGTATTCTAAGAACAGCCGTCCTATTCTTTTATGCGTAGTTGCGAAAAAAGAAATTGCAGAACTTACAGGACTTGTAAAAAATATTGACAGGAATGCTTTTGTAATAATATCTGAGATAAGAGAAGTATTTGGTGAGGGATTTGGACAAAACAAACAGTAAAAATGAAAAAAAATTGTAAGTTTTGATGTATTTCATCTTAAAAAATATAATTCTATACGCATTGCACAAAAACTAAAAAATTTCTTTGGATATTTGGTCTATGGTAAAAAAATGTCCATTAGTGTATGATAATAATACAGTTTAAGCACGCGTATATTTTATACGGAATATTTTATATTTGACAAATTAGGAGGAAATTCATAATGGCAAGTTTATCTTTAAAAAACATTAATAAAACATATCCAAACGGCTTTGTTGCAGTTAAGGATTTTAATCTTGAGGTTGCAGATAAAGAGTTTATTATCTTTGTAGGTCCTTCAGGTTGTGGAAAGTCTACAACACTTCGTATGATAGCAGGTCTTGAGGAAATTTCAGCAGGTGAGTTATGGATTGGCAATACACTTGTTAATGATGTAGAGCCAAAGGACAGGGATATTGCAATGGTATTCCAGAACTATGCTTTGTATCCTCATATGTCAGTTTATGATAATATGGCATTTGGTCTTAAGTTAAGAAAGACTCCAAAGGAGAAAATTGACAAGCTGGTACATGAGGCTGCTAAGATTCTTGATATTGAACATCTTTTAGACCGTAAGCCAAAGGCTTTATCAGGTGGACAGAGACAGCGTGTTGCCATGGGACGTGCAATCGTGCGTAATCCTAAAGTATTCCTTATGGATGAGCCTTTATCAAACCTGGATGCTAAGCTCCGTGTACAGATGCGTATTGAGATTTCAAAAATCCACCAGAGACTTGAAGCTACAATTATCTATGTAACACATGACCAGACAGAGGCCCTTACTCTTGGTACACGTATTGTTGTTATGAAAGATGGTATTATGCAGCAGGTTGCTTCACCTATTGACCTTTATACAAAACCATGCAATGTATTCGTTGCAGGATTTATTGGTTCACCTCAGATGAACTTTGTTAATTGCAAAGCTGTTAAAGATGGTTCAGATGTTAAGCTTGAATTTGGTTCATACTCTGTTAAGATTCCAGAAGGCAAGGCAGAGAAGGTAATAGAAGGCGGATATATTGGTAAAGAAGTTATCATGGGTATACGTCCAGAAGATATTAAGGATGAAGAGATTTATATTAATTCAGGAACAGATAATGTACTTGATGCAACAGTTAAAGTTTATGAAATGCTTGGTGCAGAAGTATTCTTATACTTTACAGTAGAAGGCTTTGATATTACAGTCCGTGTTAATCCACGTACAACAGCCCGTCCTGGAGATACAATTAAGATTGCGCTTGATGTAAGTAAAATCCATGTATTTGATAAGGAAACAGAAAAGACTATTACTAATTAGGATAATACAGACATATAATATTGGATATATACATTTTACAGGTGCTGTACATAAAGTACAGCACCTGTTTTGCTTTAAATATACAATATTGGAATAATATGGGAAAGTGCACAATTTTTAGTGAAATAAATAAGAAAAATATATGAAAAATTAACGTAACCCCCTTTACTTTTGTGCAAATTGATGGTAATATAAATAACCAAGGGGATATGTGTCATATTTATGGTGAGAGGCACAATAATTAATTGTATTGTAGGTAAGAAGATGAAAGATAAATCTTTCATTTATAAGTTTGAACTGCGTATGGACATAGGAAACTAACTGTTCTTAGAGAAACCGCAGTATGGAGGTTGATTTATGATATCAAACCAGGTCTTGCAGACCACTATAGATGGATTGAAAAATATAACCAGGATTGATATATGTATTATGGATACAGAGGGGAAAGCCCTTGCAACTACTATAAATAATATTGAGGAATACGAAGAAGCAGTTATGACATTTGTAGATTCTCCAGCAGACAGCCAGGTTTTACAGGGATACCAGTTCTTTAAGGTATTTGATGAGCACCAGCTGGAATATGTTATCCTTGCAAAAGGGGATAGTGATGATGTTTATATGGTTGGAAAGCTTGCAGCATTCCAGATACAGAATTTACTGGTAGCATATAAAGAAAGGTATGATAAAGATAACTTTATTAAAAACCTTTTATTGGATAATCTGCTGCTTGTAGATATATATAACCGTGCTAAGAAGCTTCATATAGATACAAGTGTTAAGAGGGTAGTATTTCTTATAGAAACTAAGAATGAAAAAGATGTCAATGCACTTGAAACAGTAAAAGGGCTTTTTGCAAGCAAGACACGGGATTTTATTACACAGGTAGATGAGAAAAATATAATCCTTGTTAAAGAGGTTAAGCAGAATGAAGGCTATAGTGACATGGAGAAGACAGCACGTGTAATTCTTGATATGCTTAATACAGAAGCAATGACAATGGTATATGTTGCATATGGTACAATAGTGAATGAGATAAAAGATGTGTCACGTTCTTATAAAGAAGCAAAGATGGCACTTGATGTTGGAAAGATATTTTATAGTGACCAGCATGTAATAGCTTACAGCAGCCTTGGTATAGGACGTCTTATATACCAGCTTCCTATGCCGCTTTGTAAAATGTTTATAAAAGAGATATTTGGCGATAAGTCACCTGATGACTTTGATGAAGAAACAATCGCAACTATAAATAAATTTTTTGAAAACAGCTTAAATGTTTCAGAAACTTCAAGGCAGCTTTATATACACAGAAATACACTTGTGTACAGGCTGGATAAACTTGAAAAAAGCACAGGGCTTGATTTAAGGGTATTTGATGATGCCATAACATTTAAGATAGCCCTTATGGTAGTTAAGTATATGAAATATATGGAAACATTTGAGTACTAAAATTGCAATCATTTAATATGCTATATATATAAATGCAGGCCAGGCGTAATTTGCCTGGTCTGTGTTTTTGTGTATATATTGTATATATTATACCACATTGTGCTGTCAGGGTGTTTTTGGAAAATATTCCATAAATTGTGCAATTATTTTATCTATAATATTTACATATAGAGTTTTTTGATATATTATGTTTATAAATGTTTTATTTGCATGAAAATAGCTATAGGTGCATAGATTAATTTTAAAAATAACATAATATGTACATAATTGTATGCAGAAAGAGGAATAATATGGAAAATAAATACGACATTAAAGATTTTTTAGCAGGAGCGGCATCAGGTGTAATGTTATTATTTATGCTGTTATTTATTCTTGCCTGCACAGGTATTTTTGATATTGTTTTTTTGCCAGGAAATAATGCCAGGACTATACTGGAAAGGGATATCAGAAAAAAAACAGATATAATAGGCATGTATATAGACAGGTATTACTTTGATGACATAGATAGCGAAACTATGGCAAATTCTATATATAAAGGAATATTCAGAGGTCTTGGCGATAATTATGCTGAATATTATACAGCAGAAGAGTATAAAGAGATTACTGAAAAATCAAATGGAACATATTGTGGTATAGGGGCAAGTGTAAAGGAAGATGTTAAAACAGGTGATATAGTTATAGTAAAGCCAATAAAAGGGGGTCCTGCCCAAAAAGCAGGAATAGAGGCTGGTGATATAATCTGTGCAGTTGATGGTGAAATTGTTGTTGGGCAGGATTTGTCAACTGTCCTTTCTAAAGTAAAAGGTGAAGAGGGAACAACAGTTTCTTTAATGGTACAGCGTGATAATGAGGATGATTATATTACTATTAAAGTTAAACGTGAACTTATTGAAGAAGATACAGTTTTTTCAAAAATGTTGTCTGGCCAGACAGGATATATAAAGGTTACAGGATTTGAAGAAGTTACAAAAAAGCAGTTTAAAAATGCTGTTGATACACTTGAAGATGCTGGCATGAAATCTTTAATTATAGATTTGCGTAATAATGGAGGAGGTCTTCTGTCAGCAGCAGTAACTATGCTTGACCGGCTGCTTCCAAAAGGACTTGTTGTATATACAAAAAATAAAAGCGGAATTGAAGAAGAGTTTTTTGCAGAGGATGACATATGTTTAAAGATTCCAATGGCAATTCTTGTAAATGGAGGCTCAGCAAGTGCATCTGAAGTATTTTCTGGTGCATTACAGGATAATGGTGTAGCAAAACTTGTTGGTACAACGACATTTGGAAAGGGTATAGTACAGACTATATTTGGACTGAAAGATGGTACAGCTTTAAAAATGACTACTTCTAAATATTATACACCGAAAGGCAGGAATATCCATAAAACAGGCCTGGAACCTGATATAGAAGTTAAGCTTGACAAGGATACACTTGCAGATGATGGTGAAGAGTTTGCAATAGATAACCAGATGCAGGCGGCGCTTGATTATCTGGCAGGTAATTGATATAATAGTCCATTAATACAAAGGCAGTGCTTAGGCACTGCCTTTTAAATATTGCTTTGTTTTCTATATTCAGATGGGGAAAGACCTGTTTGTTTCTTAAAAAGCCTGCTAAAGTACAACGGGTTGTCATAGCCGGTAATAGCAGCTATTTCAGTTATATTATATTTGGTATTTTCAAGAAGGCTTTGTGCATTGCTTATACGTATATTAAGTATATAATTAAGCGGTGTGGTTCCAGTATAAAATTTAAAGTTCCGTATAAACCAGCTTGTACTCATATTTTTAGATTCTGCATATTCTGCAATATTTATGGAACTGTTATAATGTTCATTAAAATACCTGACAGCAGTTTCTATTTCGTTATGGGCATATTTGTTTGTTATTTTCGTGCCTCTTGAATATCTGTCTGTTAAAATAAATATTTGTGTAAGCAGTATTGAGAGAAATTCTTCATAATGCGGCCTGCATAACTGTAGTTCCTGGATTAATCTTAAGAAAAGTTTCTGGTATCCAGGAGAAGCTCCTGAGGGAATAATATGCCCTGTAGCAGGAAAATTATATTTTTTTAAAATCTGTTTAACCTGGCTTCCTGTAAAATGGACCCAGTATACTTCTGTCTGGTCTTCCACATAATATATATAACGCTGCATCTCTTTTGGGCGGTAGAGTACCATATTCCCAGATGTAACTATTGTATCTTCATTTTCTTTAAAATAAAAATGTGCTTTGCCAGCAGCAATATATAAAAGCTGGTAATCAATACGCCCTCTGGGACGCCATGTTGGAAGTTTAGGGTGGTTTATAAGCCGGTATGTGCCGCAGCTTCCTACAACCAGTGGCCTGCTTTTGTCTTTAAAGTCAATTAATGAGTTGTTAAGATAACCTGAATTTATATACAATTTAAACCACATCCTTTCAGGAAAATAATGGAAATAAAATTAAAATAAAGCAATATTGTCTGATGATTTATATTAATTGTATCATTTTGTGCATGTTTTGTCTAATGTAGTTTATGGACTTATGGTATTATAAAAGGGTATAATTACACCATCAAATACGGAAACTTATAAGGAATGGAGGAAACAGTATGATTATACCTAAACATTATGAAAACTTAAAAATAATGCATGAAAATATTATGCCGCCAAGAGCATATTATATTCCTGCATCAAAGAACATGGGGACACTGGTATATGACAGGGAGAAGTCAGACCGTATCCAGATGCTTAATGGGGAATGGAAGTTTAAATATTTTGATAGTATTTATGATTTACAGGATAAGTTTTATGAAACAGGATACCTGGCAGATGGATTTGAAATGGTGGAGGTGCCAGGTGTATGGCAGAACTATGGTTATGACTGCCACCAGTATACTAATGTAAGATATCCAATACCCATTGACCCGCCTTATGTGCCTCAGGAAAATCCATGTGGTGCATATATATGCAGCTTTAATTATAACAAAAATAAGGATGCGCCAAAAGCTTACCTGGATTTTGAAGGGGTTGATTCATGTTTTTATCTTTGGGTGAACGGACAGTATGCAGGTTACAGCCAGGTATCACATGCAACAAGTGAATTTGATGTAACAGAGTTATTGCAGGAAGGTGAAAACCAGCTGGCAGTCCTTGTATTAAAGTGGTGTGACGGGACATATTTTGAAGACCAGGATAAATTCCGTATGAGCGGGATATTCAGGGATGTGTATTTGTTAAAAAGGCCAGAAAATTTCTTGTATGATTATTTTACAACAGTATGCATTAACCCAGAGAATGCGGAAGTAAGGGTAAAAGCAAAGTTTGAAGGAGCTTATACAGAACCAGAAGTTACTATACTGGATATGAAAGGAAATAAAACAGCATCAGGTATATTTGAAAAATTAGCAGGTGATAATGATTACCAGTATATATGCAGTATAAAGATTGAAGACCCTGTACTTTGGAACCCAGAAGAGCCATATTTATATACAATGGTTATTGAATCAGGGAATGAAGTAATTACAGACAGAATTGGTATAAGGGAAATTTATATTAGTGGAAATGTTGTTTATGTAAATAACAGCCAGATTAAATTCAGGGGTGTAAACCGCCATGATTCAGACCCTGTTACAGGATTTGTTATAAGCCAGGAACAGCTTATAAAAGATTTGCAGTTAATTAAGAAACATAATTTTAATGCTATCCGCAGCAGCCATTATCCTAATGCACCATACTTTTACCAGCTTTGTGATGAATACGGGTTCTTTGTAATTGATGAGGCAGATAATGAAAGCCATGGTATGCAGACACAGTATTTAGAAGATAAAAGCTGGGAGAATACCAGCAGCCGCTGGGGCGAAAGGCTTGCAGACAATCCAGGGTTTATACCTGCTACACTTGACCGTGTCCAGTTATGTGTGCAAAGGGATAAGAACAGGCCATGTATTGTAATCTGGTCAATGGGAAATGAATGTGCCTATGGATGTGCTTTTGAGGAAGCACTGGCATGGACTAAAGGATTTGACAAAACACGTCTTACACATTATGAAAGTGCAATATATACAAGCAAAAAGAGAAAATATGACTATTCCAATATTGATATATATAGTATGATGTATCCTTCTATTGAGGATATACAGAAATACATTGATAGTGAACCTGATAAGCCATATCTGCTTGTGGAATACTGTCATGCAATGGGAAATGGCCCAGGAGACTTTGAAGACTATTTCCAGATAATTAATAATAATGATGTTATGTGTGGCGGGTTTGTATGGGAATGGTGTGACCATGCAATATATAAGGGAGTTACAGAAAATGGCAAGGCAGTATATTATTATGGCGGTGACCATGGGGAAGATATACATGATGGCAATTTCTGTGTAGACGGGCTTGTGTATCCAGACCGTACACCGCACACAGGGCTTTTGGAATATAAGAATACCAGCCGTCCTGCAAGGGTAGTTAGTTTTGACAGTGAAACAGGAGAACTTATAATCCATAATTATATGGATTTTGTAAACCTTGGAAAGTATTTATATGTGAAATATGAACTGGATTGTGATGGCAAAATACTAATGGATGGAGATGTTGTATTTACAGAAGAAATTCCTCCACATGGGGATGGAAAGGCCTCTTTAAGGTTAGATATCCCTGAGGCAGGCAAATGTTACTTAAGAGTAGTTTATTACCATAATTCCACCAGAGATGAGCTTGGATTTGATGAAATCCGCATTAATAACAAGGATGGGAGGAACCAGGTAACTGCCATGCTGCTACAGGAAAACCAGAAACAAGGAGATGCCCTTGAAGTTAGCGAAGATGACAGGTATATAACAATTAAGAATAATTCTGTAAATTATACCTATAACAAGCTTAACGGGCTTTTTAAAGAAATTATTTATGAGGGCAGGAAGATTATAACAAAGCCTGTGGAAATCAATATCTGGAGAGCGCCTACAGATAATGATATAAGGATTAAACAGGAATGGTATGCTGCACATTATGATAAAAGTATTACAAGGGCTTATAAGACAGAATATAAAATAGAAAAAGACAGGGTTACAATACACAGCATAATGTCTGTTGCTGCTGTTACAATACAGAGGATACTTGATATTGATGCTATATGGACAGTCAGGAATACAGGGGAGATTTCTGTTGCTATGGATGTGAAAAAGGATAAAGAATTTCCAGAACTTCCAAGGTTCGGATTAAGGCTTTTCCTTGATGGATGTATGGAAAATGTCTCATATTATGGAATTGGGCCATACGAAAGTTATGCTGATAAGTGCAGGGCAGGCAGACATGGGCTGTTTAATGTAAAAGCAGAAGACATGCATGAAGATTATATACGTCCACAGGAGAATGGCAGCCATGCAGATTGTGATTATGTATCTGTAAAGGGGGATGGAAAAAGCATTACAGCAGTATCACCAGAACCATTTTCAATTAACGTGTCATTATATACACAAGAAGAACTGGCACAGAAGAAACATAATTATGAACTGGAGAAGTCAGGATGTACAGTGCTTTGCCTTGATTATAAACAAAATGGCATTGGTTCAAACAGCTGTGGGCCTTTACTTTCTGACAAATATAAATTTAATGAGGAGGTGTTTACATTTAGGATGAAACTCGTATTTTGACCTTATCAGGCAAGCCCTGCTTTTTAAGTGGTGATGAGGCTGGTTTACAAGTGGGCAGGCAATGCGGATTACGGATATCCGTCTGGCATGTAAAGAAGAGAGGAAGGTAATGTACTATGGGGAAAAAAACATATTTAAAATGGTATAATAAGGTGGGGTATGGTTCGGGGGATATTGCAGGAAATGTAGTGTATGCATTTTTATCATCATTTTTAATGATATACCTGACAGATACTATAGGAATGGATTCAGGAATTGTCGGTACGCTTATGATGGTTTCAAAGTTATTTGATGGTGTGACAGATATATTCTTTGGGTCAATGATTGACAAGACAAAAAGCAGGATGGGCAAGGCAAGGCCTTGGATGTTATGGGCATATATTGGATGTTCAGCAATGATTGTCATGCTTTTTATAGTACCTGCTGGGGCAAGCAAGTTTGCACAATATGCGTGGTTCTTTGTTGCATATACATTATTAAACGCAGTTTTTTATACTGCAAACAATATTGCATATTCAGCACTTACATCGCTTATTACCAAAAATGACAGCGAACGTGTACAGATGGGGTCAATACGTTTTATGTTTGCTTTTGGTACAAGTATGTTAATCCAGACAGTTACAGTCGATGCAGTAGAAGCCCTGGGAGGCGGCGCAGCAGGATGGAGGACAATAGCTATATTATATGCAGTTATTGGGCTTATTGTAAATACTATTTCTGTCTTGTCTGTAAAGGAGCTGCCAGCAGAAGAATTAGAGGACAAAAAACTTGTAAAAAAGGATTTACAGGAAGAAAAGTATGGTCTTAAAAGTGCTGCCAAAATGCTGGTTTCAAATAAATATTATATAATAATATGTGTAATGTATATATTAATGCAGATATTTACAGCAACGCTTAATATGGGTATATTCTTTATGACTTATATTCTTGGGGATGCGTCATTACTTGGGGTCTTTGCATGGGCAATTAATATACCATTAATTATAGGGCTGCTTGTAACACCTTTCTTAGTAAAGAAGTTTAATGGTATGTATAAGTTAAACCTTATAGGATATATAATTGGCACGGTTGCAAGAGGACTTGTAATTGCAGCTGGATATATGGGAAATATTCCGCTTATGCTGCTTTTTTCAGGAATTGCATCCCTTGGAATGAGTCCATTACAGGGTGATTTAAATGCATTAATTGCAGAATGTTCAGAATATACATTCTTAACAAAGGGCAAACGTATTGATGGTACAATGTATTCTTGTACATCACTTGGTGTAAAAATAGGAGGCGGGATTGGTACAGCCCTTTCAGGATGGCTTCTTAGTGCAAGCGGGTATATTGCCAACGCAGCAGTACAGCCATCATCTTGTATTAATATGCTATATTTTATGTATCTTTGGATACCAATGATAATTAACCTGGTAATTACAATATTCCTTTCAAGGCTTAATGTAGAGCGTGCTAACGCTGCTATAAGGGAAAATAATTAAAAGTTGCAACTGGACTTCCTATAGGGTATAATTACTTTATTATTCTAAAAGTAAGAAAGGGAGTTCAGGATGAAGAAAGAACGTAATTCATTTTCAGGCACTATCGGTTTTGTGCTGGCAGCCGCCGGTAGTGCTGTAGGTCTTGGAAATATATGGAGATTTCCGTACCTTGCAGCTAAAGATGGAGGTGGACTGTTCCTGGTAGTGTATCTGGTACTGGCACTGACATTTGGGTTTACGCTGCTTAGTACGGAAATTGCCATTGGAAGAAAAACAAAACAGAGCCCGCTTACAGCATATAGTAAGCTACATAAGCGCTGGAAGCCGTTAGGTGTTATTGCATGTATTGTTCCAGTTATTATAATGCCTTATTATTGTGCAATAGGAGGATGGGTACTTAAATATTTCCTTGCATATCTTACAGGGCATGGTACAGAAGCAGCACAAGATGGTTATTTTACTGGCTTTATAACAAGTAATATAGAGCCTGTTATTATGATGCTTTTATTTCTTGCTGCAGTTGCATTTATTATATTCCGTGGTGTAAATAAAGGTATTGAAAGTTCATCACAGGTAATTATGCCTGTATTGCTTCTTCTTGTTGTAATTATAGCTGTATTTTCGCTGACTATCAGCCATACTGGTGACGACGGGGTGACAAGGACGGGGCTTGAAGGTTTTAAGGTATATGTAGTACCAAATTTTGACGGCCTGACAATAAAGGGATTTTTCTCTGTACTTGTTGATGCAATGGGGCAGCTTTTCTTCAGTCTTAGTGTGGCAATGGGAATTATGGTTGCATATGGTTCATATGTAAAGGATGATGCTAATTTAACAAGGTCTATTAACCAGATTGAGATATTTGATACTGCTGTTGCGTTTCTTGCAGGTGTAATGATTATACCAGCAGTATTTACATTTATGGGGATGGAAGGCATGCAGGCATCAGGCCCAAGCCTTATGTTTGTCTCCCTGCCTAAAGTTTTTGCTGCAATGGGCAAGATTGGCAATATAGTAGGGTGTCTTTTCTTTGCAATGGTACTTTTTGCAGCAGTTACAAGTGCTATGTCGGTTATGGAGGCTGTAGTTTCAAGTTTTATGGATGAATTCCATATTTCAAGGACTAAAGCAGCATGTATTGAAGGGGTTATTGCTTTAGTTGCTGGTATAGTAGTATGTCTGGGATATAACCTGCTTTATTTTGAAGTTAAACTTCCTAATGGGGCAGTAGCACAGATTCTTGATATTATGGATTATATTAGTAACAATTTATTTATGCCTGTAGTAGCAATCGGCACGTGTATTCTTATTGGATGGGTAGTTAAGCCAAAGGTTGTAATTGATGAGGTTGAGAAAAGTGGATGTAAATTCGGAAGGAAATGGCTGTATGTACCAATGATTAAGGTAATAGCGCCAATACTTCTTATAATACTGCTTTTAAAATCCGCAGGTATAATTAGCTGGATATAAATATTAATACACAGGTATTTTGCCTCTGGCTTTTTGGCACAACACAGTTTCTACCAGTTAAACAAGAAAGGTTATAATAAAATTGTGGAGGAATTAAAATATGGGAAAAAAGTTTGATGTAATAGCACTTGGTGAACTTTTAGTTGATTTTACAGAGTCTGGAAAAAGTGAAAATGGGATGAAGCTGTTTGAACAAAATCCAGGAGGTGCACCCGCAAATCTTTTAGTAACTTTAAGCCATATGGGGCATAAAACTGCTATGGCTGCAAAAACTGGTGCAGATATGCATGGAAGTTTTTTGAAAAAAACGCTTGAGAAGGAAGGAGTATGTACAGATTATATTATAGAAGACAATACAGTTTTTACAACTCTTGCATTTGTGGAAATTAGCAAAGAAGGGGAACGTAGTTTTTCTTTTGCAAGAAAGCCTGGTGCAGATACTTGCCTTTCGGTAAAAGAATTAGACCAGCAGGTATTAAAGGAATGTGAAATTTTTCATTTTGGCTCCCTTTCGCTTACAGATGAACCAGCAAGGTCTGCTACAACTGAAGCTGTAAAAATAGCAAAAGAAGCAGGTGCTTTGATTTCATTTGACCCTAATTACAGGAAAACTTTATGGAAAAATGAAACTGATGCTGTAGAAAAGATAAAAGGTGTTATGCTATTTGCTGATATAATGAAGGTTTCAGATGAAGAAAGTATGCTTCTTACAGGAGAAACAGATTATAAAGAAGCAGCTAAAAAGCTGCTGCAGAATGGACCAAAACTTGTTGTTGTAACATTGGGAAGTGATGGAGTTTATATTGTAAATTATGAAAAGAGCGGACAAATAGCAGGATTTCCTGCTAAAGTAGCAGATACAACAGGTGCAGGGGATTCTTTTTGGGGAGGTTTTTTATCAAAATACCTGGAATACCAGACAGATATAAAAGATATGCCATGGGAGGCATGGGAAGCTTGTGCCAGGTATGGCAATGCCACAGCAAGTTTATGTGTACAGAAAAGAGGAGGAATACCTGCTATTCCATATAAGAGAGATGTTGAAAATGTTTTAAAACTTATCTGATATAAAGTAACAGGGCGGCTGCACTAAGAATAAAAAATACAAGATATAACAGGTAAAATAAAGTATATATATTGTATGGTTTTTCCTTGGTGCTGCTGCCCTGTTATATTAGTTCAGCTGGTAGTAAAGCCCTTTTAATTCCATAAGTTCCTGGTGTGTACCAGATTCTGCAATTCCCTGGTCTGCAATATATAATATAAGGTCTGCATTGCGTATTGTTGAAAGCCTGTGTGCAACCATAAATGCAGTTTTATCTTTTAATATAACATCAAGTGCCTGTTTAATTAACTGTTCTGTTTCAGTATCTATAGAACTTGTTGCTTCATCAAGTATTATTATGGAAGGGTCTTTAAGTATAATGCGTGCAAAGCTTACAAGTTGTTTTTCACCTGCGGAAAGCCCCTGTCCACGTTCTTCAAGCTGGTGGTTATATCCATCTTTGAACTGTAGTATGCGTTCTTCAGCGTGTATAAGCCGTGCAGCATTTATACATTCTTCATCTGTGGCATCAGGCCGTCCATAGCGTATATTTTCAAGTATTGTACCTTTAAATAAAAATGGGTCCTGCATAAGTACACCTACTTCTTTACGAAGTGAGTGCAGGCTTATATTCCTGACATCTGTACCATCTATTGTTACACTTCCTTCATCTACATCATAGAAACGTGTAAGCAGGTTGATTACTGTAGTTTTGCCTGCACCAGTTGGCCCAACAAGTGCTACTGTGCTTCCAGGTTGTATATGAAGGTCAAAATCTTTTAAGACAGGTTCATCTTCATCATATGAAAATGTTACATGGTTAAAGTCAACTTTTCCCTGGATATTTTTAATAGAAACAGCACCAGGGGCATTTTCAATGCCAGCAGGATAATCAATTGTATCAAATACCTGTTCAAGGTTAGAGCTTACTTGTGCGAGCTGTTGTATTATAAACGCAATTTGTGTAATGGGACCTGAGAAAAGACCCATATAACTTGTAAATACAACTAATGTTCCTGCGTCCATTGAAGCATTGCCGTTTAATATCATTGAAAGTGCAATGCCATAAAGACAGATAACACCAAGGTTCCATGATATTTCTACAATAGGTGTATTTAATTCATTACGGTGTACAATGCTTAACCATACTTTAAGGCTTTGGGAATGTAAATCTTTATAAATTTCTGTGTTTAATTCTTCCCTGTTATAACTTTTAATAATCTTTTCTCCCATAATTGATTCAACAAGAAAAGCTGTACGGTTTGAAATTTTTGCCCGGTGTGTTGGGAAAATTTTTCTTATTGAATAACGCAGTGCAAATACACAGGCCATCATAGGAATAACTGCTGCTAATACAACACCTGTAAGCTGTGGGCTTATTGAAAGCATAAAAAATGTTACAATAATTATTTTAACAATATAAACAAGCAGCAATACAAGGAAATTTGTAAAAAAGTTGGCAAGGTCATTTATATAATCTGTTACACGTACTACAATTTTGCCATCAGGCCTGGAATCAAAATAATCAAATGGCAGTTCCTGGAGTTTATAGAATATATCCTGCCGTATGTTTGCAATAACTTTATGTCCCATTATGCCAGTCTGCCTCTGGTGTATAAATGTTGTACTGGTTTCTATAATTGCAAGTACAGACATTCCTGCTATTATAAATGCAAGTTCCCTGTAGTCTTCATTGGCCACTACTTCATTAATAATTCTTCTAAGAAGAAGCGGGGAAAGCATTGATACAAATGAAGATATAAGCATCAGCACTGCCACAAGTATAACAATTTTTTTATAGGGCAGTACATAGCGTAAAATTTTACCAAGCTGTTTTATATCAACCTTTTTTGTTATAACTTCATCCTGGAAATAAGTATTTCTTTTTGCCATTAATACCCTCCTGTCCTGGCAGCAGATATGCCATTTTCTTTATTGTAACTGATTATTTCTTTATTCTGTGCTTCCTGTACTTTATACACTTTGGCGAACCTGCCATTTAATTCCATAAGTTCATTAAAAGTACCACGTTCTGTTATCATGCCATCCTGCATATATAGTATTTCATCACATGATACAACAGAAGAAAGCCTGTGTGCAGATATAAGTATTGTTTTATCAGGGTAGTTTTCTTTAATATCTGCAATAAGTTTCTTTTCTGTATTTACATCAAGTGCACTTGTTGAATCGTCAAGTACAAGTACAGGTGAATTTTTAAGAAGTGCCCTTGCTATTGAAATCCTTTGCTTCTGGCCGCCGGAAATACCAAGACCACGTTCACCAACTATTGTATTGTAGCTGTCTGGCAGGTTCTGGATAAAACTATGTGCTTGCGCATGCCTGGCAGCAGAAATAATATGTTCATGTTCTATATCAGGTTCACTATATGCAATATTTGAATCTATTGTATTTGAAAAAAGGAATACATCCTGGAATACATATGCAAACCTGTCACGTAATGCACTTAACTCATATTCACTTGTTTCTATTCCATTTAATTTAATAGAACCACTTGTTATATTATGTATTCTTATAAGTGATTCTAAAAGTACACTCTTGCCGCTTCCTGTACCACCAACAATGCCAACCTTTTTGCCAGAAGGTATTTCAAGGTTGATATCTTTAAGGATTGCTGTACCATCTGCTTCAAGATAAACATGGTTAAGTGAAATATCTGTTTTTTCAGTATTTTTAACTGGTTTTGTGCCATTCCCAATACGTGATTCTTTATTCATAAAACCAAGCATTTTCTGGCCTGAAACAAGCTGCTGCTGCATCTGGAAAAGGGAATTATTTATCTGTGTAATATGGTCCATAATTTTCAGTATATAATTAGTACATGCAACAAGGAAACCTACCATTATTTCACCATTTATAACAAGTATTGCGCTTATTGCAATACCACCTATATATGCTGACTGTTTGACAATTCCAAATATTACTTCAAATTTTGATGAAAGTTTAATCTGGTTTATATATGAAGTTTTAAGCTCTTCATTAGCATTGTCAAACTTTTCTTTTTCTATTTTTTCATTGGTAAATGAGCGTACAAGCCTTACAGCTTCAATGTTTTCTTGTACAGTAAGGTTCATTATGGAGTTATTTCCCCTTATAATTTTATAATTTTCTCTTGCAAGTTTACGGAAACGCATAAGTGCAGTAAAAAGTACAGGTGCAAGTGCCACGGGTATTAAAAGCAGCCAGATATGTATTTTGGCAAGCATTATGGAGCTTATAGCCAGTACAGCAATGCTGTCAATAATATTTGGCACTATACGGCAGAACATTTCCTTAAACATAATAGTATCTGAATTAATTGTGGTAAGGAGTTCACCTGTGTTATAATCAGATATTGTCATGCTGTCAAGGTCTGACAGTTTTTTAAAAGTTGCCATACGCAGGTCTGTTTCAAGACCAAGACCAAGCTTCTGGTTGCCAACATTCTTAATATATATAAGTACCAGCCGCACAGATACCAGCAGCATAAGCAGGACAGATAGTGAAAACAGCAGTTCCATTGTATGTATACTGCCATACTTGCCGCTTAGCATAAATGAAAATATATTGGTTTTATCTGGTTTGTCACTCCGTATAACATAGTCAATAAACATTTCTGATATCATAGGAATAAGCAAATCGCATGTAAGTGCTATAAAACTTAATATCTGGATAAAAATTGCTGCTGGAAGATACTTTTTCCAGTAACTTAAGCCAAATCTGAATACATCCATTATAAACTTTCTCCTTCCGTAAATTTATAACCAACAGTTACATCTTTGCCTGTATAATTGCCAGTCATCTTTTCAAGTAAAATTGAAAATGCAATTTCTCCTAGTTTTTCTGTGTTACAGTCTACAGAATTAATGCGTGGTGTAATATTTTCAAGCATATCTATATTATCAAATCCCATAATACCTATTTGGGAAGGTATGCTGATACCCATTTTGCGGTAAAAGTTAGTTATCTTTATTGCAAGTGCATCATAAGGGCATAGTATTGCAGTACGTACAGAAGTACCAGCAAGTGAAAGCAGTTCCTTTTCATTATATGTATTTAAAATATGGCAGCAAAGCCCTGCTTGTGCCATGCCTTCTTTATAACCTTGTAATCTTTCATCTAGTGAAAAGAAATTCATATCCTCATCACATGTGCAGTTTTTAATATCCATATATACAATATCTTTGTATCCTTTGGATAATATTTTGCTGGCTGCTTCTTTCATAATTTTACGGCAGTCAGTATCTACATGTGTAAAACTGCCTGATATCCTGTTATATAATGTAACTATTGGGATATTAAGCTGTTGAAGTTCTTTTTCATATTCTTTTCCATAGCCTACAGGAAAGATTATTATGCCATCTGTCTGTCTTTGTGCAAGATATCTTATACCTTCAAGTTCTTTGGAAGGAGAGTTATGTGAAAGTACAAGGCTTATAAAATATCCATGTATGCCTGCGTTTCTTTCAATAGCTTCAATAAGTGATGTGAAAAAACGGTTGGAAAGCCCACCACATACAACACCTATGGTTTTGGTGCTGCCAGTGGCAAGACATTGTGCAAGCATATTTGGTTTGTAATCAAGTTCTTTGGCAGCAGCAAGGATACGTTCTTTGGTTTTGGTGCTGATTCCTGTGCGGTTATTGAGAGCCCTGTCAACAGTGCCTTCTGATACATTACAGTAACGGGCTATTTCACGTATAGTTACTGGCATAATAATCCTCCATGTTTATATAATTATATACTAGAATATAAAATCCAGTTATATAATTATTGTTTTGTGTAAGATAAAATAATAATCCATAATTTTTCGTGTGCGCACACGGAAAATTATGGATTATTATAGCACCAGATAAATATGTTGTCAAATATTTTTTTTATTTGAGTTTCCCATTTTTTTAATACATAGGTATTTTACCTCTGGCAATTCCAAAGTTTTACCACCCCAAAGTCCCAAATGCTTATAGGTTAAAATTTCTTAGTTCATTATACAAATTGCTTACTTATTAGCCCATATCCCCACACTGAAGGTTTCATATCACCCTCAGAGATTAACTTGTGAATTGTTTGTTGTTCTTCATAACGCCTTTTGAAACTATCTTTGCCTACACAATACAATTCAATATGAATATTCTGGTTAACACGGACCAAATATAGTTTCCCGTTTTTTTGTTCAATATGTATCTTACCAGGAAGATATGTTCCTGTATATTTCTCAAGTTCATCTGGCGGCAGAAAAATTTCCTCTGGCCTGTATGAAACAGGTGCTTGTTTATTATGTAGGATTGCTGCAATTCCGTTCCCGAAACGGTATTGGTCTAATGATTCTGTGTTCGATATAACGATAATGCAAATGTCTTCATCGAAATAGTACTGGGTATAGGCAGATACACCAAGCATATCTCCACCATGTGCATACTTAACCGTTTTATCTTCCTCATACCGTTCTAATCCATAGCAATAGTTGTTTTGGTTTTGTGACAGATAAATCCTATAGGCATCTTTTGATAAAATTTTCCTGTTTTTAAGGCATTCATACCATTTTTGCAGGTCATCACAATTTGTAACTAACGCACCTGCGCCAATACTATATAAATTATTTGTATAAGGTACTTTGGCCAGTTTGCCGTAATCATGCATATAATTGTCTGCTTTGTGTGGAATAATATCCTGGCCATTATCAAACATAGTATTGTTCATTCTTATCTTAGAAAAAATGTTTTCCTGTAAAAATTCATTGTAAGTCTGTCCTGAAACATATTCAATAATCCACGCAAGCAAATTATAATTAGAATTATTATATTCAAATTCTTTACCTGGCTTCTTTATAGGCTCCCTAATAATCCAGTTTTTAAAAAATTGTTCTTTATTATAAGGTTTTCTGTCCCCGCCCACATAAAAATCATCTTCAAAATTATAATTATTATGCAGTCCCGACGTGTGTGATAAAAGATGATGAACTGTTATTTTCGGAGGAAGCTGCATGTCTGGGGGCAGATACAAATTTGCTTTTTCATTAAGTTGTAACAGTCCTTTGTCATATAAAATCATAATTGCAAACGCTGTAAACTGTTTGGCAACAGAAGCAACCGTAAATCTTGTTTCCATTGTATTTTTAATGCCAAACTCAATATTTGAATATCCACGGCAAGTTTCAAATATGATTCTTCCATTCTGTATAACTCTTACAACGCCAGAAAAATCCCAATAGTCCATTTCTGTGGTAATATAACTATTCAAGCTTTTTTGGATTTTGGTCATAAATAATCTCCCTTGCAAATTTTTTAAAATTGATACTACAAAAGTATTGTACCACTTTCACATTCCATCTTCTTCTAATTTATCTAAAAATTTCCTGAGTTCTTCTATATCAGAATTTTTGACTGCTTTATTGTTATATAGGGTAGCAACCATATTTTGTATAGAGTTGTTATAAAGTTTTTTAAGAAAGTTTTTACTCTCACTTATTTTATATTCATTTTCAGGAATAAGGAAAGAGTAGAGATTATTTCCTGTGGAACGGTCACAGTTGACAAAACCTTTGTCAGATAGCCTTTTCAATGAAGTCATTAAAGTAGAAAGCTGCCATTTTCTTTGTTCTTTTAATTCATTTAAAATATAATTTGAAGTAACAGGATTTTGGCTGTTCCATATTACCTGCATAATTTCTAATTCAGCTTCACCTAATTTTTTTGTAATATTATTCATATAAAATCCTCATTTTAGCGTTACCGTTTATGTATAAATAATTATTTATGCCAGACAGCACATAGACACAAATATTAATTTTTATTATATATATTTTTAGAGAAAAACAAGAATAAAAAATTCCTCTTATACATTTGTATAATACATTATACGGATGCATAAGAAAATTGCCAGAAGCAAAATACCTGTGTATTAAAAAATGGTGAAACTCAAACTATTTTTTTGAGTTATGGATATATAAGGTTTTTTCTATAGAAATCTTGTTATTTATATATATTTAGTTTATTATAATAAAAGGAGGGGGCATGGATATGATATATTTTACTTCGGATACGCATTTTGGCCATAAAAATATAATTAAACATACAGGCAGGCCTTTTTATTCAATACAAGAAATGGATGATGTACTTATACGTAACTGGAACCGTAAAGTTGGAATGTCTGATGATATATATATACTAGGTGATGTTTCTATGAAAGGAGCAGAATATGTCCAGGAAATACTGATGAAGTTAAATGGAAGAAAATACCTTGTAAGAGGGAACCATGATAAATTTGCAGACCAGGAGGGATTTGACAAGGATATCTTTGTATGGATTAAAGATTATTATGAATTAAAATATAAAAATGAAAGGTTTATTTTATTTCATTATCCAATAGAAGAGTGGAACCAGTTTTTCAGGGATTCTATACATTTGCATGGACACCAGCATAACCATGAAGATTATAATTACCAGAATCTTGAAAAAGGATTGCGCCGTTTTGATGTTGGGGTGGATGCAAATAATATGTTTCCAGTAAGTATAGAAGAAATAATAGAATTTTTCCAGATGGGAAATGAAGATTTTGATAAGTCCAGAAATAAGTAAAATTTTTAGAATAGTTTTATCTTTTGTATTATTTATTATTTGTATCTATATTTTTATTTTCCCAGGATGTTTTTTAAGCCATATAAATGCTATAATACATATTATTACAGATAATAATGAACCTGCAGGTGCAGCAATACCCATTGGAAAAAGTGAAGCAGTAAAATATTTTGATGCAATATATGAAAGGGGTATACGGGCACAGATAATTGATAATGAATTATGTATAAAGGATATAATTGATAATCCATATGCACAGAAGTACCCACTAAAACAAAAATGGACACCTGCGAATATGCAGTCCCATACATAGCTGCGCATATATTGTCCTCCCAGTATAATTACTTTATTATTGCCAGTAAACAAGCTGACAGCGTTTTCTGCTGTAAACTGCATAATGGCAGAGATTATTAATCCAAATAATACAGTAATGGCTGTGGCATATTTTAATATTTGTCCAGCCCTGTCATGTTTCTTTGCGCCAATATTCTGGGCGGATAGTGCAGATACAGCAGACAGCATAGAAGATGGTACAAGGAAAAGTATTCCAATAAGTTTCTCAACAATTCCAACTGCTGCAGCATCATTTAATCCCCTGCGGTTTGCAAATATTGTAATTATAATAAATGCAATTTGTATAAATCCGTCTTGTGCAGCAACAGGTATGCCAATTTTTAAAATACTGCCAAGCATTTCTTTCTTTGGTTTAAAGTCTGTTAAACAGATATTTGGAATCATTTTACGTTTTTTAATAACAATAAGTGAAATAATTACACTTATTGTCTGTGATAATGTTGTACCTAATGCTGCGCCAGCAGTGCCAAGTCTGGATATTCCAATAAAAATATAGTCAAGTACAATATTAAATATACATGCTACTGCAATAAAATACATAGGGCTTTTTGAATCTCCCATACCACGGAAAATTGAACTTATAATATTATATGCTGTGATAAATGGTATTCCAATAAAGCATATTATTAAATAACTGGTGGTTCCAGGTACAGCTTCTTCTGGAGTGGACATAATATATATAAATGGTTTTACTGCAAGTAATAGTAATGCCATGCAGATTATAGAAAGAAACATAAACATTATAACTGTATTACCAATAGCAAGGTTTGCCTGTTTAGTTTCTTTTGCACCAGCAGCCCGGCCAATTATAACTGTAGAACCCATAGCCAGGCCAACAATCATAACTGTAAGCATATGCATAACCTGGCTTCCAATAGAAACAGCTGTTGTACTTTCTACGCCATTAAACTGTCCTATAATAAACAGGTCCGCCATTCCATATAATGTCTGTAAGAAATATGAAAGCAGATATGGAAGTGAAAAATATATAATTGATTTAAAAACACTTCCTGTTGTAAGGTCTTTATTCATATTTAAGCCTCCAATTTAATCTTACCAGGCAAGCCTGTAACACTAAGAAAAATGTATTGCAAGGGCCTGCCTGGCGGAATTAATATTACAGGTTCAGATTAACCCAGATACATATGTCTGGAAAAACTTTTTTAAACGCTGGTCCAGGTTCTTTCCAGTCAGGTAAATATCTGGTTCTATACCATAGGATTCTTTGAAGTAAGAGGGGTCAAAGTTCTGCAGGCAAGTACCAAACTGAAGTAACAATCCTGAATATGGCATTGCCATACTGTAATTTGCCATGTTAATAAGAACTCCTCCTGTATTAGTTCCAATAGTAACAGTATTTTCAATATTTTTTAAAGCATCAGTCATTGATTCGGCAGCAGATGAAGTATGTCTTGATGTCAGTACAAAAATATGCCTGCCATTATTCTTAAGATACTGGTGTCCAGGGTATTGTGAATAATAATATTTCCCATCTTTCTTCATGCCAGTCTGGACAGCAAACACATCCATTTCTTTTAGTTCCTTTTTATTGCTTATAAATACAGGGCGTATACGGAGTGTACTGTAATTAGGCAGAAGTTTTTTGCCTGTATAACGTTTAAACCAGGTGTCAATTAAAGAGCCATCACCGCCAGTATTATTTCTTAAATCAAACACCAGGCAGTCTTGTTTCTTCATATTTGGAATATCTTTTAAGAAGCGTTTGCGTTCCTTTGGTGTATCCCAGTCCATATATGCCTGGTTCATTTCTACATAAGCAAGTTTATCATATTTATCATAGCCATATAAACGTTTTATATTTTTATTGTAAGAATATATAGCAGGTTCCAGGGTAATATATTCTGATTTGCCACTTTGGTATTTAACATTAAATTTACGTGAATTACCTTTTTGTTCCAGCATTGCATAAGGATAATAAGAGAGGCCGCCATTTTCATTAATAGCATGTTTTAAATACATATCTGGTTTTTTGTTATTAATTGATATAATTGCATCCTGCTGGTTTTCTTCTTTATAAAAATATCCATTATTTTTTATATAATGTACAGATTCATCACTAAAGAGCCTGGCATCTGCTACAAAAAGTTCTTCACCAATAGCAAGGTGGCAGTCTGTTATAAACCCTAGGTTTTTATGCAGGATTTTCTGGTATTTTTTTGTTGTAATATTGCCTTTTGTACCTATTTCTTTTAAAATCTTTTTTTTAGCTTTTATAAACTTTGCATCACTGCCATAATAAGTATATAGCCCATACTGGCTGCGGAGCAGACGGAACAGCCATTTTGTTTCTTTTCTTGCTATAACAGCAGAAATATTCTTTTTAATATTTTTCCTGCTATAATCTTTCCACATAATGGAAGTATCATTTTGAGTTAATTTAGATTTATTATTTTTGAAATTATAGCGGAACTGGTCCATAGAATTTCTAGGAGCATCAAGATTACTGTTTTTCTGGTTTGTTTCTTGTATTATTTCATATAATTCATGCTGTTCCTGTTCACCTGCGTAAGTATTAAGAGGGGTGGTTATTTGTCCTGCAAGTAATAAAACAAGGGCACATTTTGTCAGGTTTTTCTTAAGTTTCATTGTTATTTCCTTTCTATTTTGATAAAAATAAATTTTACAAAATATCATTTTGTCTGTCAATAATTACAGGATTTGGTGTTCTATAATTATTATGTTTTACTTAACTAAACTACATTACATTGTATTAAAGCGCAATATAATTTGTGGATTTTACAAATTTAATTTATCCAGTATTTTCATAACACCTTCATCATTATTTGAAGGTGCTATATATTTTGCTATTTCTTTTAATGATGGATGTGCATTTTGCATGGCATAACTTTCACCACACTGTAATAACATATCTGTATCATTAAGGTAATCGCCAAATGCTATACATTCACTTGGATTTATATTATATTTTTGTTGTAATATTTTAATTGCATTACCTTTATTTACAGATTTATTTGCTATATCAATCCAGCAGTCCCCAGAGAGCAATGCATCAAGCCTTTTATGAAATTCTCCGAGTTTATTGTATTCTTCTTCTGCATTATGGTTTTCTATAAATACAGCGATTTTAATAATTTTGTCATTCTGGATACAATCTGCCACATTATTAATAAATTCAAGTTTTTCATAGTACATATGCGCATTTCTTTCTGCTTCTTCAGATGAGTGTTCCATATAAGCAGCTTTTTCACCACTAAGAATAAGAGAAAAATTATTTTGTGTATGGAAATGTCCAATACAGTAAATAACATCCTCTGGCAACATTCCATTAATATGGATAGCTTTATTATTCTCAAAAACCAGCCCGCCGTTTTCTGCCATAAAAACCAGGTTGTCCTCCATTTCTGGAAATAGTTTGCAGATATTATAATATTGCCTGCCACTTGCAATTACCATTTTTATTTCTTTATGTCCAAGTACCCATTCCCTGAAACCAGCAGGGACTTCTTTATTGTCATTTAAAAGGGTGCCGTCTAAATCTGTTGTAATTAATTTAATACAAGGTTTTTCCATATTAAAAATAATCCTTTCTTTTACTCTTCATCACGTATAGTAATAGAAGTAATTACAGGCTGTGCGTCTGGTGCAATAGAACCATTGCCATCTACAGGCTGTGCATCTGTGCATACAGCATCTACTACTTCTATTCCTTCTGTTACATAACCAAAAACTGCATATTGTCCATCTAAACTAGGATAGTCCTGGTGTACAATAAAAAACTGTGAGCTTGCACTGTTATAGTTATTTGACCTTGCCATAGAAATTGCACCTCTGGTATGTGACAGCTGGTTATTATACCCATTAGCAATAAATTCACCAGGGATTGTCTGGCCTGACCCTCCCATGCCAGTACCTTCTGGGTCGCCTCCCTGCATCATAAAGCCTTCTATAATCCTATGGAATGTCAGTCCATTATAAAACCCGTCTTTAGCTAATGAAACAAAATTCTGTACTGTTAAAGGTGCAGATTTTCCATCTAATTCAACAGTAATTGTACCATAATCTTTAATTACAATATCTGCATAACATTTTGATATAGTTTCTTCTGCCGTACTACTTTCAGAAGGATTTGGTGTTTTGTCTTCTGGTTTGTCCTGTACTGTGTTTTGTCCTGGTTTGTTGCCGTCTTTTTTGGTGTTATTGGCAATAGCTGCTACTATGCATACAATAACTATTATTGCTGTTATAATTACAACTATAGGCACTATTTTATTTTGGTTTTGTTTTTTTACCTGTTTAGCCAATTTAATTATACCTCCTGTATTTTAATTTCATTTATATAGTGTACTCCTATTTGCATAATATGTAAAATGTTATTTTTGTATTTTGTCTTGGCATAAAATGTTTTCTTTGTTATACTTAAAAAATAAATATATAATATTATAGGTGGTTTTATATGGGCAGTTTTTTAAGGACACAGGCTTTAACAATAATTCTGGCAGTGTATGGGTTATTCTATACGAAAGTACCATATTATTTGTTATGTACAGCAGGTCTTTTATTATTTGTATTTACATTAGAAAATATTTCAGATGAAATAAATACTTTTATAATTATAATAAAAGTAGTGCTGTGTACAATGCTTTGCATTTTATCAGATGGTTTTTTAATATTTCTTTTGTTTGGTCAGGCGGGGTATAAAAGGACAAGTTTTATACTGCCACCAGTTATATATGCAGTTGTACAGGCTGTTTGTAATATAAATTGTTTTTCTAGTATTTTCCCAGTGCTGATTGTAAAGAGTATTGTGGTTTTTGCTTTATCTGTTGCCATATGGTATGTGCAGAAAGCTATGGAAGCATATACAGATTATAAGGATAAAATAATATTGTCTATGCAAAAGCTGGCATTAAGCGGGTTTGCTGAAAAGAAATTAAACCATGCTCTTATAATGCAGAATAATATTATTGAGAGAAATGCAAGGCTTGAAGAGAGGGAGAATATAAGCCGGAATATACACAATAGTGTAGGACATACAATTACAGCTGCAAGCATGGCTTTAGACGCTGCTGGGATGTTGTGGGAAACTGACCCAGGCAGGGCGGCTGATAAAGCAAGGATTGCCAATGAGCGTATACAGATGGGACTTGAAGCTGTCAGGCATGCTGTGAGGGTTTTGGATGAAGAGTCAGAAAATATACATATTGATGATTTTAAAATGGAAATAGAAGCTATTATAGATAACTTTACAATGGATACAGAAATTAAAGTATACTTTGATATGGAGATTATTGGGCCAGGACTCTGGATTCCACATGAACATACAGAATTCCTGACAGGCGCAGTGGAAGAATTTCTTGTAAATGGTGTTAAACATGGAATGGCAGACAAGTTTAATATATGGCTTTCAGCAGACAGCACACATTTAAAAATTTCTGTTGCAGATAATGGAAAGAGCAATTTTAATAGTGAAAATGCTATGCAAAGGATACAGAATGGTTTCGGGATTAAGAAAATTATAAAATATGCAGAGAAAGCAGGAGGCAGTACAGAATTTAAGAATAATAATGGTTTTTTTGCAGAAGTTATGATACCTTTGGAATAAATAAGATGGTCATTTTAGAAATGCTATTTTACAAATTCTAAAATAGCAGTATAAAAGGAGAATTGTTATATGTTAGAAGTTTTATTGGTAGATGATGAACCACTATTACTTGAAAGCCTTGAAATTATTTTATCAATGAACCAGATTAAAGTAATTGGGATGGCGCATGACGGCAAAGAGGCTTTAGCTATACTTAGGGAAAAGCAATGCCAGATGGCACTTGTTGACCTGAATATGAAAGGTATGGGTGGAATTGAACTTATAAAAGAAATTAAAAAAGGCTTTCCATGGATTAAGATACTGGTACTTACTACATTTTATGATGATAAAAATATTACAAATGCAATCGCTGGCGGAGCGGATGGGTATTTATTAAAAGGAGGTGGCAAGGATGCTATACTTGCTGCAGTAGAAGGAATTATGGGAGGGCAGAATGTAATTGGACACGAGGTTATGGAGCGTCTGGCGGTACTTTTACAGAAGAATAAAAATATTGCAGAAGCAAATGAGGATTTGCTGGCAGATATGACAGAAAGGGAGAAGGAAATATGTACACTGCTTGCTAAGGGTTTAAATAACAGGCAGATTGCAGATGAGTTATATATTTCAGAAGGGACAGTTAAAAATTATATTTCTTCTATATATGATAAAACAGGAATACATGACCGTTCTAAACTGATTGTTGCTATGAAAGAATAAATATTTTACGTATATTACCATAGTCATATAAGGATATGACTATGGTTACTTTTTTAATTAGCAGAAAAGTGTTGTAATATTTGTACAGAGGCCTTGAAGATAAAATATATTTACAGGAGGTGTGTTATGTCACAGAAAATTCCGGCTTTTTATTATATAAAAAATAATAAAAGAAGAGTATCTGTTTTAGTTGTAAGCCTGGCTATGTTTTTTATTATTACATATATGTCAATGTTTCTGTTATCAACAACATCTGAAACATTCAGGTCAGTTTTAACAGAAAGTACCAAATATATACAATATATATTATTAACAGATAAAGACCTGGATATTGATGCTGGCATTTTGCAGGACGGTATTACAGAAGAAGACCATATGAATGCGGTAAATAAGAAATATAACGGTATAAAGGGGGATTTTAAAAAGTGTAAAGGTATAGAGGATGTCTTTATAGTACAGACAGAATATGCATATGTTACTTCTATTGTTGGAAATTATTATATTGAAATTCCAATGACAAATAAAAAACAAATGGATATGTTATTAAAACATATGGGTGCAGAGCTGGCAGATGGACGTCTTCCAGAGAAGGAAGATGAAGTTGTATTAGACAGAAAGATAATAAAAAACTATGGTTATAAGAAAGGTGATACTTTAAACAGGAACAGTGATGTAAAAATTGTTGGTATTATTGAATGTGATTATTATTTTGGATGTGGTATAGCTAATAATAATAAAACATTTACAAATCCTGAATTATGTGTTGTAACAGATGGCACTGTACATAATCTTGAAAAGACAATAGAAAAACAGGGAGTTATATTGGAGAATTCAGAGTTTATAGACCTGGCAAATGGTGAAAAGAAACTTCAGGATGAAATAATTGATACAATCTCTGGTTCCACAAATTTTATATTCGCAGGTATTATGGTTATTGTTGCAATACTTGTAGTTATTGTAAATATATCATATATGAGAGACAGACGCAGTGAGTGGTGCTTGTATTCATCTATTGGGTATAGCAGGAAGGCTGTTTATTATTCAATGTTGCGTGAAATGTTGTTTGTTTTTGTAACTGCAATATTAAGCGCTGCTGTAGTGAGTATTATTTTAATGAAATTACTGGATATCTTTCTTATAACAGAACTTGGGCTTACATGTTTATACTTTATACCTGGAACCCTTATAGAAATATTATGTGCATATATTGCACTGTTTGGAATCCTGCAGATACCAGTAAGGTTTGAAATATATAAAATAAAAACAATAGATGCAATAGATGATGATATGTAAGAAAGGAATTCTGGCTATGTTTAATGTAAAAAATATTACAATGATTTATGATATTGAAAAAGAAAATAAAATGTATGCTTTAGGTGGTTTTGACCTTGAACTGCCAGATAAAGGGCTGGTTGGATTTATTGGCCCGTCTGGGAGCGGCAAGTCTACACTGATGTATTGTCTTTCTACATTAAAGAGACCAACTGATGGTGAAATATTATATAATGGAAAAGATATAATTAATTTAAAAGATTATGAAAGAGAAGATTTAAGGAGAAAAGAATTTGGTTTTGTATTCCAAAGGCATTTTTTAGTTCCATATATGTCAGCACTGGATAATGTTATTATAGCAGCGGACAAAAGTAATAAACAGACAGAAGAAAGGGCTGGGGATATTTTAAGAAAACTTGGGCTGGGTGAAAGGGAACTGAAAAAAAGGCCATCTAAACTTTCAGGTGGACAGAGACAGCGTGTTGCAATAGGAAGGGCAATGATAAATAATCCTAAAGTTCTTTTTGCAGATGAGCCTACAGCAGCGCTGGATCATGAAAATGCTTTTGCTGTTATGAGAATTCTTAAGGAGTATTCAGAAACACATCTTGTACTTGTTATTACACATGACCTTTCGATACTTAAAGATGCGGACCAGGTTATTGAGATGTGGGATGGAATGGCTGGCGGCAGGAGAGGTGGTGAAGGGATTTGAAACCATTTTCTGCATTATATTATATGAAACAAAATAAAAAAAGGTCATTTTTACTGGTATTTATGTTTGTGCTTACATTTGCAATTTATATAGCTGGACTATATGTATCAAATGTAAGTACGATGTTTGGTTATTCAATGGAAAGAAATAAAAAAACCGCAAGGATACGGCCATATAATACAGATGAAAGTTATGAGGATTTTTATAAAGCAGTAAAAAAGCTGGAAGAAGATAAAAAAATAACTGTTTTGCCACAGGGAAGGCTTAGTGATATATACTTTGAATCTATTATGAATTTTAATGCAGGTGATGCAAATTATTCATTCCGCAATAAGGAAGATTTTGAAACATATTGTGAGTTTACTGGAATTAAACTTCTTGATAAAAACAAGGAGCTTGGCAATGGAAGTGTAATAATGAGCAGTCTGCAGGCAAGTAACAGGGGGATGGAACTTGGAGACCCGCTTATAGCAGAAGAGGATGAATTTACTAACCAGAATTATACATTAGATGCAATTACAGATGATGAAGGGTATAGTATATATTATATTAGTGATACAGATAGTGCGGAATATCTGGTTTTAAATTCTTCTATGGATAATAATGGATTTAAAGAGATGCTTGGCAAGATTGGTTCAGAATATAATATTTTTATTGGGGACAATGATTATTATAAAGAACATATGGACAGCCAGTTCAGGAATTTTAATTATATTTATTTCTTTGTTATAATTCTGCTTTCTATTATTATGGCAGTTACAATAAATGCAGCTTTTGCTGGAATGTACCAGTACAGACAGGGTGAATTTGCGTTATATAATGCAATAGGTATTTCAAAAACCAGAATACGTTTAAAGATTATATCAGAAGTGCTCTTAATGGATATTGCTGGAATTATATCAGGAACGTTCTTAATAATGTTGTGGATATATTTGTTTAACAATTTATATTTAATTGAACATGGGAAAATGCTTTTTTATTATAATAATATGTCTATGGCTGGAATGGTTGTTAGTAACCTGGTTATTTTAATTCCAGTAACATTTTTACAGGGAAGGAAGCTGATGAAGACAGATATTTGTAATTATTAAGTGTTATTAAAAGAATTTATATTATTACTAAACAGCAGAAATATGTTATTTGTATTTCTGCTGCTTTAGTATAAATTATTTTAGTTTTCCATTGCTTTCAGGATTGTTTCCAATAGAACAGGCACATCAATAGGTTTTGTAAGGTGTGCATTCATGCCACTTTCTATTGACATACGTTTATCACTTTCAAAAGCATTGGCGGATAATGCAATAACAGGTATATTGGCTAATTCAGGATTGTCAAGCTTACGTATATGTTTTGTTGCCTGTAATCCGTCCATTACTGGCATTTGTATATCCATCAGTACCAGTCCGAATTCACCAGGTTCAGAGTTTTTCATTTTCTCAACAGCGATATGGCCATTTTTAGCTGTTTCTATAGTAAATCCGAGACCTTCAAGTATTTCAGTTTCTATTTCTAAGTTGATTTCATTGTCTTCTACAAGAAGTATTTTCTTATTGGCAAGATGTGAAAAGGTATCTTTTTTATCAAGGCCAGGAATTATATGTTCATGTTTATTGATGCGTAAATTTAATGTAACAGTAAATGTGCTGCCCTTGCCAATAGTGCTTTTTACATCTACTTTACCTCCTAGCATTTCTGTGTAACTTTTTGTAATTGTAAGACCAAGACCTGTACCATGTACACCACTTAGTGTAGTGTTTTTTTCACGTTCAAAAGGTTCAAAAATATGTTCCAGGAATTCTTTGTTAATGCCAATACCATTATCTTTAACTATAAACTGGCAGGTTATGTAGCCATTTGGAAGTTTTTCCAGTTCTATTACACATATATCGACTTTACCATTGTTTTTTGTATATGTTATTGCATTGTCTGCCAGCTGGGACAGAATCTGCTGCAGCTTTTCAGGGTCACTATATACATCACAATGTTCAAGGTTCTGGAAGTGTGTAGAGAATGTTATATTTTTTTCAGACGCCTGTCCGGAATAGCTGTTATATACATTCTGGACAATATCACACAAGTTACATTCTGTTTCTTCTATTTGTATATTGCTTCCCTCTGTCCATGACATTTCCAGGACCTTGCCAATCAGGTCTAAAAGCTGTTTACCTGATTTTTCAATTTTGTTAAGGTATTTTTTTAATTTTGCATTGCCACTGGCTTGTTTTTTGGCAAGTTCTGTAAATCCAAGAATTGCATTTAATGGTGTTCTTATATCATGGGACATATTAGAGAGAAATGTATCTTTGGCTTTAATAGCCAGGTCTGCTTTATCTAATGCGTCTTCTAATATTTGTTTTTGTTCCATTTCACGCCGGATTTCTTCATCAACACTGCGGTATCCCATAACAATCTGTGAAACTTGTTGTGTTTTGTTGGCAGTGTTTACAATACGCAGCTGTATATATTGTATTTCACCATTATTAATAACCCGGTAGTTTACATAATACGTTTTAGTGTGCAGAAGTTTTTCCCTGATATGTGCAGGGTCAGTAGCCATAAAAACTGCTTCACGGTCTTCAGGGTGTACCCAAGTATCTATATAATCTGAGAAATACCAGGTAAATGTACATGTCTGGAACTGGTTTTTAAACTGGTATTTAGTACGGCTGCTTAGCCTGTATGGCATTACTATATCTTTGTCAAGGTCTGCATAAAGAATTGATTCATAATTTACGCTAAGGCCTTCTATAACTTCAAGGCGTCTTAAGTGTTCCTGGTTAATAAGTTTTATTTCTTTGTCATATTCTTCAACCAGGCTTTGTAATTTCTGCAGCTTTTGTTCTTTTTGCTTTTTCTCATTTAATATTTCTTCTTTTTCTGTCAGCTGGCGGTTTCTTTTATTTGTTGCATCACCCAGGAAAACATAGAAAATATCACCTACAGATTTACTGTGGAGAAAGTGTCCATAGTCTTCTATCCAGCGCATTGTACCATCTTTACATATAATTCTGTATTCTACATAGTCAAGGTCATACTGGCTGCTGTTGATTTGTTCTTTAATATTTTCTTCTACTGTATCAAGGTCTTCATGGTATACTATTCCTTTAAAAGAATTACCTGTATGTTCACGGAATTCTTTAAGGTTATTACATTTGAAAATACGTAGCAGGGCCTTATTAGCATAAATAATTTCTTCATTGCCATCAGCATGGTAAATTAAAAATCCACCTGGCATTTCATCCATAAACTTTATTACTTCATATGCTGTATATATATTTTGTGATTCCATTAAGGAGAAAAATCCTGTCTGTCCATCGTATTCCATAATATGAGCAACATCAATATTGTTATTTTCCAGGATATTTAATAAGGTTACTATGTATTCAATTAAATAATGTTCACTTCTTGGTTTGTCCATAATACCCTCCATGTTTTTATGCTGGCTTATATAGTAATAGAAATTCTTTTAATTTTTATATATAGATTTTAACATAAATTGGGAGTTCTGTCACCAATCCTGTTTAATAATTTTTAATAATTCCAGTTTCTGTCTGTTTTATTTTGAGTTCCCCCATTTTTTAGTATTTATGTATTTATTGGTGGCTGTGATTGCAGGCAAGGCTTTTATTTGTTAAAATAATAATAGTAGCAGTTTTTATAAGGCTGTATTAATAAAGCTGTGCAGTGTTGTGCACATTGAAAGGAGGGTTATTATGAACCCAGTTTTATGGATATTAGTTATATTAGCAGCGGTTGCATTATGGTTTATAATTTCTTTTATTTTTATCCCAGTTGGCAGGATTGCATTGAAAAAATGGGATAAGATAATGGGAATATTAAATAATGAAGAACAAAAAGAAAGAGAGGATAAAGATGAGTAAAAAGAAATCAGGTTTAGTAGGAGGAGTTATTACAGGGGTAATAATATTTATTGGGTTAATTTGTTTAATAATGTGCATTGAGAAAATACCTGTTGGTTATGAAGCGGTTGTATATTCTATAAATGGTGGTGTGCAGGATGAAACACTTACACAGGGATGGCATATTATATCACCAACAAAAAAAGCAAAGATATTTACTATTAGTAATGAACAGCTGCTTCTTACACAGGATAGCAGGGAAGGCAGTAAAGAGGATGATTCATTTAAAGTATCAACTTCTGATGATGCAAGCATAGCAATAAGCTTCCAGATGACATATAAGTTCGATGAAACAAAACTTGTTGATACATATAAGAAGTTCCGTGGGATGGATGGGGAAACTATTGTAAATAACCGTGTAAAATCTGTTTTGAAATCAAAGGTTTCAGAAGTAACTACAGATTATTCAATGATGGATATTTACTCTGGAAACCGTAGTGAAATTAATAATAAACTTACGGAGTACCTGGATGGGGAGTTTATGGATTCATATGGGATACAGGTGCTGGATGCTTCTATTATAGATGTTCATCCTGATGAACAGCTGAAAGAGGCTATTAATAACCGTGTTACTGCATTACAAAGAAAACAGCAGGCGCTGGCTGAACAGGAAACAGCTAAGGTTGAAGCAGAGACAGCTTTGATTAAGGCACAGAATGAAGCTGATATCAAGGTGAAAGAAGCAGAGGCAGAAGCAAAGGCAAATAAATTAAAGGCGGATTCAATTACAGATGAACTTATACGCATGAAGGAAGCAGAAGCACGTTTAAAACATGGCTGGGTAACTGTACAAGGTAATGCCGCAACGGTTATAGACCAGAATAAATAATGGATAAATATAGTTATGAAGATAATATTGCATATAGGTAATTATAAAACCGGGACATCTGCTTTGCAGAATTTTTTATATAAGAACAGACAGAAGCTTATGGAATATGGCATATATTATGGTAATACATGGGAAGTTGTGCATAATCATGCTGGGCTTGCATTGGGAATATTAAAGGAAGCTTTGGAAGAGTATGGTTTATTAAGTTGCTGCAGTGATTTGGAAGAACTTGAGGAAGACCCATATATTACTGCTTCTAAAATAAGGTTTATTGCAGAATCAAGAGGAGCACGGATTATAATAATTTCACATGAGGGATTTTTCGCTGATTTATTACAAGTTTCTTCTGGACTGGACTGTTGTCCTGGAAGGGATAATATAGATACTGTTAATAAATTTGTGAGGGAAAGGCTTAAAGAATTATTCCCAGAAGCAGAAGTGGCTTGTTACCTGAGACGCCAGGATTTATATATTGAGTCAATGTATATGGAATATTGTAAGGTACCATGGAGAGGTTATGAGACACCATTGGAATTTAGCAGGTTTATGGACAGACAAAGGCTGTGTCTTGATTATTTCAGGGAAATATCAGGATGGAAGGAAGTTTTTGGGGAAAATGTTTTTTTTAGGGAATATGAAAAGAAAAGATTGCTAAATAATGATATTATTTATGATTTTTTATGTTGTTTTGCAGGTCTTGGAATTCAAGATATAAATAAACTTGATAGAAGTAATATATCAGAATCTAATGTAAGCCTTTCAAGGGATGTTCTTGAACATAAACTTGCATATAAAATAAATGAACCAGTGCTTAATTATTTGTATAAGGTTTATTCTGAAACTTATCCAGATATTGTAAAGTATGGTTTTATGCAGCAGGATGAAAGAGAAAAGTTTATTGGACAGTATATTGGCAGTAATAAAATGCTTTTTGGAGAAGAAGGGTTTGCAAGCACTGCTATACCAGCGGTATATCCTGGGCTTACAGAGGAAAAAAGTGAAGAGATAAGCCGCTGGATTAAAGAAATGGCGGGATTATAGGCGTTTGGAAATTAAATATTCCACAAATTAATGGCTTTGGCAAAATACCTGTGTATTAAAAAAATGGGGAAATTTAAAAATAATGTCTAAAATAAAATATCAGTTTTCAATGTTATTTCACAAAATCATAAGGAAATTGCAAAGAAATCTTAAAGTTTACTGTGAGATTTTGTATTATAATAATATTCATGCTATATTCCATAAGGCAGGATGTCATGCAGGGAGTTAATTCTATTAACCATACTGCCAATATTTATAAAGGAGGGAATTATAAGTATGAATATTAAAAAGGTATTTATAACAGTTTTTGTATCTGTTATGGCATTTGTACCAGTAGTTTCGTTTACGGCATGTGGCAAAGGAGGTGATAAAAAGCCTGATGTAGAAGAAAAGCCAGAATATGTGTATGAAGCTGATTTTAAAGAACTTGGTAATATAAAGATGGATTCTTTAAGCCGTTCATGTTTTAACAATGGAAAAGTATATATGGCAGGTGCTGATATTGAGTATGGAAAGGATTACCAGGTTAAGTCTTCAAAAAATTATCTTTTACAATGTTCTGCTGACAGTGATAAAACTGGACAGACAGAGATAAGCGGGCTTAAAGATAATGAATATGTGCACTCTCTTTTTTTAGATAATGAAAATAGCCTGTGTATAATTACTTCTGTACAAGATTATAATAGAAAGACAAACCAGAGTAAATCACAATATTATATGATGAAGATTGATGAAACAGGCAAAACTTCTGGACGTATTGAAATTAAGCCAGATAAAAAAGATAATGAAAGTTTTTATCTTAGTGATAATATTATTTTTTTAGATGGAAAATTAATTGTATATTTTGATAAAAAAGTTTATACGTTTAATAAAGACGGTTCAGCAGACAAGACATTTGAATTTGATGATTACATAGAAGGTGTGTTTACGGCAAATAATGGCAAAGTTTATATTTTGTCTTATCTTGAAAGTACAGGTGGCCTGGGTATATCAGAACTGGATTTAAAAACAGGAAAAACTGGTGAGCCTGTTGGACTGGGTAATAATTCTATACATAATATTTATAAGGTTAAAGAGGCTTTAGATGGTAATGTATACTTAAGCAGCAGTGATTGTCTATATGAATTTAACTTTGAAAAGGGTAAAGCAGAACTTGTATTTAACTGGATAAATGTTGATATTGATGGCAATAGTATATCTGATTTTATCCAAATGGAAGATGGAAACTTTTTTGTTTTAAGTAATCTGGTTGATTATTCAAGTATAAGAAATGGTGATATGTCATCTGAAATTGAGATTGCTACAATTAGTAAAAAGAAGTATTCAGATGCAAAACAAAAGAAGAAACTTACACTTGCATCAAATTATCTTGACCTGGATGTAAAAAGAGAAATTCTTAAGTTTAATAAAACAGATGACAACTACCGTATTGAGGTTGAAGATTATAATTCATATGAAGAGCCGCTGGAACAGTTAAATCTTGATATAATAGCAGGTAAAATACCAGATATTATAGATGTGGGCTTTATGCCAAAGGAGCTTTATATTAAGAAAGGGTTTCTGTCTGATTTATATCCTTTTATAGAGAAAGATGATGAAATTAAAAAAGAAGACTTTATAGATACAGTACGTACAGCACTTGAACATGATGGCAAGTTATATTATCTGCCAAATTCATTTAGGATATATGCTTTTGCTGGCCCTAAAAAAATATTTGGCAGCATGGAGGGCTGGTCATATGAGGATATGGAGAAAATATATAATGATATGCCCGAAGGCAGTTCATTTATGTATAATATGACAAGTGAATGGTTTGTAGAAAATATGCTTAGTGCACAGATAGATGATTTTATTAATTATGATACAAAAGAGGTAAATCTTAATTCAGACGAATTTATAAATATGATTGAGTTTTCAAAGAATTTTAAAGATAACAAAATTGACACTTCATCAGATGACAGTTATATAATGTCATCAGGTGGTTCGGGAGGCATAACAGTATCAAGTAATGATGAATCATATGAACTTATAAGAAAGGGTAAAATTTTATTAAAATCAATGGAGATATATGATTTTTCAGATATCCAGATTAATGAAAAGCTTTTTAAGAGCCAGGGCGGTTATAATGTACTTAGCTATCCTTCATCAGATAAAAATAATAAATTGTCAATATCTTCATCAGGAAATTGTTTTGCTATTTCTGGAAAATGTGATTATAAAGAAGGTGCATGGAGCTTTTTACGCAGGTTGTATACATATGAATTCCAGAAAGCAGGAATGGAGTTTGGCGGCTTGCCTGTAAGACAGGATGTAATGGATAAAAAAATAGAGTATGCTATGGCAACTAAGGAATATACGGATGATGATGGTACAAAAGTTACACCTGTAACTAATTATTCATATAATTATGGGGACTTTAAAATCACTTTAAAACCATATACTAAGGAGCAGATGGATATATTCAGGTCTGTTCTTGGCAGGATAGGAACAGAGATGGATTTTGGTTCAAGTTATAATGAGATACCTGAAATAATCAAAGAGGAAACAAAGGCAGTTTATTCAGGTGATAAAACAGCTAAAGAAGCAGCAGAAATAATACAGAGCAGGGTGTCAATTTATGTAAATGAAACTGCATAAACCGATATAAATAATTAATAAAAGAACATAAAGAGCTTTTAAACATCATATTTTGTTTAAAAGCTTTTTATTATATTGGAGGTTTTTTATGCTTAATAAGCTTTGGGGATTTATGATACTTATAGGATTAAGTTTTGGGATTATTAAAGGTGAAGTGGAGGCTCTTAGCAATGCTGCTATTGACAGTGCAGGAGAGGCTGTTTCGCTTGCAATAACAATGCTTGGCATAATGGCTTTGTGGACTGGGCTTATAGAGGTTGCAAGGCGTTCAGGGCTTCTGGATACGCTTACACATGGGCTTTCACCAGCGCTTAAGTTTCTTTTCCCAAGAATACCAGAGAACCATAAAGTTAATGAGTATATAGCAGCAAATATTATAGCTAATGTACTTGGACTCGGCTGGGCGGCTACGCCAATGGGGCTTAAAGCAATGAAAGAGTTTGCAGCACTGGAACGGGAGAGGACTGGTAATGAAAATGTAACAAAGGCATCAGATGAAATGTGTACCTTCCTGGTTATAAATATTTCTTCTTTGCAGCTTATCCCTGTAAATGTAATTGCATATAGAAGCCAGTATGGTTCAGTAAATCCTGCTGCTGTTGTGCTTCCAGGTCTTGCAGCAACAATAGTTAGCACAGTTGTGGCAATAATTTTCTGCAGGATAATGTGCAGGAAAGGGGAAAAAGAATAATTATAGTGTAACTTTATCTGGATATTTTTTAGAAAAAATGCAATTGATGAACTTGTTAATTGATGTTATACTATCTATATAAAACCGTAATAAAAAGGCTTAGGGGACGTTAAGAATATTTTTGGGAAGTAAAATATATGGAACGTATTTTAATTATTGAGGACGAGAAAGATGTAAACAGGCTGCTGGCACAGACTCTTCAAGATAATGGTTATGAAACATTTTCTGTGTATAACGGGCTTGATGCAGTAAAGATTTTAGAGGAAGGGCAGTTCCAGATGGTACTGCTTGATTTAATGCTTCCATATAAGAGCGGGGATGAGGTTTTAAAGGATATCAGGAAGACAAGTGATATACCAGTAATTGTAATTTCTGCAAAAGATATGGTAAGGACAAAAGTTGACCTGCTTGCTGCTGGTGCAGATGATTATATTACAAAACCATTTGATTTGGAAGAGGTGGCAGCAAGAGTAGAATCTAATATAAGAAGATATAACAGCAGAAATATTATACAGCATATTATTTATAAAGAACTGGAACTTGATGAAGAAGGTAAAATAATTAAAATAAATGGGCATGAACCTGGTTTTACTGCAAAAGAATACCATATGCTTGTACTTTTTATTAAATACCCAGATAAAGTGTTTTCAAAAGCAAATTTATATGAAACAATATGGGGAGAAGAGTATATGGGTGATGATAATGTTATAAAAACCCATATAAGCAATATAAGAAATAAGATTAAAATATATAGCAGTAATGAATATATAGAAACAGTCTGGGGTCTTGGATACCGTTTGGCAAAGCCAGATACCACACAGCATGGCTGATGTGTAATGAGGATTTGTTATTGGGCAATCTGCCTGGCCAAGCCTTATAAGTTGCAGGATATCTGGCTTGTGTAATTAACACTTTACTTATGCATGCATAAAACTTTACCTTTTTTTAACATTTTGTTATTTTTCTTAACTTTTACCAGACCTTTTATTTTTATAATTATATTATAAGATAAAAATAAAAACAGGAGGAAAAGTTTTATGGGAACGGCAGTTTTAGATATTAAAAATCTTTCAAAGCGTTATAATTCTAAATGGGCATTGAAAAACATAAACTTACGGCTGGAAAAGGGAAGAATTTACGGTCTTATTGGAAAGAATGGCGCTGGGAAAACTACTCTTATGCGTATGGTGACAGGGTTAAGTTTTCCTACAGAGGGTACAATTAATATATTTGGCAAAAGCAGATATAGTGGTATTGAAGGGTCTGGAAAACGTATTGGCGCATTAATTGAGTACCCTGCAGTTGCAGGCAGTATGACAGCAAAGGAAAATATGCATTTCCAGTGTCTTATGAGGGGCTTGCCAGACTTTGGCCTGGAAGATGAATTACTTAAGCTTACAGGCCTTGAAGATACAGGCAGGAAAAAGGTTAAGAACTTCTCACTTGGTATGAAACAGCGCCTTGGAATTGCAACTGTGCTTCTCGGAAGCCCTGAATTGTTGTTACTGGATGAGCCAGTTAATGCACTTGACCCTGCTGGTGTAATAGAAATCCGTAATTTATTAAAAAGGTTAAGGGAATTTGAGAATAAAACTATTCTGGTTTCAAGCCATAACCTGCCAGAATTATACCAGACAGCGACCGATTATATTATTATACACAATGGTGAGATAAAAGAGATACTTACACATGAGGAGCTTGAAGAACGGTGTAAAAGTTATATTTCTGTAAAAAGTACAGAACCAGATAAGCTTGCAATGGTTCTGGAAAAAGCCTGCAGGACAAAGAATTTCCAGATGATGCCAGATAAAAGTATTAACTTATATGATATGCCTGACGATTTTAATAAACTTGGACAAATCCTTTATGATAATGAAGTAGTAGTTACCAAGCTTGCAATAGTTGAAACAAGCCTTGAGGATTATTATATGCATGTGATTGGAGGAGATGGAAATGATTAGCCTGCTTAGAAGTGAATGGTACCAGATAAGAAAGACATTAGCAGTGAAAATACAGTTCTTAGTTATTTTAGTTATATCGGTTATCTTAGGGATAAGTGAAACAGGAGCAAGTTATTCAGACAGGATAAAATCTGCTGGTTATAATTATTTGTTATATGGGGGAGGCAGTTTATTAAGCAGTATGGAGGATGCAGGCCTTGTAATTATACTTGCTGGTTTACTGTCGTGCTGGATAATAAGTTCAGCGTTTGAAACCAGGACAATACAAGAAGCTATCTGTTATGGGAAAAGCCGCACAAAGGTGTATATGGCAAAGATGGCAGTATATGGGATTGTTTCTATATTAATATGTCTGGTATTATGGTTTGCTGGAAGTGTGCCTGTATGGATAAAGTATGGAACTGGGACACAGGACGTTGTTGGAAATCTGTATAACTGGAAATATATAGCTGGTATGGTAATTTCAGGAAGTATTGCTTATCTTAGTATATTTGTTATATGTGGGGTGGTTGCATTTTTAACACAGAAGACAAGTGTTACAATGGGGATTTGTATTATTGGTATTGCTTTTGGATTTACTATTATTGTATCAATTTTACCAGATTCATTAGTAAAATTAATAACTTATACGCCAATTGGACTGTACCATAATGTATTAAAACTGGATGTAAGCTGGAGTGATATATTTAAAACAGGTTTTATAAGTATTATCTGGATAATTGTAATATGTATGGCTGGATTATGGAAGTTTAAAAAAATAGAATTAAAATAGTCTGGACAGGTGTAATAATATGGTTTTTATGCTTGTATTTTTAATAATATTTTGTATTATTTTAATAACTTATATTGTTTGTATAAAGCTTCAGCTTGCCAGTATAAGAAAACAGCTTAGGCAGCGCAGGGAGGAAGAGGCATCTAATCCTGTTTTAATTGAAATAAGGGATAAAAGCCTTGTACTGGTGACAGCAGAATTAAATAAAACTTTGCGCCAGGAAACTGCCTTGCGTGTATCACAAGAAATTAAGGAACATGAATTTAAACAGCTTATAACAAATATTTCACATGATATCAGGACTCCTCTTGCTGTTATGAAAGGTTACTTGCAGTTACTGCAGAAAGCGGGGCTTGATGGCAGCAGCAGGGAGTATTTAGAAATATGCATATCCCATGCTGGCAGAATGGAAAAGCGGATACAGCAGTTTTTTGAATATTCTTACTGGTCTGGAATGGACGAGGAGATAATTCTGCAAAGGATAAATATTACAAATCTGGTTACAGAAGTTATGACAGATTTTATACCTGCATTTGAAAAAAGTAATATAAGAATGAAGCTGGATGATACAACAGTTTATTTTGTAATGGCAGATAAAGAGCTTTTATTGCGGGTGATGCATAATCTTTTAAAAAACAGCCTCCAATATACAGCAGGTGATGTGGAAGTTTCTATTTTAGAACCAGATAATAGCCCGTTTCTGCAAGTGAAAGTAAGAAACCTGGTTAAAGAGGGATGTCCACTGGATGCTAACAAAGTATTTAACCGTTTCTATGTGGGAAATGAAGAGAGAAACCATTCAACGGGACTGGGTTTGTCTATTGTCAAGCTGCTTATAGAACGTATGGGTGGAGAGGTGTTTGCACAAATGGACGGGGAAATGTTTTGTACAGGGTTTATGTTACCATCTGTTAAGTAATTAACATATGGTAAATAATTCATTTACTTTGAGTTTCCCCATTTTTTTAATACACAAGTTATGTGGCTCTGGCAATTCCAAAATTTTACCAACAGCAGCCGCTTACGCTTGGATGGGATACGCAATGGTGCATAAAATCTGAAAGTACCAGATTTAAGCACCAGCGTCCCCATAACAGCTGCTTTTTGGTAAAACATTTGGAATTTGCCAGAGTAATATAATCTTTGTATAATTTAAAAAATGGGGAAACTCAAATTCCACGTCTGTTTCATAAATTTTATTCCAATAGTTTCTATTTATCTTTTGAGAGTGCCATTACATAGGGTTTCCGATGCCAGAGCCAGCAATAATTCCACAAAAGGGGTACTTTAACCCCGCCAGTGCTTGTATCCTGTCTTAGGTTTTATAAAAGAAATGCCAATTTCTTTTATAAAACAAGGATACTATGCACTGTTGCGTGGGTTATCGTAGCGGAAGCGTACCCCTGTGTGGAATATGCTGGCTCTGGCATGGAAACCGTCCGTCCTCCTCAAAAATAAATAGAAATTATTGGAATTTATGAAATGGACGTGTTCAAATTCATTTATTTCTTGCAAGATTGAAATTTTTATGATAAAGTAAATTTAGTTATATAACTGGCGGAAAAGTGGACAAACCACGGGGGAGTATAACTTATAATAAGCCGGCCGTCTGGGCATATGCCTGGATAAGCTGGCTTTAATTATAGTTATATCTGCTAGCGCATATCCTGGCATAACCATGAAAGAGAGAGGAGATTTTAATTATGAACGAAATCCAGTTAAAGTATGGATGTAATCCAAACCAGAAACCATCAAGGGTATTTATGAAAGATGGAAGCAGCCTTCCTTTTGAAGTTTTAAACGGGACTCCTGGCTATATCAATCTTTTAGATGCATTTAACAGCTGGCAGCTTGTTAAAGAGGTAAAAGAGGCAACAGGACATGTTGCAGCAGCATCATTTAAGCATGTAAGCCCTGCGGGCGCTGCTATTGATGTACCATTGGATGACACAATGAAGAAAGTGTATTTTGTTGATGATGATATCAGCCTTACTCCTATGGCAACTGCCTATATACGCGCAAGGGGTGCAGACAGGATGTCTTCATTTGGGGATTTTGCAGCACTTTCTGATGAATGTGATGTGGCAACAGCTAAATACCTTAGTACACTTGTGTCTGATGGAGTTATTGCACCTTCATATTCAGATGAGGCACTTGAAATACTTAAACAGAAGAAAAGGGGTTCTTATTGTATTATTAAAATTGACCCGGATTATGAAGCAGCACCGCTTGAAACAAAAGATGTGTTTGGTATTACTTTTGAGCAGGGACATAATAATGTTAAGACTACAAAGGAGCTTTTCTCCAATATTGTTACAGAGAAAAAAGAGCTTTCTGAGGTAGCATTAAATGATATGATACTTGCAAATATTATTCTTAAATATACACAGTCAAATTCTGTGTGTTATGTAAAAGACGGACAGGCAATAGGCATAGGTGCCGGGCAGCAGTCACGTATACACTGTACACGCCTTGCAGGTGATAAGGCAGATAAATGGTTCTTGCGCCAGTCACCAAAGGCTTTGTCACTTCCATTTAAGAGTGATGTGCGCCGTCCAGACAGGGATAATACTATTGATGTATATCTTTCTGATGATTATATGGACGTGCTTGCAGATGGCAGATGGGAGAATTTCTTTACAGAGAAGCCAGAACCTATGACAAGGGAAGAACGTGCAGAATGGATTAAAAACCTTGATAATGTTACTCTTGGCTCAGATGCATTTATTCCTTTTAGTGATAATATTGAAAGAGCACACAGAAGTGGTGTTAAATATGTAGCAGAAGCGGGTGGTTCTAAGAATGACCAGAGTGTAATTGATGCATGTAATGAATTTGGAATGGTAATGGCATTTACAGGATTAAGGCTTTTCCATCATTAATTTTGGAATGGAGGATAAAAATGGAGAAATTATCTTTAGAAAATGAATTAAAATCAAATGAATATCCTGGACGTGGAATTGTAACTGGCAGGACACCAGATGGCAGACATGCAGTAATTGCTTATTTTATAATGGGACGCAGTGAAAACAGCAGGAACAGGATTTTTATAGAAGATGGTGAGGGTATACGTACACAGGCTTTTGACCCTGCAAAGTTAAGTGACCCAAGCCTTGTTATATATGCGCCTGTACGTGTGCTTGGCAATAATACAATAGTGACTAATGGTGACCAGACAGATACAATTTATAATATGGTGGAAAGTGGTTCTACATTCAGGCAGGCACTTCTTACAAGGGAGTTTGAGCCAGATGCGCCAAATTATACACCACGTATTTCTGCAATGCTTAATATAGAAAATGGTATTTTTAAATATTCTATGTCTATATTGAAAAGTAATAATGGCAATCCAGATGCATGTAACCGTTATACTTTTGATTATGAAAACCCTGTGGCAGGTGAAGGGCATTTTATACACACTTATATGCATGATGGCAGCCCGCTTCCAAGCTTTGAAGGAGAGCCAAAGCTTGTTGGGGTAAAGGATGATATGGAAGAGTTTGGACAGCTTGTATGGGATAGTTTAAATCCAGATAATAAAGTTTCTCTTTTTATACGTTATATTAGTATAGAAGATGGAAGTTATACAAGCAGGATTTATAATAAGAATTGTTAGCAAGGTAAAACAGGGTATCTGGAATATTGTGGCTTAATTTACTTTTGCAGGTATGGCAGGGGTATATTGGATGCGGCAATTAATTGCTGTAATTTAATATAGTTTCTGCACAAGCTGTAATAAGTAATTTTAAAGCAATGTTCCGGATACCCTGGTATTAATTATAAGCTGGAATAGCCGTAATCCTGACAGGTATTAATAAGAACCAGGTGTTTGTGTGTTTGCTTTTAATGTAGAAGATTGTTATAGCTTATACATTGGTGTTTATTTTTTTATCTGTATTTTTTTCACTTTGCTATACTGGCTGTAATATTTTACTCCGTTTATTTCATTAAAACTTCTGGCTTTTATGTAGTATGTCTTACCTGCTTTTAATTTGGATGATTTAATTTTAGCAGTGTTTTTGCTGGTATTTTCTAAAGTATTCCATTTGCCATTTTTAGAAGTGGCAAATTTTATCTCGTATCCAGACTTGTCTGTTTTACAGGTAAGTTTTATTGTTATAGTATTTTTAGCTGTACTTTTAAGCTGTGATATTGATGCAGCAGCAGGTGCATATTTCTTTTCTATTGCAGAAATTATAGTTTCTGCAATTCTTTTATGTCCTTCTTTGGATGGATGTGGGTCAAGGTTTATGCTTGATAAATCTGAAATATTAAATTTTACATTTGACAAGTTCTCATTCTTAAATAATGTATACAAATCTATAAGTGTATAATTTTCTGAATCTTGTGAAAATGCAGTGTTAATTTCTTTTATATAAGTTTCTGCTATATCTCCAAGAACCATAACATCTTTGTAAGGGTTGTATATATTTGTTACATATATTGAAGCATCTGGTGCTTTTTGGTTTATAATATCTATTATTTTATTAAAGTTACCAGAAAATGCCTGTGCTTTTTCATGGAGTATTGCGTTATCTTTTAATTCATTTGAAAGTTTGTTTGCTATTGCAGTAATTTCAAGTATAGAAGAAGCATCAAGGCTGGAATAATATTTTTCAATCTGAGAAGGGTCCAGGCTTTCTATATCTTCTGTTATCCCAAGTGTTTCTTTTACTATTCCAGTAAATGGTTTTAATAAATCATTGGAACCAATTGAAAGTGTTATAATTCCAGCATCGGAAAGCATATTGTCTGCATTGCCTGATTCCAGTATATTAATGCAGTCTGTGCTGTCATCACCTGTAACTGCATAATTTGCTGGGGATGTTTTAAGGAAATTGCTTATAATTGCTTGGTAACTGTCTGCTGGCGGGTTGTCCTGGCCTGCTGTATAGCCTTCAAGGCCATAGCCTGCTGCAATGCTGTCGCCAAATGCAACATAAGCTGTTTTGTTGCTGCCAGCATGGGTGAATATTGTGTATGACATTGTTATAGCTATAACCATACACAATATAAATAGTAATTGTTTAAATTTCTTTTTCATAGTGCACCTCATTTCTATATATTAGTTATATTGTGTCAAATACTATTTTATCATATGAGGCTTGTATTTTCAATTATACTTAGAATTTGAGTTTTCCATTTTTAGTACACAGGTATTTTGCCTCTGGCAATTCCAAATGTTTTACCACCGGCAGCCGCTCCCGCTTGGATGGGATGCGCAGTGGTGCATAAAGCCCCCAATGTTTCACAGAAACATTTAATACGGGGCTTAAGCACCAGCGCCCCCAAACAGCTGCCTTATGGTAAAACATTTGGAATCTGCCAGAGTAATATAATCTTTGTGTAATTTGAAAAATGGGAAAACTGTCCGTCTCCACAAAAGTTGATAATAAAAATTATTCAAATTTATGAAATGGACGTGGAAGTTTAAAAAAAATAGAAAGTGTGGAAAACTGAATAAATATATAAATAAGTAGTTTGTAAATAAACTGGTCCAGAAAACATTATAGAATATCCAGAGTTTATTTATTCATATGTTTTTTATGGGCAGAGTATTATAATTGTAGATATCTGGTTTGGGAAAGCTTTATTAAATTAAAAGTATATGTTATAGTAAATACTGGTAAGAAAAGTTATTAATAATTCCTTTAGGAGGGGTATTTTGCGTATATATTTAATTTTAACTTTTATATGGTTTATGTTTATGACGTTTTTATCACACCAGAATGGAGAGAAGACAGGAAAAGCAAGTATGGGACTTGCCAGGAAACTATGTTTTGCAGGGATTAATGTGAACAGATTAAATTCATATTTAAGAAAAGCTGCACATGTTTTTTTGTTTTTTGTATTTAATATATTATTAATTATAACTTTAAAAAGTTATGTAATAAATCCATTGTATGGTGTGGCAACAGCAGTTATATGGTCATGGGCAGATGAAAGGACAAAGCCTTTTATTGAAGGACGTCATTTTTCATGGTTTGATGTGGGACTGAATGTGTGTGGTGTTATACTTGGATGGATTATAACATTGCTTTTCTTTAAATAGAATATTATGTTTATAATTATTAAGATGTTACAGGACCCTGTTTTCTTGTTTTAGAAAAGAGCCCTTATTTCATCTAATTTTTTTACTGCAAGGTTGTAACCTTGTTTATAAGTTTGTTTTAATATATTTATATCATTTTCCAGGCTTTCAAGTTTAGCTGGAGGCCTTAATATAACTGCTTTGCCTTCACTTTCAAGCTGGTTGCATATTTCCAGTGATTTATTATACTTTTTGTATCTGTGCAGAATTCTGTCAGCTACAGCAGGATATTTGCGTTGTATAAGCCTTGCAATGCGTTTTTCCCTTGGCAGACAGGTTTTTTTATAACCATCAGGCTGTGTAAGCACAATTAGCATTTTTTTATTGCCATCTTCAATACATTTATCAATAGGTACAGGATTTGAAAGACCTCCGTCATAATAGAAGCCTCCTGCTATTTCTACAGCTGGAAATGCTCCAGGAAGGGCACATGTAGCACAAAAAACATTGAATTGCTCATCTATATCCTCTTTTCCAAAGTATTTTGCCTTACCAGTAAGTGCGTCTGTAACTACTACAACGAACCTGCCAGTATATTTCCTGAATGTATCCAGGTCAAATTTTATAAGTTCATTTGGAACTTTACGGAATACAAAATCTATTCCAAAAAGACTTTTTTCGGTTAGAAAGTTTCTCTTTCCAACATATCTTTTGTCATTGCGGTAATTTACATATACTTGTATATTTCTTCCGCTCTGTTTTGAAATATATGATGCGGAATTTGCTGCGCCAGCAGATACACCTATACAGTATGGAAACATAATATTATTATCAAGAAGGGCATCCATAACACCACAGCTAAATACAGCCCTGAAAGAACCACCCTCAAATAAAACCCCTGGCATTGTACATTTCTCCTTATTATTTATTATTTTACAAATTATATTATTATTTTGTATCATTGTCAAACAAAGCGTAATTTCCTGATGTTTTTTAATAGGGTAAGATATCATATAAATTTGTGGGGTTTTTAATATTTAATTGTAAAACTCTGAAATACTAATTATTAAGATAAAATATATATTTATAATTTATAATAAATTAATTTAAAAATGTATTGATAAAATATTAATTTTATTTTATTGTAAATAGTAAAATAATGGGAAACAGATGGGAGGTTACATGAAAAAAGTTTTAAGTATTTTTATGGTTTTGATATTATCTATTGGATGTAGCACAAATGCTTTTGCGTCAACTGGAGAAATTTTAGCATATGAAAAAATTTTAGATGATATAAATGAAAATTATGATCTAGAACTTGGATACTTACCTGTTGATGAAGACAAAATGACATTAGAAGAATATAAGAAAGTAGCTACAAAGTTTGCAATAAGCTAATGGAAACTTCTAGATTATATTGAAAATAGAAAAATTTCTATAAAATCTGAATATTTTAATATTGAAAGAGCGGAAGTGCAAAAGACTACAACTAAACCAACATGGGAATTAGGTGAATATTTTACTATTACAGTTACATATACAGTAGAAGGAAAATCAATGAGCCTTTGTAGAAATGCACAATTAAATATGACTAATACAGCAATATTTACAAATATCTATTTAACAGATATTTCTAAGCCAACATACTCTATACTTGATGGCACCTGTACGTCTACGGTATGTTATAAAGCAACTGTACATTTTGATAGTGTTTTTGGTTTTTCAAATACAAGTTTATATACTGAGTTTTATTATTCTGATTAAATAAAAAGAAAATTAAAGCAGGTTTCTCATTATTCAAAGAGAGAAATTTTCTATTATATTAGCTTGGGCTATATGAATAGTTGTTTCTCTTTTTTGTTTTTTTCTAAAGTTAATTGAAATATGGCGGTTTTGTATATTATATGATATATAATATACAAATAAGGCAGGAAATGTTACATTATGTTTTTTTGCATTATAGATCTTTATGTAATCACATATGTACAAGATAATTATATAGACTGGGTAATATATAAATATTTTTCATATAAGGTTTATCTAGAGATTTTTTACTAGGATGTTATACAGTGCATGAAAGGATTTGTAAATGATGCATATACTGTTGTATGGCAGAAAGATAGTATTTTGAAGAGATTTATGTGTTTATTATTTATTTAAGATAGATAAAACTAACATAGTTTTTGGTAATTTAGTTAAAAACTTATTAGTTAAAGAAGAGAATTTTTTGATTGACAAATATTATAAATTACTTTATATTATAAAGTAATTTATAATATAAAGTATAAGAAAGGAGATTTATATGCAAAATATTAAAAAAAATGTATATGAAGAAATAGCGTATATTTATGGAACAATAGAACAAACAAAAAAGAAATATACAGGTTTATTTGTTTTATTTATATCTTACGCTGTTATACAAGGTTTTTCTTTGTTATTAAGTTTTGGAACAGAAGTTATATTTAGACCAGGTATTATAATATCAATTATTAATTCAATTATTAAATTGTTTTTTTCAGTAGTTATGATTTTTATTTATATATGGGTTTATAATAGAGAGAAAAAAACAAATAATAGATATTATCTTGGATGTATAAATATATGGGGTATTACTACTGTTAGTAATCCCGTTATTTTCTTTTTAGTGCGTTGTATAATTTACAATAATAAAAATATTATAAAAATATTACCTAAATTAGAAGATTATTATTTATTGATAAATATTGTTTTATTTTGTCTTGCAATAATTATTACTGGAGTTGTAACAAATAAGATATGGATTTTAGTATGTTCAATTTTTTATTTGTTTTCTTCAATAACCTTATTAAGTGTTTCTGGCTTAAATTATAATATAACAAATAGTGAAATAGTTGTAAATGTTAATTATATTATTAATTATATGACATATATTATTGGGTATGTATGTCTTGCAATATTATTGTGGAGGCAAGGGAAAAAAAGTGGAAATATATAATATACCAGATGCATTTAGTTTGCCATTGCGGTTAAAAATTTTAAGTTGTTTGTTATGTGATAGTAAATCATTTACTGAATTACGTGAGATTACAAAAGCTACAGATGGTAATATAAGTGTACAATTGTCTAAGTTGGAAGGATGGGGGTATATTGTATCTGAAAAAAAATTAGTTGGTAAAAAAACTAATAGCACATATAGAATAACAAATTATGGAATAAAACAATTTGAAGAATATATAAATCTTTTAGAAGATATTTTAAAAAAAAGCAAACTTTAATTAGTCTTTAGAAAATATTATTTAAAAATTGTTATACTTTGGTAAGAACCAGATTAAGAAGTTGTTTTATTTTTAAATTGTATTCTGCATAGATTTTTAAAGCAGGCATACTTTTCTTCAAATTTTTTGTATATAAGAAAAGATATATGGTAAAGGTTATTATGATGTGGGAAATAATATAATTGTATTGCATGTTTTTGAAAACACTTAATTTCCAGAAATCATTCATTTGGCTAGAGTTTTTTTCGCTGTCATACACAGGCCCAAAACACAAGAGTGTAAATTGGTACATTTCTAAGAAAAAGTTCTTCCAGAGACCAAAAAGTAATGTTATTTAGTCCAGCAAGTCTTGATAAATAAAGAGATTATATATGTTTGAAAATAAAAATTGTACAAAGAGTATATTACGCTGGCAATTCCAAATGTTTTACCAAAAAGCAGCTGTTATGGAGGCGCTGGTGCTTAAATCTGGTTTTTTCAGATTTTATGCACCATTGTGCATCCATCCAAGCGGAAGCGTGCTGTTGTTGGTAAAACATTTGGAATTGCCAGCGTCAATAATTTGTAAAGTATTTAATTTTTAAACATCTATAAGCCAGTATTTAATAAAACTTGTATATTTTATATTCCATTTTTGGCAGAAATGGTATATAATGGACTTGATTTATATGTTACGGCTTCACTGGCGTGGAGCTTATCAAAAGATGGAGGTTTATATTATGTTAGTATCAGCAAAAGAAATGCTTACCAAAGCTAAAGCTGGCAAATATGCAGTAGGCCAGTTCAATATCAACAACTTAGAGTGGACAAAGGCTATCTTACAGACAGCACAGGAACTTAACTCCCCAGTTATCTTAGGTGTATCTGAGGGCGCTGGCAAGTATATGTGTGGTTATAAGACAGTTGTAGGAATGGTTAATGGAATGTTAGAAGAGTTAAATATAACTGTTCCTGTAGCACTTCATCTTGACCATGGTTCATTTGAAGGCGCAAAGGCTTGTATTAATGCAGGTTTCTCATCAATTATGTTTGATGGCTCACATTATCCTATTGAAGAGAATATTGACAAGACTACACAGTTAGTACATGCTTGTAATATCCTTGGCCTTTCACTTGAGGCAGAAGTTGGCTCAATAGGTGGTGAAGAAGATGGTGTAGTTGGTGCTGGTGAGTGTGCAGACCCTGATGAATGCAAGATGGTTGCAGACCTCGGTGTTACAATGCTTGCAGCAGGTATTGGCAATATCCATGGAAAGTATCCAGATAACTGGGCAGGACTTAGCTTTGAAACTCTCGAAGCAATCCAGGCAAAGACAGGAGATATGCCTCTTGTACTTCATGGTGGTACAGGTATTCCAGAAGATATGATTAAGAAAGCTATTTCCCTTGGTGTTGCAAAGATTAATGTTAATACAGAGTGCCAGCTTTCATTCCAGGAAGCTACACGTAAGTATATTGAAGAAGGCAAAGACCAGCAGGGCAAGGGATTTGACCCACGTAAGCTTTTAGCTCCAGGTGCAGAAGCTATCAAGGCTACTGTAAAAGAGAAGATGGAACTCTTTGGTTCAGTTGGAAAGGCTTAATAATGTTTAAGCAAGTTAAGAATAAAACCGTTTAATATAACGGTTAAATAAGCGCAAGCCGTATGACTTGCGCTTTTAACTTATTCTTTCCTGGTATTCTGGAAAGCTTTGCCATAAAGGCAGGCACAAGGGAGAGGCCGGAAGCATAACCTAATGTAATGGAGGTTGCCAATGACTAAAAAAGAATTTTTAGATATTCTTACAGAGAGCCTGGCGGGCAATGTGCCAGCATCTGAAATAGAGGAAAATATCCGTTATTATAAAGATTATATTGAAAATGGAGAAGAATCTGAAGAAAAAGCACTAGAACAGTTAGGAGACCCACATCTTATTGCAAGGACTATAATAGACAGTTTTATAGCATCTAAAGGGCCTATGGCAGATTTTTATAAAGAACAGGCAAGAAATGAATACAGCAGGACCACTTCTGGAGAAGGGAACAGTAGTGAAGATATGGATTACAGGCAATATGAATATAAGAGGGGATTTGGGCGTGGTATTAAATGGTATGAGAAAATCCTGCTGCTGGTTCTTGTTATAGGTATTATTGCGTTTGTATTGTTTCTTGGCGGCCTGGCAGCAGTTATTATTATACGTATTGTCCTGCCAGTGGCAGCACTTCTTTTTGTAATAAAGCTTATATCTGATTATTTCAGAAGAGGTTGACAGAATATACCATATAATGTTATTATCTGTAATTAAAGCGGAAGAGATGAGGGAATAATGTATAAGATATTATATAAAGATGGTGATGCAAAAAGAGGCCAGCTTGAGACGGTCCATGGTACTATACAGACACCAGTATTTATGAATGTTGGTACAGATGGTGTTATGAAGGGTGCTGTTTCTACACAAGACCTGCAAGGTATTAAAACGCAGGTGGTACTCTGTAATACCTACCACCTGCATGTAAGGCCAGGTGATGGCATTGTCAGGGATATGGGCGGCATACGTAAGTTTATGGTATGGGATAAGCCTGTACTTACTGATTCTGGTGGCTTCCAGGTGTTTTCACTTGCAAGCCTGCGGAAAATTAAAGAGGAAGGCGTGTATTTTAGTTCCCATATTGATGGCAGGAAGATTTTCATGGGTCCAGAAGAAAGTATGCAGATACAGTCAAATATTGCATCAACAATAGCAATGGCATTTGATGAATGTCCGCCACATCCTGCTACAAGGGAATATATGCAGGCATCAGCAGACAGGACAGCAAGATGGCTTGAAAGGTGTAAAAAGGAGATGGCAAGGCTTAACAGCCTTGAAACAACAATAAATAAATCACAGCTTCTTTTTGGTATCAACCAGGGCGGGACTTTTGAAGATATACGTATAGAACATGCAAAACGTATAACATCCATGGAACTTGATGGTTATGCCCTTGGCGGCCTGGCAGTCGGTGAAAGCCATGAGGAGATGTATAATATAATTGAAAAGACTGTACCATATCTTCCACAGGACAAACCTGTTTATCTTATGGGAGTTGGTACGCCTGCTAATATACTTGAAGCGGTGGAACGTGGTGTGGATTTCTTTGATTGTGTATATCCTGCCAGGAATGGGCGCCATGGACATGCATATACTAATTTTGGCAAGATGAACCTTTTAAATAAGAAATATGAGCTTGATGACAAGCCTCTTGATGAAACATGTGGCTGTCCTGTATGCAAGACTTACAGCAGGGCTTATATAAGGCATCTTTTAAAGGCAAAAGAGATGCTTGGGCTGCGTCTTATGGTTACACATAACCTTTATTTTTATAATACTCTTATGGAAGAAATACGTGATGCAATAGAAAAGGGCTGTTATAAAGAATATAAAAATAAAAAATTAGAATATCTTAAGGAGGATTCAAAATGAATTTAGTAACAGTATTGGGAACTGGCGGGACACAGAGTCTTTTAAGCATAGTAGTTGTATATGCTGTTGTAATAGGTGTGTTCTGGTTCTTTGCAATAAGACCACAGAAGAAGCAGCAGAAAGAACATACTGCTCTTATTACAACACTTGAGGTAGGGGACAGCATACTTACAACAAGCGGTTTTTTTGGCGTAGTAATAGATATAATGGAAGAAGTAGTTATTGTGGAATTTGGTAATAACAAAAATTGCCGTATTCCAATGAAAAAAGACAATATTGTAGAGATAGACAAACAGAGCAGCGAAAAATAATGGCAGTATATTTATAATAAATCCAGGAACTGTTAAGAAATAACTTTTGTTAACCTGGTGCAGTATAAATAATTACCTGCAAAGAAAAGAGGTACATCAGTTATTCCAGAATTTTCTGGTGCTGCTGCCTGGCATCAGGCCAGGTCAGGAAGATGAGTTGTTTCTTAACAGTTCCTTACGGTATATTCTTGGAGATATACCGTATTTTTTTTTGAAAAGACGGTTAAAATATGAAAGATTAGTAAAGCCAGCCTCATATGATATTTCCAGTACAGGTTTATCTGTAGTGGAAAGCAGGGTACATGCGATAGAAAGCCGGTAGCTGTTCAGGTATCCAGTAAATGTGCATCCCATATGTTTTTTGAAAAATTTCATAAAATGTGATGTGCTAAAACCTACAGCGGCAGCTACATCAGCAGGTACAAGTGGTTCATTGTGATGGACAGAGATAAAGCAAAGTATTTCTTTTAATTTGGCAGCATGGCTGTTGGCAGGCTTTTTGGAGTCTATATCAATAAGGTTTGCGAAAACCAGTGAAAAAAACTGGAACAGGTAGCCTTTAATTCCAAGTTCATAGCCAGGGACAGGATTTGAACGCAGTTTGTCTATAGAATCAATACATGAGTAAAGCTGGCTGTAAATATTGAATGATTTATTTATGTGGGCAGGGAATATAAAATTATTTTCAAAAAAAGGGTGAAGGTAGCCAGATGTACAGTAATCATGTCCGTTTCCATATAAAAGTTCTGGGGAGAAAAGTATATTTTCATATTCCATGCAGTTGTCTCCAGACTGGCTTATAGAATGGAGCTGTCCTGGAAGTATAAGTATAATATCCCCAGCTGATACATTATACAACTGTAAATCAATATATATTTTGCCACAACCCTTTTTAATAATAATAAATTCTGTTTCTTCATGCCAGTGTGTATTTATCTGTGTAAAATCGAGAGGAATTGAGCAAAGATATGTATTATATGGGAAGCTTATGGCAACATGTGGTTTTTTTTCATGGTAATACTCATAGTCAGGATTATTCATAATAACCATGCCTTTCCAGTAAATGCAGGTTTTGGGCTGCATATATTTTTTTGTATTTTGATAGTATTGTACCACTTTTAGAAACTATTGTGCAAGATAAAAACCATAAAATGTAATTATAATATAACCAGTTAAAAAACAGGCATCTGGTGTAGCGGTAGATTTATATATTTATATTGAGAAGGGAGAACTATTATGGATTTACAGAAAAAAATTGAGGGTTATTTAGGCAAAGCAGTAAATGGGGCGTCAAACGAAGAGGTTTATTATGCGCTTTTAAAACTTGTAAAGGAAATGTGCAAGGATAAGGAGCCAAATAAGGGAAGCAAGAAGATATATTATATTTCTGCTGAATTCCTTATTGGTAAGTTACTTTCCAATAATTTAATAAATCTTGGCATATTTGATGATGTAAAGAAGTGCCTGGAAGAAAATGGCAAAGATTTAACAGAGATTGAGGAAGTTGAGCCAGAACCTTCACTTGGCAATGGTGGTCTTGGAAGGCTTGCAGCATGTTTTATGGATTCAATAGCAACTTTGGGGCTTAATGGTGCAGGTATTGGGCTTAATTACCATTTTGGGCTGTTCCAGCAGATATTTGAAAATAACAAGCAGAAAGAAGTAAAGAACCCTTGGATTGAAAAGGAAAGCTGGCTTGTGGATACAGGAATACATTTCCCAGTACAGTTTAAGGATTTTACACTGGATTCCACATTATATGATATTGATGTGCCAGGATATGAGAGCGGCTTAAACAAACTTCATTTATTTGATATAGATACATTAGACGAGTCAATTGTAGGTGACGGGATTTCATTTGACAAGTCACAGATTGCAAAGAACCTTACATTGTTCCTGTATCCTGATGACAGTGACAAGGCAGGAGAGCTTTTAAGGATTTACCAGCAGTATTTTATGGTAAGCAATGGTGCACAGCTTATCCTTAAAGAGATGGATGAAAATGGTTATGATGTAAAGAAGCTTTATGAACATGCAGTTATACAGATTAATGACACACATCCATCTATGGTAATACCTGAGCTTATCCGTCTTTTACAGGAACGTGGCATAGATTTTGATGAAGCAGCAGATATTGTAAGCAAGACATGTGCATATACTAACCATACAATTCTTGCAGAAGCACTTGAGAAATGGCCAGTTTCATACCTTGAAGAGGTTGTGCCACAGCTTATGCCTATTATCAGGAAACTTGATGAAAAGATTAAGGCAAAATATAATGATGGAAGAGTTGCTATTATTGATAATGAGAACCGTGTACACATGGCGCATATGGATATCCACTATGGTTTCAGTGTAAATGGTGTTGCAGCACTTCATACAGATATACTTAAAGAATCAGAGTTAAAGGCATTTTATGATATTTACCCTGAGAAGTTTAATAATAAGACAAATGGTATTACATTCCGCCGCTGGCTGATGCACTGCAATACAGAGCTTGCAGGTTATATTACAGAGCTTATTGGGGATGGATGGAAGAAAGACGCAGGTGAGCTTGAGAATCTTCTCCAATATAAAGATGATACAACAGTGCTTAAGAGAATGTTAGAGATTAAGGATAATAACAAGAAGCAGCTTAAGAAGTACCTGAAGGATACACAGAATATAGATATACCAGAAGATTCTATATTTGATATACAGGTTAAGCGTCTGCATGAGTACAAGCGCCAGCAGCTTAATGCACTTTACCTTATTTATAAGTATAAAGAAATTAAGTCTGGAAAGCTTCCAGAGACACCAATTACTATGATATTTGGTGCAAAGGCTGCCCCTGCATATATTCTTGCTAAAGATATTATCCACCTTATACTGTGTTTACAGCAGGTTATTGAGAATGACCCACAGGTTAACCCTTATTTAAAGGTAGTTATGGTTGAAAACTATAACGTTACAAAAGCTGCAAAGCTTATTCCAGCATGTGATATTTCAGAGCAGATTTCACTTGCATCTAAGGAAGCAAGTGGTACTGGCAATATGAAATTTATGCTTAACGGGGCTGTTACACTTGGTACAATGGACGGTGCTAATGTAGAAATAAATGACCTTGTAGGCAGTGAAAATATTTATATATTTGGTAAGTCAAGTGATGAAGTTATTAACTTATATAATACAAATGGTTATTCATCAAGGAAAATATATGAAGAGGATTCTCTTGTAAAAGAGCTTGTTGACTTTATTATCAGCCCAGAACTTATTCTGGCTGGAGACCCTGGAAACCTTGGACGCCTGTTTAAAGAGATTGTTAATAAAGACTGGTTTATGACTCTTCTTGATATAAAGGAATATATCGCTGTAAAAGATAAAATGATGGGTGATTATTCTGACAGGATGGGATGGGCAAAGAAGATGCTTGTTAATACTGCAAAGGCAGGATTCTTCTCATCAGACAGGACAATAGCAGAATACAATAACGATATCTGGAAACTGTAATATTTAAAAATATAAAAAAATATTTTATTAAAAACAGCATAACAGGGATAACCTGGCTATGCTGTTTTTATCTGTATTTAAAATTTAAAGAGGGTAATTGCAGGCTTCTGCAAGTTTTTCAAGATAATAGTAAGGTACTGCAAGGCTGCCCCTGCCAGTTCCTATATCTATTGCAGGTTTGTTGCTTCCATGGAAATCGGAGCCCCCGCTTGGCAGCAGGTTAAACTTTTGTGCCAGTTTTTTGGCATAAATTTCATCTTGTCTGGTATGGTTTGAATATAAGGTTTCAATTCCCATAAGACCTGCAAGGGCAAGGCGCCTTACAAGCTTTTCAAGCTCTGTCTCCCTTAGTTTATAATGAAGCGGATGTGCCAGTACAGGTACACCGCCAGCATTTTTTATAAGAGTGATTGCTTCTTCTGGTTCTATGTATTTACGTGGCACATAATAAGGGGTATCTGTGTCAAGGTATTTTCTAAAAGCATCCGCAGGTGTTGCGGTTATTTTATTGTCAACTAGGAAGCGTGCAAAATGGGCTCTTGTAACAACTGTATCAGGGTTGTTTTCCATAAGTGCTTCCATTGAAATTGGTATTCCAGCTTTTCTAAGGTTTTCTACCATCTCCATATTGCGGTCGTCACGTCTTTTAATTATCATTCTTGCAGCATTTTTAAATGCCGTGTTCTGGTGGTTAATAAAAAGTCCTACAATATGTATATCTTTGTCTTTATATGCGGCAGAAAGTTCTGTACCTGGTATAAACCGGACTGGTGCCTGCTGTTCCTTTACAGCCTTAACAGCATCTTCTATTCCTGCTATTGTGTCGTGGTCAGTCAGTGCAAAGGCAGCAAGACCTTTTTCTACAGCTTTTGAAACAAGTACAGATGGCGGGCATGTGCCATCTGAATAATTGGAATGGGTGTGCAAATCAATATATTTCATAATTTTATGGCTTTCCTCCTTTTGTTTTTTATCTAAGTGTTGTAATCTTAAAGAAGTACAAGCAAAAATTTATAAAAAATCCCTGCCAGGTCTAGTATATCATAATAGTCATATTTTGTACCAGAAAGGTATAAATATGAATAATAAGAATTATCAGGAGAATAAGATTATATGGAGAAGAAAAATTTTGTAAACTATGGTATAGTGCTGGCAGGCATGTTTATATTAAGTGCAGTGCTTCTTGCAATAATGTCAGCATTTATCTGGAAGACAGGAGCCGGGGCAGGCGCTGTCAGTGGCTGTGTTATTGCTGTTTACATAATATCAAATTTTATTGGCGGTTTTGTGGCAGGAAAGAAAGCTGGACAGCATAAATTCCTGTGGGGCATAGCTGTAAGCATTATGTATTTTGCAATTATAGTGCTGGCAGGTATCTGGATTATGGGGAACAAGCCTGGTGTAAACCAGGAGGTTGTAACAGGTGCATTGATATGCATAGTTTCAGGAATGTTTGGAGGGATGCTTGCACCATAATTTTTATTTATGTATAATAATTCTAATATTGTTTATTTTTGTTAAACATTAATAAAAATATGACATATTTGTAATATATTTTTAAAACATAATTAAAGGATATATGTTATTATAGTTATTGGCCAGAGGTTTTTTTGGGAATAATAAAATACAGATAAGAAATTTGGAGGGAATAACAAATGGGTTATAGGAAAAAGCACATCAAAGATGGAACTGATGGCTTTAGGAATGAGCCATTCCAGGTAAGAAGTATGATTAACCAGAGAAAGAGAAAAAATGAGATGAGAACCAAAGTTGTGCTTTTTAGTACAGCAGTTGTGCTTGTTGTTATCCTGGCGGTCCTTGCATTTAAATTAAATGGTTTAAATATGCAGGACGGAAGTGGGAATGTTGCGGCAGCAGATACGGATGCAGATAAAACTGATGGTGTTAAAGAAGACAGCCGTGAGAAGAAAAAAGATTCCAAAGATAATGAAAAGGAACCTGCTAAAGAAACTATGGCATCTGGAAAGAAAAGGTGGCTGCGTGACGGGCTTGACCCTGATAAGCCTATGGTTGCCCTTACATTTGACGATGGCCCGTACACTCCTGTTACAAGCAGGATTTTAAAAGTGCTTAAGAAATATGATGCACGCGCAACATTTTTTGTTGTAGGGAACAGGGTGCCATCATATGAAGATATGGTAAAACAGGCATATGAGCAAGGCAATGAGATAGCAACCCATACTTATAACCATGCTAACCTTACAAAGCTTAGTAAGAAGCAGATAAAGGCTGAGCTGGATAAAAGCAAAAAGGTTATAAAAGATGTTATTGGATGTGGTTTTTCTGCTTTAAGGCCACCAGGAGGAAGCATTAATGATACTATGCGCAGCTCTATAAAGGTTCCTATGATTTACTGGAGTGTTGACACAGAGGACTGGAAGAGCAGGAATAAGAAGTCTGTTTTAAATGAGTGTAAGGTTATCCAGGATGGTGATATTGTACTTATGCATGATTTGTATCCATCAACTGCTGATGCTGTAGAAAAGCTTGTGCCAAAGCTTGTGAAAGAGGGTTACCAGCTTGTTACAGTTGATGAGTTGTTGTATTATAATGGAATTAAAGCTGAAGCAGGAAAGGTATATGCAAATGGAAGATAGCCAGCAGTATATATTTTTGGAAACACTTCATCTGTAGTTAAGCAGATGGGGTGTTTCTTTTAGTGGAAATAAATGGTATGGCAAAGAAAAAAATAAAATATTATAGATTTATATTTAAGGGAAAAAAGGTTTAACTGGATAAAATTGGAGATTATATGATAGTGTAATACTTGCAAATTATATAACAACTATGCTATAATGCCATCTAGTGTGGTTTTTTGATAAACTGTCACATAAGAAGTATATAAAAAAGGAGATATGCAGCATGAATAACAGGAAAAAGGGGCTGTTGCAGCTATTGGTTATTATTGTAGTAACCGGATTGTGTGCTTTTACAACGTTAGTTGGTTTTACAGACTCACACAGGGGCAGCGCCCAGAACATTAAACTTGGCCTTGACTTGGCAGGTGGTGTAAGTATTACGTACCAGGCTGTCAAGGATAACCCAACTGATACAGAGATGAGTGATACAATTGCTATGATGCAGGACCGTGCTGAAGTTTATAGTACAGAGTCTTCTGTAGTCCAGGAAGGAAATAACCGTATTTCTATTGATATACCTGGAGTTGAAAATGCAGATGAGGTTCTTGAATCACTTGGTAAAGAAGGTTCACTTGACTTTGTTGCAGCAGATGACATGACATTTGATGATAATGGCAATCCAAAGTATACAAAAGTGGTCTGCTCTGGAAAGCATGTAAAAAATGCAGAAGCAGGCACACAGCAGGATGAAATTACTAAGAATAAAGAATATGTGGTACAGCTTTCATTTAATGCAAAGGGAACTAAGAAGTTTGCAGAGGCAACAGCGGCTGCTTATCCTTCAAGGAAGCAGATATATATAGTATATGATGGCAAGGTGCTGTCCGCTCCAGCTGTACAGGCTGAGATAACAAATGGACAGGCTGTTATTTCTGGAAGTTTCAAGACATATGCAGAAGCTGATGAACTGGCTTCTATGATACGTATAGGCGCACTTCCCGTTGAACTTAAGGAAATACAGTCACAGGTAGTAGGTGCACAGTTAGGACAGGATGCTATTACTACAAGCCTTATTGCAGGTGCTATTGGTTTTGGCCTTGTAGTGTTATTTATGCTTGTGTTCTACAGGCTTCCAGGACTTGCTGCTTCTATTGCACTGCTTTTCTACCTTGTAGTAATGCTTGTGGCATTGAATTTACTTAATATAACCCTTACACTTCCTGGAGTGGCTGGTATTATACTTAATATAGGTATGGCTGTTGATGCCAATGTTATTATATTTACCCGTATTAAAGAAGAGCTTAGGAAGGGCAAGTCAGTACAGGCAAGTATAAAGCTTGGTTTTGATAAAGCTCTTTCAGCTATTATAGATGGTAATGTAACTACCCTTATTGCGGCAGTTGTTTTATATATTAAGGGTTCTGGTACTGTAAAGGGATTTGCAACTACACTTGCAATGGGTATTATCCTTTCAATGTTCACATCTCTTGTTATTACAAAAATTATTCTTAATGCAATGTACGCATTAGGAGTAGATGATGTAAAATATTTTGGCGTTGAAAAAGAAAGGAAGCAGATTAACTTTACTGGAAATAAAGGTAAATTTTTTGCCATTTCTGGTGTTATGATAGCAGCATGTGTAGTTATGCTTGTAGCCAATAATGCAAGGGACGGGCATATCCTTAATTATGGCCTTGATTTTATGGGTGGTACAACTTATGATATACCATTTAGTGACAGCCAGAAGATAGATGCAGATTTTAAAAAAGAAATAGAAAACCTCTTTATGGAAGAAAGTGGTTCTAATGATGTTGTTATAGCAGAGGTTGCAGGTTCTAATGAGCTTACAGTTAAGACAGTTGAACTTTCAGAGGAACAGCGTAAGAACCTGACATCTGCAATTTCTTCAAAATATAGTATTGAAGAGGATAGTATACAGATACAGAGTATAAGTGCTTCTGTTTCTGATGAAATGAAGTCAGATGCAGTTATAGCTGTAATTATAGCAGCAATATGTATGCTTATATATATATGGTTCAGGTTTAAGGATATTATTTTTGCAGGAAGTGCTGTACTTGCTCTTTTGCATGATGTAATATGTGTACTTCTTGTTTATGCTGCTGTAAGAATTTCTGTTGGTAATACATTTATTGCATGTATGCTTACAATAGTTGGTTATTCAATTAATGCTACAATCGTAATATTTGACCGTATACGTGAAAATCTTGGAACACGTACAAGCAGTGAAGCGCTTGAAGGCATAGTTAATGATAGTATTACACAGACACTGACACGAAGCATAAATACATCACTTACTACTTTCTTTATGGTAGTTATGCTTGCTATCCTTGGAGTAGAGTCTGTAAGGGATTTTGCTATACCTCTTCTTGCAGGTATTATATGTGGTGCTTATTCTTCTGTATGTATAACAGGTACACTCTGGTATGCAATTAAGAAGGCTTCTGGGAAAAACAAGGAAACAGTAAAGAACAAAGCTGTAAGTATGAAAAACAGCTGAGAAATAATGTAATATTTTTATAAGGCGGGCTGGCACATTGGTGCCGCCCATTTTTTAATATATGGCAATGTTATTTAGTCCAGCAATTCATTTGTAAATGGCAGGGTTATGACTGCTTAAAAATTAAATATTTCATAAGTTATATGGCTCTGGCAATTCCAAAATTTTACCAGAGTAATATAATCTTTGTATAATTTTAATTTTCAAACATCAATAAGCCCTTTATTTTTAGGTTTTGCTGGGCTAAATGACATTGCGTTTTCCAATAGCTGCTAAGTGTAAAATAATTAACTTGCTGTATTAAAATATTTTCTGGGCAGCAAATGATACCCACTCATCAAGTGTATTTTTCTTTAGTATTTTAAAGTTGTTTTTAATAAGTGCTTCTTCTACGCTGTCTGCTTTTTCTGCAAGTATTCCAGAAGATATAAAAAGACCATTGTTTTTTATATACTGGCTTATATGTGCAGACAAAGGAATTATTACATCTGCAAGTATATTGGCAACTGCTATGTCACAATATCCATCAATTGCGTTTTTTATAATAATACCATCTTCCAGGATATTTGCTTTTAGTGCAGTTATCCTGTCTGGACTTATATTGTTGATGGCGGCATTTTCTATAGTGGCATTGACTGCTGCTGGGTCAATATCAAGGCAGAACGCAGACTGGGCACCACATAATAATGCACTTATTGCAAGTATGCCACTGCCGCATCCAGCGTCCAGTATTGTTGTGCCAGGTTTTATATAGTTACGCAAGGAGAGAAGGCACAGCCTGGTGGTTGCGTGTGTGCCTGTGCCAAATGCAGAACCAGGGTCAATTTCTATTATAATATCGTCCTGGTTTGCATCATCTGGTATATTTTCCCATGTGGGCTTGATTATAATGTCATCTGCAATCCTGAATGGTTTAAAGTTTTCTTTCCATTTGTCTTTCCAGTTATTATCATCTTCTATTGAATATTCAATGTGTGGCATTGTTACAGGCATAAATTCCTGTAATTCACTAATGCGGTTTTTAATTTTCTCTATAAGCCTGTCTGGATTAATTATTTCTGCCTGGACAAGACGTTCATCACGTAAGGAAGAACCCGTGCTGAAAAAACTGCTGTTATCATTGCCAGGTGCTTCTGTATAAAATGTAAGTATTGAAGAACCATCATTAAAACCCATATCAGCAGGAATATCTGTATACATTTGTTTTTCTTCTTTTTCAGATAATGGTACATGGTCTGTAACTTCATATCCATTAATACCAAGTTCACAGATAATTCCGCCAATAGTATCTGCGTAGTTTGTTGTGGTGTGTATCTGGTATTTTATCCAGTTCATTATATATCTCCTTAATAATATTTTAGTTTTATAATAGTATAGCAGATTTTAACAAAACTTGGAATAATTGTGTTATAATGTATGGAAATAGAAAAGAGAAATGGTTATTGTCTGCTCTATGGACAGTATCAGGACAGGAGATGGAAATTTGAAGCGCTGGGTAAGTAAGAGATGTGGTGCGGACCTTGGTAAAATTGCATCACGGTATAATATATCAGAGATATTTGCAGAAATTCTTGTAAAAAGGGGATTGTATACATGGGAAGCTATGGATAAATATTTGTTTCCTGATATTGGTTTAATGTATAATCCTGCTCTTATGAAGGGTGTGGAAGAGGCTGGGACACTGTTGTCTGATGCTATTAAAAAAGGGGTTAAAATAAGGGTTATTGGTGATTATGATGTTGACGGGGTTATGTCTTCATATATATTAACCAGGGGAATTACATTGCTTGGCGGTGATGTTAGTTACAGGATTCCACACCGTGTAAAAGATGGCTATGGAATACGCAGTTATATGGTGGATGAAGCATATTCTGACGGGGCTGGCATGGTTATTACATGTGATAATGGGATATCTGCACCAGATGCTGCTTTGCGTGCAAAAGAACTTGGAATTACATATATTCTTACAGACCACCATGAAGTGCCATCAGAAGATGGTGCTGGAATTATTCCAGAGGCGGATGCTGTTGTAAATCCTAAACAGGATGGATGTGGCTATCCATTTAAACAGTTGTGTGGGGCAGGTGTTGTATATAAAATTTTTAGTTATATATTTGGACAAAATAATGATAACAGTTATATCGAAGAATTGCTGCCATTTGCCGCAATAGCTACAATATGTGATGTGGTCCCGCTGGTAGATGAGAACAGGATTATTGTAAGCAATGGCTTAAAAATGCTTTCTGACAGAAGTATTATGAAAAATACTGGCATGAGGGCATTGTTAGATGAACTGCAGATTGGGGATAAGGTTAATTCTGGAAATATAGGTTTCCGGGCAGGTCCATGTATAAATGCAGCAGGAAGGCTTGCAGATGCTTCAATGGGAATGGAACTTCTGCTTGAAGAAGATGAAGTGGCAGCACAGAAACGTGCAAGTGAGCTTGTAATGTTTAATGAAGAAAGAAAAGCAATGACAGAAAAGGCAGAAGAGGAAGCAGACAAGCAGGCTTCACAAATGGACCTGCAGAACCAGCCAGTGATTGTTGTCTATCTTAAAGACTGCCATGAAAGTGTGGCAGGGATTGTAGCAGGCAGGGTACGTGAAAAGTATTACAGGCCTTCTTATATACTGACAAAGGGTGAAAAAGGGCTTAAAGGTTCTGGAAGGTCTATACCTGGATACCATATGCAGGCAGAACTTATGAAATGCCAGAATATTTTAACTGAGTTTGGAGGACATGCAATGGCAGCAGGTTTTTCTCTTCCAGAAGAGAACCTGGACAAGTTCCGTGAGACTTTAAATAACCAGTGCCGTCTTACCCCTGATGAGCTGGTTGAAAGTGTAAGGTTTGATATGGAAGCAAAGCTTGCTGGTATAAGTAAAGAACTTGTTACACAGCTTAAATGGCTTGAACCATTTGGTGAAGCTAATGAAAGAGCTGTCTTTGCAAAGCGTGGGGTAATAATAAAGTCTTTATATATGTGTGGCAGGGAGAACCAGATTGCACGTCTTAAACTTGAAGATGAAGGTAATATGTTTGATGCCGTTGATTTTAATGCAGAAAAGTGTGTTGGCAGGGCAGTAATTGAAAGATATGGCAAGGAAACATGGGAATTAATGAAAAATGGTATGTGTGGCCAGGTTATAGATATATTATATATACCAGATATTAATGAAATGTATGGTAATATACAGTTTAAAATACTTGACTGCAGATGAGAGTATGCCTTACTGGTGGAAAACCATATTTTTATTAAATTCTGTCCTGTACCCAGATGGTGTAAACCCAGTTGCCTTTTTAAAATATTTGGAGAAGTTATGGTTGTCCTGGAAACCCAGGCTGTAGCCAATCTGTGAAACAGGGTTGCCAGTACTGGTAAGAAGTGCTTTAGCCTGTTCTATTTTAATGCTGGTTATATAATCTTTAATAGAATTTCCTGTAACTTCCTTAAAAAGAGTAGTAAGATAACGTGCATTATATCCATAGTAAGCTGCTATTTCTGCAACAGTAACAGGTTCACATAAATGCCAGTGTATATAATCTTTTATATTGTCACAAAGTGTATTGTTTTTAGTTCCGGATGCTGTGCCCTGGCTGGGGGAAAGCTGGCTTTTAAGTTCAAGAAGTATTGATGTTACATAAAAGTCGTCATAACTTTTATTATGGTAACGTTTTTCGGCATCCTGGAGCTGCTTAAATAATATAACCATTCTTTCAGGAGATGGAACTGTGCCTGACATTGGCAGGAAAAGGTATCTTGTCCTGCATTGGCCATTGGCACATATACGGTATTCTTTGGAAGTACATTCGTCAGTATTATAAAACATAATTTCACCTTCATTTTGTGCAAAATGAAGCCAGTAAAAAGCACAATCTGACTGTTTCCATCCATGCTGTTGTACAAGAGGGGGCATTATAATATATTCACCTTCTGATATTTCATACTGGTCGTTATCTGCCATTATGTATAAAGTGCCTTTTGTAACAAACATAAGTTCATAATCATATAAAGTACGGGTAAGATGGCTCCAGCTTGCATAAGGGGCTTCAAATTTGCCTGTCCAGTTAAATATAAGTGGCTGTTCAATGTTAAAAACCAGGTTATTTATTTTATTTTTTTTCTCCATAATATATACCATACCTTTCATTGGATGCCATCAGAATTATATACAGTATACCACTATATAAGAATTAAGACAAATAAGAAAATTTGAGTAATTTTTATTGTCCACTTTTGTGGAATATTCTGGCAGCTGGCATAAGGAAACTTGTGTACTGGCACATTCAAAGGATAAACGAAAATTTTTGTACTATTGTGTATATATTCAGGTACAATATCATTTAGTTAAACAAAACCTAATAAATAAAGGACTTATTAATGTTTGAAAATTAAAATTCCACAAAGACTATATTACTCTGGCAAGTTCCAAATGTTTTACCAAAAAGCAGCTGTTATGGGGACGCTGGTGCTTAAATCTGGTTTTTTCAGATTTTATGCACCACTGCGTATCCCATCCAAGCGCAAGCGTGCTGCTTGTGGTAAAACATTTGGAATTGCCAGAGCCACATAACGTATGAATATTTAATTTTCAAACATTCATAAGTCTGTCATTTATAGAAGATACCCTTAACTAAATGACATTGCAAGCTTTATGAAATGGATGTGCCTTGTAACTAATTTTTCTTGGAATTTACCCTGGTTTGTGTTAATATATATCCAAAGTTTTAATTTAATTTTGATGGAGGTGTTATATATGGCAGGTTTTCCAGCAATTAGTGCACTATCTTCCCTTAGTGAAAAAGACCTGTATTACCAGTGGATGATAAATAACAATTCAACAAGCACAATGCTTAATGCATTATCAGGTAATTCATCAGATTCTTCTGGCATAAATGGAATGTCAGGCATTGTAAATGCAATAAGTTCAGGATATTCTTCATTGGGCATGGCATCACTTTTAGGTTCACAGATTGGTACACAAGGACTAACATCACTTTTAGGTTCTTCACTTGGGATGTCAGATGGAGGTATAAGTCCACTAGGCACAATTTCCAGCTTTTCATCTATATTGAAAATGTACCTTAATTCTGAAACAAGCCAGGCAGCAGATATGGCAGGCAAGCTTTCAGAGGCACTTGAAAAAGCAGATGAAGCAGGGGAATCTTCAACTAATTCATATAAAACTGTACAAGAGATATATGATTATTTCGTTGACAAGTCTTCAGCGGCAGCGCAGGCTCTTTCTTCTTCTAAGACAGGACAGGCTAAAAAGAGCATGGCAGGGATTAATGTGGCAGCACAGGCTCCGTCAGCAGTGGAATTTAACTTTGACAGTTACATAAATGGAATTGAAGATAGTATTAATAAAAGCATAAGTGCTTCCACAGCACATGCTGGCATAAGTATGTAATAATATTTTTATATAAGCATGCTGGTGAAGGTTTTAGTTACTATACGCATCCAGTAATTTTGTGTACTTCTGGGTTTTAAGGTGCTCATATGTGCAATATGGTGTAGATAGTAACTAATTTTAATAAAAAGTAATAAAAAAGTAATATATAATATATAAAAATGACATAAAAAGATGGTAAGATAAATAATTAATAGTTTATCTTGCCATCTTTTGTGTTCAGATATTAAGATGCATAAAATTATACTTAATTTTATATTTAATAATAATTCCTGTAATTATCCTTACTAATATGTATACAATAATTATTAATGAAGGAGCTAATTTAAAAGGAAGGCTGTATGTGCTGTGGTAGTATACTTTGATATGCCACAACAGAAGCAGTATAAGTGTAAAAGAACTGCCCAGTTTTTCGTATTTATAATTTTCTGTGGTAAAGTGGTACCTGCCTGCTGTATATGCAAGGGTAAAATTATCCGTTTTGTCTTTGGCTTGCGGCTGTGAGGCAGAAACTATTCTGGGCACTACCGGGGTTAAAATTGCTGCTATAAATATATATGCAGGTGTTATACGCATTGGGTAATATATTATGGCAAGCAGTATAAGCAGTGTATACTTTGAATAAAGCAGACCAGCGTACCTGCTTATTGATGATAATTCATAATTTAATTTCTTAATATCTGTCATATAAAACTCCAATCTGTCCTGTGTATGGCATAGGTATATTATTATGTTAATAGGAAATTGCTATAAATTTAAAGTGAGCCAGCAAGTATTGCTTTGCAATTCTTGCAAGAAGTGAGTGTGCTGGCACTTGCTTTTTTATTATAATGCATATAGCAGGTTTAGTCAAAGCCTGCTTGTAATGTAAAAGTATACAAAATTTAAAATCCGCTTTCAAATTTATGGTAAATGGTATATAATGTTAAAGTGTATGTTTAATTTAGTTTAACTTTGGAAAAAATAGAATAGTAAGTTGCGTTGAAAGGAGAAAATAAATGGTAGGCAGTGATATCGGAATTGATCTGGGTACAGCTAATGTACTTGTATATATAAAGGGTAAAGGCGTAGTTTTAAGGGAGCCTTCCGTGGTTGCATTTGACCGTGATACAAATAAGATTAAGGCAATTGGAGAGGATGCAAGGCTTATGCTTGGACGTACACCAGGCAATATTGTTGCAGTACGTCCGTTACGCCAGGGTGTTATCTCCGATTATACTGTAACGGAAAAGATGTTACGCTACTTTATCCAGAAGTCATGCGGCAAAACACGTTTCAGGAAACCACGTATAAGTGTATGTGTGCCAAGCGGGGTTACTGAGGTTGAGAAAAAAGCTGTAGAAGACGCAACATATGAAGCAGGTGCAAGGGAAGTGGCAATTATAGAAGAGCCAATAGCAGCTGCTATTGGTGCAGGTATTGATATTGCAAGGCCATGTGGCAATATGATTGTTGATATAGGAGGCGGTACTGCTGATATAGCAGTAATTTCGCTTGGTGGTACAGTAGTAAGCACCTCTATTAAAGTTGCAGGTGATGATTTTGATGAAGCTATTGTACGTTATATGCGTAAAACACACAATCTCCTTATAGGTGAAAGGACAGCAGAAGATATAAAGATTAAAATTGGTTCAGCATATAAACGGCCAGAAGTTGAAACTATGGATGTAAGGGGACGTAACCTTGTTACAGGTCTTCCAAAGACCATAACAGTTACTTCTGATGAAACATTAGATGCGTTAAAAGAGATAACTTCACAGATAGTTGAAGCTGTCCATGCTGTTCTTGAAAAGACACCTCCAGAACTTGCAGCAGATGTTGCAGACAGGGGGATTGTGCTTACAGGTGGCGGCAGTTTGTTATATGGATTAGAAGAACTTATTGAAGAAAAGACAGGAATTACTACAATGACAGCAGAAGACCCTATGACAGCAGTTGCAGTAGGAACTGGAAAGTTTGTTGAGTTTTTAAGTGGCAAGCGTGATGACAATGAATAAAAACAGCCACGGCATGTAACGAATGTTATCTGGATATGGGCTAATGTTTTTATGGTATTATGACGATATAACTAAGGTAGTGCATAATTGCTGCATATATGCCATTTTATGGCATTACGTTTTAAATGGAAGGGGAAAACAGATGGTTAGAGGGTTATACACTGCATATACAGGCATGGTTAATGAACAGAAAAGGCTGGATGTTATTTCAAACAACCTGGCTAATTCCGCAACAATAGGATATAAAACCCAGAACGTGACAAGCCAGTCTTTTAAAGATATGATGGCATATAAAATAAGGGATGGTTCTAATGAATATGTGGACCAGGCAATAGGTAATATGAACCTTGGTGTCAAGATAGGTGAAACCTATATGGACTGGGGACAGGGGTCTTTAAGGGAAACTGGCAATACATATGATATTGCTATTGAAGGCAATGGCTTTTTTGCAGTAAAAGTAGCATTTGCTAATGGTGAAGAGGAAACAATGTATACGCGCAATGGCAAGTTTACAGTTACAAGGGAAGGATACCTGGTTGACTGTGATGGCAACCATATCCAGGGTGCAGGCGGTGATATACAGATTCCAACAGATGCAGCAGAGATTGCAATAAAAAATAACGGTAATATTTATGCAGATGGTGTGCTTGTAGATACAATAGCACTTTCAGACTTTACTGATTATGATTATCTTGAGCTTTATGGTGAAAATATGTACAGGCCAGTTGATGGTGCAACTGAGATGGCTTCTGATGCAAGCATGCTGCAGGGATTTACAGAACAGTCTAATGTAAATGTAATTGACCAGATGGTGTCAATGATTACAATAACACGTGCATATGAAGCTAACCAGAAGATGATACAGACACAGGATACCCTTATTGGCAAGGCAGTAAGTGATGTTGGTAAGGTATAATTAATATCCTGTTTACAGGTATAACAGGAAAGGATGGTTATAAATTATGATGAGGTCGCTTTGGACTGCTGCAACAGGCATGAAAGCCCAGCAGACAAGTCTTGATACTATATCAAACAATCTGGCCAATATTAATACAACTGGCTACAGAAGGGAAACAACAGAGTTCCAGTCACTTTTATACCAGACCATACAAGAAAAGACTAACGATACCAATGGTGTTACAAAGCCTATTGGTGCGCAGGTCGGGCTTGGTGTAAAGGTTTCTGCAATATCAACATCATATGTTGATAATGGGGAACTTATTGACAGTGATGGTGATTTTGATTTTGGTATACAGGGGAAAGGGTTCTTTATGGTTGAGATGCCAGACGGCTCTACAGCATATACAAGAAACGGACATTTTATTATGGCAATAGGTTCTAACGGATTGAACCTTACTACAGCAGATGGTTACTCAATACTTGATACTAATGGCAATCCTATTACATTTAATGCAGATATTGATACTACTAAACTGTATTTTGACAACTATGGCAATATAAATTATGTAGGTGCTGACGGCAATCCAGTACCAATGAATATTTCAATAGGAATGGCACAGTTTAACAATCCTTCCGGCCTGGATAAGATAGGTGACAGTTACCTTGCAGAATCAGTTGCATCAGGTGCAGCAAGGATTGAAGGAATAGATGCTGCCCTTAGAAGAAGTATTGTGAAGCATGGCTACCTTGAACATTCAACTGTGCAGGCAGTAGATGAAATGGTTGACATGATTGTTACACAGCGTGCATATGAGATGAACTCAAAGGCAATACAGGCTTCTGATGAAATGCTCCAGCAGGCAAATAACCTTAGAGGATAGTATATAATTATAATAGTCTGTAATTGTAGAAAGGCAAGGTGGGTATATGGCATCTGTATTAGATACATCATCAATATATGATACATATTATAGTAATATAAATTCTGTTTCAGGTTCATCCCTTAAGGATAAGCTTGGCAGTATAGGTTCTTCAAGTAAGGAAGATGAACTTATGGAAGTCTGCAAGGATTTTGAATCATATTTTGTACAGAAAATGCTTGAAGAAGCTAAGAAGTCACTTGAGAATGAAGATGAAAAAGGCGAATATATGCAGTATTTTAGTAATATGCTCAATGAAACATATGCTGATGCGGTTGTTGACGGTGGTGGATTAGGCCTGGCACAGCAGTTGTATGATTCTATGAAGACACAATATAATCTGCAGTAGTATTTGTAAAACTTTATAGATAACTGTTAATATGGATTAAGTAAAAAGGGCCGCTGCATATACCGCAGTGGTCTTTTTGGGATTATGCAGGCATTGTTCCAGAATGTGAAGCTGGTATTCCGACAAATTATTAAATACTGTGCCTGCTGCATGTAAGGCTGTTTTGTACAGAAAGGACTGTTTTGTGATGAAAGAGGCCGAAGGATATGTTGACCGTATTACTTTCAGAAATGAAGAGAATGGTTATACAGTGCTGTATCTGGTTAACCCTTCAACGGATGAAGGAGAGGACAGTGAAGTGTGCTGTGTAGGCTGTTTTTCATTTGTATCAGAGGGGGAATACCTTGTAGTACAGGGAAAAGAAGTAATCCATAAAAGTTATGGCCCGCAGATACAAGTTGAAAGTTATAAAGAAAAACAGCCTGATAGTGAAATTGCGGTTGAGAAATATCTTGGTTCAGGTGCAATAAAGGGTATAGGGCCTGCACTTGCTGCAAGGATAGTAAGAAGGTTTGCTGCCAATACTTTTGATATAATTGAGAAAGAACCTGAAAGGCTTGCGGAAGTTAAAGGTATCAGCATGAAGATGGCTGTAAGCATTGCAGGGCAGTTTTCAGAAAAAAGACAGATGCGCCAGGCTATGATGTTTTTGCAGGATTATGGAATAAGCATGAATATGTCTGTAAAGATATATAAATATTATAAAGATAATGTTTATGAAGTGCTTAAGAAGAATCCATATAAGCTTGCAGAAGATATTTCTGGGATAGGTTTTAAGCTTGCAGATGCTATTGCCCAGAGAGCAGGTTTTGGTAAAGATTCACAGTCCAGGGTACAGGCGGGGATTATGTATGCATTACAGCAGGCTGGGAACCAGGGGCACTGTTATCTTCCAGAAGATGAACTTATAGAAACAGCTTCTGGGATACTTATGCTGGATAAAGATATAGTTTCCAAAGAAATAGATTTAATGTCTATGAATAAGGAAATTATTATACAGGAAACTGGTGGTGAAAGAAGGCTGTACACAAGCAGGCTTTATTATATGGAATTAAACTGTGCAAGGATGCTGCTTGACCTGGATATAACATTTCCTGTTAATAAGGCCAGTATCCAGAAGAAAGTATTACAGATTGGCAGGCAGCAGGATATAATTCTTGACAGCCTGCAGGAACAGGCTGCTTTACAGGCAGCAATGAATGGTGTGCTGGTAATAACAGGTGGGCCTGGTACTGGCAAGACGACTACAATAAATATAATTATCAGTCTTCTGGAAGAGGAAGGGCTTGAAATACTTCTGGCGGCCCCTACAGGAAGGGCAGCTAAGAGAATGTCTGAAACTTCTGGCAGGGAAGCACAGACAATACACAGGCTTCTGGAAATAAACAGCGGCATGGGTGAGGATAATGGCAATATAGATTTTAAAATAAATGAATCACAGCCGCTGGAAGCGGACGCTGTTATAGTAGATGAATTTTCTATGGTTGACATATATCTGCTCCATGCACTTTTAAAAGCGCTTGTACCAGGTACACGCCTTATAATGGCAGGTGATGTAAACCAGCTGCCTTCTGTAGGGCCAGGTAATGTATTAAAAGATATGATACAGTCAGGATTTTGCAATGTAACCAGGCTGGACCATATATTCCGGCAGGCAGCAGAGAGTGAAATTGTAACTAATGCCCATAAAATTAATGCAGGCATGCAGATAAGCCTTGATAATAAAAATATGGATTTCTTCCACCTTGAAAGGGATAACCCACAGGATGTAATGAATGTTGTAATCCAGCTTATAATGAAGAACCTTCCTCCATATGTAAACGCATCTTCATATGATATACAGGTGCTTGTACCTATGAGGAAAGGGGTGCTTGGGGTGGAGAACCTGAATAAAGTACTTCAAGGGTATATGAACATGAAATCACCAGATAAGAATGAGAGAGAATTCCATGGTATTCTTTTCCGGGAAAACGATAAAGTGATGCAAGTTAAAAATAATTACCAGATTAAGTGGACTAAAGAAAATAATTATGGTAATGTGTATGAGGAGGGAATGGGAGTCTTTAACGGGGATATAGGGATAATCAAAAGTATACTTGATATAGAGGAAATGGTTGTTGTTGAATTTGAAGAAGGAAAGACTGCCAGGTATGGTTTCTCTGAAATGGATGAAATGGAACTGGCGTATGCGGTTACAATACACAAATCACAAGGAAGTGAGTATCCTGCTGTAATAATCCCGGTTCTTGGAGGCCCCAGGATGCTTCTGAACAGAAACCTGCTTTATACAGCTGTTACACGTGCCAAAAAGTGTGTAACACTTGTTGGAAGTTCAGCAGTAATATACCAGATGATAAAAAATGTCAACGAACAGAAACGTTACTCCGGTTTGTGCCAGCGCATAGTTGAAATGGAGGAAAATGATACTAAAGGATATAACTAAATGTGGCAAAGGACTGCTAAAAAATATTGCAGGAATTGTTTATCCCGGCAGATGCCCTTTGTGTGGCAAAGTAATGTATACTGGAAGTGGCATTAGTACATGCATGGAATGTACAGGAAAGGCAGAATATGTAAAAGCTCCTTTTTGTATGAAATGTGGAAAGCCTGTCAGGCAGGATACAGAATTGTGCCTTGACTGCCAGGGGAAGGAAACTTCTTTTGAATGTGGCAGGGCAGTATTTGTATATAACAGCTGCATGCAGCAGTCAGTTGCACAATTTAAATATGCGGGAAGGACAGGATATGCAGGTTTCTATGCCAGTAAGGCAGCAGAACTGTATGGCAGCTGGATAGAAAGCATATCCCCAGATGCATTTATACCTGTACCAATACATGGGAAGAGAAGGCTTAAAAGAGGTTTTAACCAGTCAGGAATAATAGCAGGCCTGCTGGGGGAACTTATGGGGATACAAGTTATACATAACATGGTAGTGCGTACAAAAGATACAGTCCCACAGAAAAACTTGTCTGATAAAGAAAGAAAACTTAATTTATCAGGTGCATTTGAGGTGGTTAAGGAAAGCAGGGAGTTGTATCAGAATATTAAATGTGTTATAATAATTGATGATATATACACAACAGGCAGTACCATTGAGGAATGTTCTTTTGTACTAAAACGTGCAAATATTAAAGAGGTTTACTTTTTATGTACTTGTATAGGAAAAGGATATTAAAGAAGAGGAGGTATTAACATGGATGTTAGAAATTGTAAGAAGTGTGGAAATCTGTTTGACTATACGGGCAATCCAGTATGTCCTGCCTGCGAAAAGCAGATGGAAGAAAAGTTTCTGGAGGTGAGGCAGTATATATATGACCATCCTGGTGCAAGTATGCCAACAGTTGCAGAAGATATGGATATTCCAATCCAGCAGATAAAAAAGTGGATACGTCAGGAGAGGCTGTGCTTTACTAAAGATTCCGGGGTTTCAATTGATTGTGAAAAATGTGGGAGACCAATACTTACAGGCCGTTTTTGTCCAGAGTGTAAAAAGAGTATGGCAAATACACTGAATAATTTATATGTTACTACTGCACCGCAAAAGGATAAGAAATCAGCGGGAGCAAAGATGAGGTTTCTGGGCAATTAATGTCTGCAGTTAAAGGAGGGAGCCTAGTGACAGATATGGAGGTAGATGAGATTTTCGATTGTGCTTTCGTATCGGTATCTAAGAAAATAGCTTCGTTGAATTTAAAGAGGAATGTTAACAGGGATCTAAACGGAGAAGATAGTTATACCGGTTCAGTATATACAAAAGGAAAGTTTAATTCTCTGGTTGTCTGTGAAATTTCATCCGATGTTTATGAACATATTATATATGTTATGAATAGCGGGGAGCCTGCTTCTGATGATGAAAAGCTGCTTTATATTAATGAATATATAAATATTGTCTGTGGTTTTGCACTGTCAAATATCAGCAATAAGATAGGGGGTTCATCAAAGCTGACTGTACCTGTATTCTTAAAGAAAGGTGAAACAATCAGGGAGAAAGATAGAAAATCTAAACATATTGTATTATATTATGAAACTGATATCGGGGTTTTAAGGGTAACAGTTTATTATTAATGGACGTTGTGATTAAAGGAGGGTGACAAATGGGTAAGACAACTATTGTAGTAGTGGATGATTCACCATTTGCTTCTAAACAGATTAAAGATATTGTTGAAGAAAATGGATATGAAGTTATAGGTTATGCAAAGAATGGAGAAGAAGGAATAAAGATGTATGAGGAACTCCGTCCTGATATAATTATTCTGGATATTATTATGCCAGGCATTGATGGTCTGGAAACAGCACAGATATTAAAAGAAAAAGACCCTGGCGTAACAATTCTTATGTTAAGTTCATTGTGTGATTCAGGCACTCTTGAAGAAGTAAGGGCGATAGGTGTAAAATACCTTATACCTAAGCCATGGGAAGATGATGTGCTTCTTGCAACTCTTGAGCTTCTTAAAAGGCAAAGAGAGGAGCAGCTCGCAGCAGACAAGGAAGAAGACTGATAAAATGCTGGAGAACCATATTGATATATTCTTAAGATGGGCTGCATGCCAGCCATGAATGTATTATTATATGGTTCTCTTTGTAATTATGCACAAAAATTTCAGGAAAATATATGCGAAATTACAATAAATGTACGGTTGACGAACACTATATTTATAGAATATACTTTCCTTGTTTATAAAATATTTTGATATACAAAATATGATTAAGGCAGACCTGCCTTAGACAAATACAATAATTATCAGGTAAAATTGATGGATAAGGCTTTAGATATTATAAATGCAGAATTAACAGGGATTTTTGATAATATTATCCGTGCTGAAGCTGCTTCGGTTTCAAATGAATATAAAGAAAAGCTGTCAATGACAGAAGTCCATACAATTGCTGCCATTGGGACTGGTACGCTTAAAAGTATGGGTGAAGTTGCAAAAGCGTTGCATATAACAGTAGGGACACTGACGGTTGCTGTGAGTAATCTTGTCAAAAAAGGGTATGTCCAGAGGTTTAAAAGCGAAAAAGACAGAAGAGTTGTAAGAGTTGGTTTGACTAAACAGGGCAAAGAAGTGTATCATATACATGAGAAGTTCCATGTTGCCCTTACAGATGCTTTGGTTAAAGACCTGGATAATGATGATATGGAGATATTGGTAAAAATCCTATCAAATCTTGACAGCTTTGTTGCACAGTTTTATGATTAATACTGACGGATTCACAGATGTAGATAAATTATGGATAGGAGTAACACATTATGACAACAAGAATAATTGCTACAGGTGCATATGCCCCTGGACAGGTTATAACAAATAATGACCTGGCAAAGATAGTTGATACAAGTGATGAGTGGATTACACAGCGTACAGGGATTAAAGAGAGACATGTATCATCAGGAGAGAATACATCTGTACTTGCGGTAAATACAGCGAAGCAGCTTCTTGAAAGGGCAGGTGTGGAAGCGGAGTCAGTAGATTTAATAATTGTAGCATCAGTAACACCAGATTATGGGACTCCTTCCCTGGGATGTATGATACAGAAAGAAATAGGTGCAGTAAATGCAGTTGCATTTGATATTGCTGCTGCATGCAGTGGTTTTATGTTTGCCTTAAGTATTGCTGATAAATACATAAGGACAGGTGTATATAATAATGCAATCGTAATAGGGGCAGAAACACTTTCAAAAATTGTTGACTGGTCTGACAGGTCTACCTGTGTACTTTTTGGTGACGGGGCTGGCGGTGCATTTGTTGAGAAATCTGAAACAGATGGCATAATAAAGGAAGAAATTGGCACAAAAGGTGAATTATATGATATACTTACAGAAGGGTACACAAGCTGTTCTAATGCATTTAATGGAAATGAAAGTGGTACAGACCCATTGTGGTATGTTAATATGAATGGCAGGGAAGTTTTTAAATTTGCTACCAAATCAGTAGTAAAAAGTGTAGAAAGGGTTCTTGCCAGTGCAGGTGTAAGCCCGGATGAAATCGCATATGTTGTGCCACACCAGGCAAATGTAAGGATTGTAGAGGTTATTTCTAATAAACTTAAGATTCCATATGAAAAGTTTTATATGAATATGGACAGGTATGGCAATACTTCATCAGCAAGTATTCCAATGGCGCTTAATGAGCTTAATGAAAAAGGGCTGGTTAAGAGAGGGGATAAAATACTGCTGACAGGTTTTGGCGGTGGTATGACCTGGGGGACTATGCTTGTTTCATGGTAGTATGTATTACTGCGGCGGCATAATCTGCATGCAGTGTATATAAACATATATTAATAAATTTATATTTTAGGAGGAAAAAATTATGGTATTTGAGAAAATCAGGGAGATTATAGCAGAGCAGACAGGCAAGGATGAAAGCGAAATTACTCTTGAAACTAATGTAAAAGAAGATTTAGATGCAGATTCTTTAGACCTGTTCCAGATTATCAATGATATTGAAGATGAATTTGATATATCTGTAGAAGATCCAGAAGCTATTGTTACTGTAAAAGATGCAGTTGATTTTGTTGAAAGTCATAAGAATTAAGAAATACAGTTGTCTGGCGGTACCGGTAATTTTTCCGGTGCATGCCGGACAATTCCATAATATTGGAGGGTTTAGATGAAAACTGTCTTTATGTTCAGTGGCCAGGGTGCACAATATGCTGGTATGGGGAAAGATTTGTATAATAATTATACAGTTGCAAAAGAAGTATTTGACAGGGCAGATGAAGTGCTTGGTTATTCTATAAAGGATATATGTTTTAATAATGAAGAAAAGCTTGGGATGACAGAGTTTGCACAGCCAGCAATACTGGTTATGAGCATTGCAGCCCTTAAGGTTATTGAAGAACGCGGTGTGCGTGCTGATATGGCGGCAGGCTTAAGCCTTGGGGAGTATTCTGCATATGTAGCAAGTGGTGCTATGGATTTTGAAGAAGCAGTTGCCCTTGTCCAGAAGAGAGGAAAGTTTATGGCAGAAGCAGTCCCTAATGGTGAGGGTGCTATGTATGCCATTATAGGATTAGATACAGAGTTAGTAGAAGAAGCCTGCAGGAAGGCTGTAGAAGAGGGGCTTGGACTGGCAATACCTGCAAATTATAATGCACCTGGGCAGGTTGTTATTGCAGGGAAGGCAGAAGCAGCAGCAAGGGCGGCAGAGCTTGCCAAAGAAAAAGGAGCAAAAATGGCAGTGAAGCTTAAAGTAAGCGGGCCATTCCATACAGAACTTCTTAAGCCGGCAGCAGAGAAACTAGGTGAAGAGCTTAAGAAAATAACAATTTCACCTATGAAGATACCTGTATTTACTAATGTAAATGCAGAAATAGTGCAGTCAGAGGATGATATTATACCAATTCTTACAAAGCAGATATGCTGTCCTGTAAGATGGGAACAGATAGTCCGTAATATGAATGAAAAGGGTGCAGATACATTTATTGAATTAGGTCCAGGAAAGACTTTATGTGGTTTTGTTAAACGTATTTTAAAAGGTGTGGTAAATGTAAATGTTGAAGATACATCTACGCTGGAGAAAGCATTAGATAAGCTTAATGCATCAGCGTAGTTTTATAACTGTAAGGTTGTATACAGGGAAAGAGATGGTCTAGTAATATGTTAAAAGGAAAGACAGCAGTAGTTACAGGTGCAGCGAAAGGCATAGGCAAGGCTGTTGCCATTGCATTTGCAAAGGAAGGCTGTAATATTGTACTTAATTACCATAGTTCAGTATCAGATGATACAATTAATGAGATAGAAGGATATGGCACCAGGTGCATGCCTGTACAGGGGGATGTTGCAGACTTTGGCTTTGCAGCACAGCTTGTAAAGGATATAAAGAAGGAGTTTGGGACTCTTGATATACTTGTAAATAATGCAGGTATAACAAGGGACATGCTTCTTATGCGTATGTCAGAGGAACAGTTTGACCAGGTTATAAATACAAACCTTAAAGGGACATTTAATATGGTGCGCCATGCAAGCAGCCTTATGCTTAAACAGCGCAGCGGTGCAATTATTAATATGGCATCAGTAGTAGGTGTGACAGGTAATATTGGGCAGGCAAATTATGCTGCGTCAAAAGCAGGCATAATAGGCCTTACAAAATCTGCTGCCAAGGAACTTGCACAGAGAGGTATTACATGTAATGCCATTGCCCCTGGTTTTGTAGAAACTGATATGACAGATGTACTTGCTGAAGAAACTAAACAGGAGATGTTAAAGGCTATTCCGCTTAAACGCTATGGCACAGTGGATGATATCGCTGCTGCTGCAGTCTTTCTGGCTAAAAACACATATATTACAGGCCAGGTGCTTAATGTAGACGGTGGCATGGTTATGTAAGATATACAAGGCTTGGGTAGTTCCCGCCTTTATGGGTAGTTGGTAAAGGGTGGGATTTTGTGTATGCGCTGTTTAACACAAATCCTGCCTGCAATACAAATCAGCGCAGAAACGAGGTTTTATATGTCTAGAAGATGTGTTATTACAGGAATGGGTGCAGTTACCCCGTTAGGAAGCACTGTTGCTTCATTCTGGGATGGAATTAAGAATGGTGTATGCGGAATAGGCAGGATTACAAAGTTTGACACAACAGATTACAAGGTAAAAATTGGTGCAGAGGTTAAAGGATTTGATGCTGGAAAGTATATGGGCAAGAAGGATATAAAAAGAAATGATTTATATTCAGTTTACGCAATGGCAGCAGCAGCACAGGCTATGGAAGACAGCGGGCTTGAAATTACAGAAGAGGATGCCTTAAAGACAGGTGTTATTGTAGGTTCTGGAATTGGCGGTCTTATGACTATGCAGGAGCAGGTTATACGTCTTAATGAGAAAGGCCCGTCAAGGGTGTCACCACTTTTTATACCTATGACAATTGGAAATATGGCAGCAGGTAATATTGCTATACAGTATGGTGCAAAGGGTGAATGTGAAAATATAGTTACAGCATGTTCTACAAGTACACATTCAATCGGTACAGCATTCCGTGATATAAAACATGGGTATCTTGATATATGTATAGCAGGAGGTGCAGAAGCTTCTTTATGTGAAATAGGCATTGCTGGTTTTACTAACCTTACTGCACTTTCAACTAATGAAGACCCTCTGGATGCATGTAAGCCTTTTGACAAGGAAAGGGATGGCTTTGTTATGGGTGATGGTGCAGGCATACTTATTCTTGAAGAACTAGAACATGCACTTGCACGTAATGCACATATATATGGAGAGATAGCTGGTTTTGGTTCAACCTGTGATGCATATCATATGACAGCACCTTCACCTGATGGTTCAGGCGCAGCAAGGGCTATGAAGGCTGCAATGGAGGAGGCTGGAATAACACCAGCAGATGTATCATATATTAATGCACATGGAACAAGTACACATGCTAATGAGGCATCTGAAACAGCGGCAATAAAGCTTGCGTTTGGCAGCGAAGCATATAAAACACCTATAAGTTCAACTAAGTCCATGACAGGGCATCTGCTTGGCGCAGCAGGGGCAGTGGAATCTATTGTCTGTTTAAAAGCCCTTGAGGAAGGTTTCCTGCCTCCTACAATTAATTACCATAATCCTGATGAAGAATGTGACCTTGATTATATCCCAAATGTTGGAAGAAAAGTTGATAATGCCTGCTATGCATTGTCAAATACATTTGGTTTTGGCGGCCATAATGGTGTACTTTGCTTTAAGAAATGGAATAGTTAGAGAAAAGGGGATGGAATTATGCAGTTTGGAGAAGTAAAAGAACTTATTGCCATATTTGAAAAGACAGACCTTAATGATATGGAAGTACAGCTTGATAATGCTATTGTACGCCTTAACAGGGGAAGGACAGCACCTATGGCACCAGCTATACCTGCTATGCCAAGAGAGTTTGGACAGCAGCATGGGCCAGAATCTGTATTTGTAGCAGGAAAAACAGCTGCACCTGCCAGTGACGTTTCTTATGAAAAGGAAAGCCTGACAGAAGAGGAAATAGACAATCTTCTTGGTGCACTGCCAGCAGATGAAAATGAAAAAAATGCTGGAGAGGGTACAGAGGGCGGCAAGATTATAAAATCACCTATTGTTGGTACATTTTACCAGAGTGCCTCACCAGAGCAACCTCCTTATGTAAATGTAGGTGATACAGTTTCAAAAGGTGATATTGTATGTATTATTGAAGCTATGAAATTTATGAATGAAGTTGCAAGTGAAGAGAATGGAAAGATTGTAGAAATCTTTGTTGAAGACGGGCAGTTTGTAGAATATGGAGCCCCGCTTTTCAGGCTTGTTTAGAGGGGGAGCATTATGGCAATGGATATAAAAGAAATAATGGAAATAATTCCACACAGGCAGCCGTTTCTTCTTATTGACAGGATAGAGGAAATAAAGGAAGGTGAATCTGTTACAGCTATTAAGAACGTGACATATAATGAACCTTTTTTTGCAGGGCATTTTCCAAGTGAACCAGTTATGCCAGGTGTGCTTGTGGTTGAAGCGATGGCACAGGCAGGCGCTGTTGCTATTCTTTCAATGGAAGATTTTAAAGGAAAGACGGCGTATTTTGGTGGTATTAAAAATGCTAAATTTAAGAAAAAGATAGTTCCAGGTGATACATTACGTCTGGAAGTTAAGATTGAAAAGTTAAAGAAAAACGCAGGTATTGGACAGGGCGTTGCTTATGTTGGTGATAAAGTGGCAGCACAGGCTGAACTGGTATTTATGATTGGTTAGCTGCTGTACTTGCAGCAGCCTGATTGGAGGAGTTTATGTTTGACAAGATTTTAATTGCCAACCGTGGGGAGATTGCAGTCCGGATAATCAGGGCATGCCGTGAAATGGGTATTAAGACCGTGGCAGTATTTTCTGAACCTGACAGGGAAGCATTACATACACAGCTTGCAGATGATGCTGTATGTATTGGTCCAGCCAAAGTTCAAGATAGTTACCTGAATGTCACCAATATAATAAGCGCTGCTGTTGAGAAAAAAGTACAGGCAATACATCCAGGTTTTGGCTTCCTTTCAGAAAACAGTACATTTGCTGCTATGTGTGAAGAGTGCAATATTAAGTTTATAGGACCATCTGCCAAAGTAATAGATGCACTTGGCAATAAATCTAATGCAAGGGATATGATGATAAAGGCAGGTGTCCCTGTTATACCTGGCAGTGATGGTGTAACCAAAGATGCAAGCCAGGCATATGAAGTTGCTGGAAGGCTTGGATATCCTGTAATAGTTAAAGCATCCGCTGGCGGTGGTGGCAAAGGAATAAGGATAGTCCGTGCAAAAGAAGACCTTGAAGAAGCTTTTGAATCTGCAAGAAGTGAAACAATCAAAGCATTTGGCGATGACAATATGTATATGGAGAAGCTGGTTGAAAATGCAAGGCATGTAGAAGTGCAGATACTTGGTGATTCATTTGGAAATGTTATACACCTTGGTGAAAGAGATTGTTCATTACAGAGGAAAAACCAGAAAGTGCTTGAAGAAGCACCTTGTCCAGTGCTTTCACAGGAGATACGTGAAAAGATGTGCCATTCTGCTGTGCTTGCTGCAAAAGCAGCAGGATACCAGAGTGCAGGTACTATAGAGTTTTTATATGATGAAGCGTCACAGGATTATTACTTTATGGAGATGAATACGCGTATACAGGTAGAGCATCCAATTACAGAGATGGTTACAGGCGTTGACATTGTAAAAGAACAGATTAAAATTGCTGATGGCAGTAAACTTTCTTTAAAGCAGGAAGATATACAGATAAAGGGACATTCTATAGAATGCAGGATTAACGCAGAAAATCCTTCACGTAACTTTGCACCATGTCCAGGGATTATAGATTACCTGCTTATACCAGCAGGAGGCTTAGGGCTGCGTGTAGATACAGCAGTATATGAAGGATATGAGATACCGCCATTTTATGATTCTATGATAGCAAAGGTAATTGTACATGGAAAAGACAGGACAGAGGCAATTTCAAAGATGAAACGTGCATTATATGAGTTTATTATAGATGGAATTGATACTAATATTGAATTCCAGAATAATATATTAAATAATCCGGATTATCAGAAGGGGAATTTTAACACTTCATTTTTAGAATCTTTTTTAGAAGAGAGGAAGGAATGATACGGTGAATTTATTTAGCAAAAAAAGTTATTTTTCATTAGATGGAAATGATGATAAAAAGAAAAGTGACCGTAGAAAAAGGCGGAATGAGCCATCTATACCTGATGGTATGTGGATTAAATGCAATACTTGCAAGTCCATAATTTATAAAAAAGAAGTTACAGAATATAAATTATGCCCAAGCTGCGGGGCACATTTCAGGATGAGTCCTGCTGAGAGGATTGCAATTACATGTGATGAGGGGAGCTTTGTAGAACTTGATGGCGGCATGAAACCTAAAAACCCTATGAGATACCCTGGTTATGATGAGGTTATTGAAAAGGCGCAGAAAAAGGCTGGAATACCCGAAGCAGTAGTAACAGGGCATGCCAAAATTGATGGTTATGAAGTAGTCCTTGCTATAATGGACAGCCATTTTATGATGGGAAGCATGGGTTCGGTAGTTGGTGAAAAAGTTACACGTGCTGTTGAATATGCAACAGAGTACAGGCTGCCGCTTATAATATTTACAACATCTGGTGGTGCAAGAATGCAGGAAGGCATTATGTCCCTTATGCAGATGGCGAAGGTGTCATCAGCACTTGCAAGGCATGATGAGGCTAAACTTTTGTATGTGACAGTCCTTACAGACCCTACTACTGGTGGCGTTACAGCAAGTTTTGCAATGCTTGGTGATATAATATTATCTGAACCTAAGGCACTTATTGGCTTTGCGGGGCAGAGGGTTATACAAGGGACTATCCACCAGAAGCTGCCAGAAGGCTTCCAGCGTGCAGAGTTCCAGCTGGAACATGGATTTGTAGATAAAATAGTACACAGGGAAAAACTGCGGGACGAACTTGCAACTATTTTAAGGCTGCATAGTATTTAGTCTTGCTGTACAGTAGTCTGGTATTAAACTACAGGCTGGTAATAATTATCATTACACTTAAGGCAGCTATTTGTGTTTGTACCTGGATTTGTGCAATTTGGTAAGAATAGGGGATTATTATGGATGATACAATGAAAAAGGTAGCAATTGCCAGAAAAATTGCCAGGCCTAATACAAAAGAGTTTATAGGAGAAATTTTTGAGGATTTCCTGGAATTCCATGGTGACAGGCTTTATGCAGATGACGGGGCTGTTGTAGGCGGTATCGCAAGTTTTGAAGGTGTGCCAGTAACTGTTATTGGAATCCAGAAAGGACATGACCTTGATGAAAATGTAAAATGTAATTTTGGGCAGCCGGACCCTGAGGGATACCGCAAGGCACTGCGTCTTATGAAACAGGCAGAGAAGTTTAACCGTCCTGTAATTACTTTTATAAATACAGCAGGGGCATATCCGGGTATAGGTGCAGAGGAAAGAGGCCAGGGTGAAGCTATAGCTAGAAATCTTAAAGAGATGTCAAACTTAAGGACACCAGTAATAAGCATTTTCACGGGTGAAGGCGGAAGTGGTGGTGCTCTTGCACTTGCAGTTGCAGATACTGTGTGGATGTTAGAGAATGGAATGTTTTCTGTGCTTTCACCAGAAGGTTTTGCAAGTATACTTTGGAGGGATTCTTCAAGGGTTGATGAAGCAGCAGCGCTTATGAAAATGACTGCTAAAGACCTTATGAAAGACCATATTGTTGACAGGATTTTCTATGAACCTAAAGAAGGCATTGAGAATAACCTGCAATACACAACAGACCAGATAAAGCTTGCATTAAGGGAAACACTTCCAGAATTAAGGGGGCTTTCTATAGAAGGGCTGCTTGGCAGAAGGTATAAAAGATTCAGGCAGTTTGGTGAGTTTATAGAATAAGACGGGATGGATTAACTGAAGCAGGATATATTAAATATACCCTGCTTTCTTAAAGCTGTTGTTTTTATATAATATGGATTCCGTCTTTTTCAATAGTTATGAATTTTTCTTTAAGAAGATGTCCAATAGCACGTTTAAAAGCATTTTTGCTCATATGGAAGCGCTGTTTTATATCATCTGGTGAGCTTTTATCATTAAATGGCAAAAAGCCTTGTGAATTTTCAAGGCAGCTTAGTATAAAGCTGGCATCCTCATTCATCTGTTCTGGTATTTTCTTTTTGACACTTAATGAAAGCTTCCCATCTTCAAGCACCTGTGTAACCCTTGCATGGACAGGCTGGTTGATACGGTATGTTTCAAAGACTTCTTTCTTAGGCAGCAATGCTGAATATTTGTCATCAACAGCTATAAATACACCAAAGTTGGAGCTGGTTTCATATACCCTTCCGTCAACTTCATCATCTTTGTTGTAAGGTGAATCACAACGCAGATGTTCATATACTTTCATGGATGCACAAAGCCTTTCACTTTTGTCAAGGTAAAGAGTAACTAATACAGCGTCACCTGTCTTTACTTCATACAGCTGTTCTTTAAAGGGAAGCAGTAAATCTTTGGCAAGTCCCCATTCAAGAAATGCCCCGATACGTGTAACCTCTTTTACATATAAACGTGCAACACCACCAAGTTCAATATCTGGTTCAAGCATAGTTGCAACAGGCCTGTCCTCTGAATCTTTATATACAAATACATTTAATACATCTTTAAGTTCTGTTCCTTCTGGTACCTGTGATTTAGGAAGAAGGATTTTTTCATTTTCTTTACCATCAGGAGTGTTTAAATATACACCAAAATCAGTTTTCTTAGTGACAACAAGTTCCTGTGTTTTTCCAAGTTCTATTTTTTGTTTCATAATATTTACCAAGCCCCAGGCAGGAATGCCTGCATTTTATCTGGGGCACAGACACAAAGTATATAAAATATATGTCTGCATTTTATCCTTTCTTCTTTTTATAATATTTTATGGCAGCCAAAGGGCATTGTCAACAATGAAGTGGAAGCAGCCAGATTATATAATTTATTATTTGATATGGAGTGTATATATAATATGATGTTGTAAACCTGTTTATTGCAGTTCAGCCGTCTGAGAAGCCAGTCCGGTGTCTGGCAAATACATTTAAATATACAAGGCTGCCTGCTTTTTACCTTAGTATAATAATATTGGAATAAATATGAAGACATTGTAATCTGCTTGTATTATTAAGAAAAAAGTAGTAAAATAAAATTACCATATTTAATAAAGAAAGAGGGGTTTTTATTGGGGAAGAAAACGAAAAAAGCACATTCAAAAAGACGTATAGCGGACGAAATTATGTTCCAGGTGGGGAGAAGCGTTTTACTAGTATTTTTAATTGTAGCAGTTGTTTCTGTTTTTTTGGTACGCTGGCTGGTTACAAGCTCTAAAGAAACAGAACTGGAGCTCCAGTCTGCATCAGCAGCAGACAGGATAGAAGGTTTCTTTATGCAGTATACCAAAACTTCAGAGCAGCTGGCAATAAATCCAGAGATAAGATATGTACTTTCAGAGACAAAGCCTGGAGATAGTATTCTGGATACAGACAAAATGGAAACAGTAAGGCAGAATTTAATAAATGTTGTAGAAACTGATTCCAAAAATATTATGGCAACATGGATTGCAGACCTTGATACAAGTACAATTACACAATCAGATGGCTTTACATCAGGACCGGAATGGGATATTACAACACGTGTATGGTATGAGGACTGCATTGGCGGGAAGCAGACGGTTCTTACAGAACCATATACAGACCCAGCTACAGATAAGGTGATTATAAGTGTAATTACACCTGTTTATGATAGTGCTGGCAAAGAAATATCAGGAGCAGCAGGTGTTGATATTTCACTGGAACGTCTTACAGATGTTATGGACACATATAAAATAGGCAAAAAGGGGTATATTTTTCTTACATCTTCTGACGGGATTATTATATATCACCCACAAGAGGATTTAAAACAGAAAAATTTAAAAGATGCAGGAGTATCACAAAATGTATTAGATGCAATGGATTCAGGAGATGAACAGTTCCTTAAATATAAAGTGGGCGGTGTTACAAAATACGGGGCAGTGCAGAATGTTGGAAATACAGGTTATACGGTAACAAGCAATATGCCATTTATGGAATATTATTCACTATTGTTTGGAATAATGGCAGCACTGGCCGCCATATTTATTATTGGTATAGTAATGATAGCATTTAGTATTAAGAAAAGTGCTGCAAGCCTGTCAAAGCCTATTATGGACCTGAACCATACAGCACAACAGCTTGCTGATGGGAACCTTGATGTACATATTGGGATAACATCAGAGGACGAAATCGGTGAACTTGGAGCATCTATTGGAAAGACTGTGACAAGGCTGAAAGAGTATATTGTATATATAGATGAAACAGCAGATGTATTGTCGCATATTTCAGACGGTAAACTTGGAATAGAGCTTAAAAATGATTATGCAGGTGAATTCCAGAAGATTAAGAAAGCACTTCTTAATATTTCTTCTTCTATGACTAATTTGATGAAAGGTATAAGCGAAAGTTCGGAACAGGTTTCTATAGGTGCGTCAGAGCTTTCCGATGCTTCGCAGATGATTGCAGAGAGTGCACAGGTACAGGCTGAGGCAGTACAGGAGCTGGCAGCAGCAGCTAATACAGTTACAGAGCAGGTACAGAAGAGCCGCAAAGATGCTGAAGCTTCCGCAAAAGCTACTGTAAAAGTAACAACAATGATGGAAGATAACAAAGACAAGATGAAATTAATGATGAATGCAATGGATGGCATTCATAAAACATCACAGCAGGTTGTGGGGATTATACAGACTATAGAAGAGATTGCTGAACAGACAAATCTGTTATCACTTAATGCATCTATAGAGGCAGCACGTGCAGGTGAGTCCGGCAAGGGCTTTGCTGTTGTGGCTGATGAAATAGGAAAACTTGCGCTGGAAAGTTCAAAGGCTGCTAATATGACAAGGGAACTTATTGGTGTTTCAATGGAAGAGATTAATAAAGGTAATGATATTGCTGCTGATGTTATGGAATCACTGGAGGAATCTGTAAATGCAGTAGACCATGTAAACCGTATGATAAGGGAAGTTGCTGGAAATGCAGCAGACCAGGCAGATAATATAGAAAAAATCCGTACAGGTATTGATGGAATAGCACAAGGTGTAAATGATAACTCTGCAGTATCACAGGAAACATATGCAACATCTGAACAACTTGCCAACCAGACAATATCATTAAATGACCTGGTACAGAAGTTTGAATTTTAGTTGGTAATTATGGAAACAAACTAATATTTTATTTGAGGTTCCCCATTTTTTTAGTACACAGGTATTTTGCCAGAGTAATATAATCTTTGTATATTTTAAAAAATGGGGAAACTAAAAAATCACGTCCGTGTTATTCCATATAAGGAATAAATTTCTTACAAAAGTTGTCAATTTCATAAAATACCAATATAATTAAATCATCCATAAGCTTGTTCTCCTTTGGTAATCTTTTTAATGGTCAATTAAATTATACCATAGAACTATGCTTATGGATTTTTATTTTGCCGGACTCACGTTAAATAGAAATTATTGGAATTTATGAAATGGACGTGACTCAAAAATATTTTATATTATAGAGATATACATAAAAGTTATAATAATGTATTCAATATAGGTATTTGCTATTCTTTGTAACAGGAAGTAAAATGTACCCATAAAGCAAATATCTCAAAGGTATGTAAATAGCACTGTTAGCCTGGTTAAAAGAAACTTCTAAGAAAGAAGGGGATGTTATGAAGAAAGTAAGAGTTTGGACAGCTGCTGCCATACTATTATGTATTATAACTGGATGTGGAAATAATAATGTAGATAAAGATTATGTGTATAATGTGGAAATTCAGGAAGAAACAGGAAAGGAATATATTACAACAGATAATACAATTACAGAATTAGAACAGGGATTTTCAGTTGTAAGTTTTAATGGAAATTATGGATTTGACAGTTTCCTGGAACAGGGCGGTGCAGAATCAGATTCCGGTGTTTTAAAGTATCTTACAAGTACATTAATTAGTGAAGCGGATAATTTATTATTTGAAGGACCTGCATTTGGATGCAGTACAATATCTGTAGAAAATAAAGAAGGTGGTTATTATTTTGGAAGGAATTTTGACTGGGACCAATGTGAAGCTATGGTAGTAATTTCTTATCCAGATAGTGGATATGCTTCATTTTCAACAGTAAACCTTGATTTTATTAAGCAAGGTGCAGGACCAGTATCAAATTTTCTTAGTGATGAAACTTTAACAGTTGCAGCACTCTATGCACCATTAGACGGAATGAATGAAAAGGGGCTGTGTGTAGCTGTAAATATGATACAAGATGCAGATACTATATCCCAGGATACAGATAAACCAGATATTACAACGACAACAGCAGTCCGTATGTTATTAAATAAAGCATCTACAACAGATGAAGCAATAGAATTGTTAAAACAATATGATTTCCATGCGTCAATGGACTATATGGTACATCTGGCAGTTGCAGATATTACAGGGAAAAGTGTTACAGTGGAATATGTAAATAATGAAATGGAAATAACAGAAACCCCTGTTCTTACAAATTATTATCTTGCAGAAGGTGAAAAAAACGGAATTGGGACAGAACAGTCACATACAAGATTTAATATATTAGAAAAAGCTTTAGAAGAAAATTCTTTAATGGATGCAGGCCAGGTTAAAGATACATTAAGCAGTGTAAGTAAAGGGAACTTTGGGGAATTTGAATCTACAGAGTGGAGTGTGGTATTTGACCAGACAGCACTTACAGCTGCTTATTACCATCGTGAAAATTATAATAAGGAATTTTTATTACGTTTAGAAAGATAAAAGGAGGAGGGAAAGATGGGATATGCAGGAATGATATTTTCATTATGGAATTTAAAAAGAAATGAAAGTAAAACTAAAGGCCAGATACAAAGGTTACAGCAGAAGAAATTAAGAAAAATTCTTCTTCATGCTTACAATAATTCTGTGTATTATAAAGAGGCATTTGAAAAAGCAGGAATTACAAACAAAAATATAAATTCTGTCCCTCTTAAGGAATTTCCAGTTATAAATAAAGAAATACTTATGGAAAATTTTGATAAAGTAGTTACAGATAAAAGAATAACACAGAAAGCATTAATTGAATTTGACCAGAATAATAAAAAAGATGAAATTTTTAATGGTGGATTTCATATAGTACATTCATCAGGAAGTACGGGTAAGCCAAGATATTTTGTATATAACAGTAAAGCCTGGGAACAGATGCTTACAGGAATTACCAGAGGGGCATTATGGGGCCTGGGAATAAAGGATATATTAAAATTCCTAAAAAATAAACCAAGAGTTCTTTACATAGCAGCAACAGATGGAAGGTATGGCGGAGCGATGGCTGTCAGTGATGGCATACAGGGTCTTGGAATACCACAATTGTTTCTGGATATTAACACACCAGTTGCAAAATGGGAGGGAATAGTAAAAGAATTTGCACCAGATATTATTATTGGATATCCTTCTGCTATTAAGATGCTTGCAGAAGAAACAGCTGGCTGTTGCATTAAAAGAGTAATTTCATGTGGTGAACCACTTGCACCTGGACTAAGGGCTTTCCTGGAAAGTACATTTAAGTGTCCTGTCATTAATTTCTATGGTGCAAGTGAATCACTGGCATTAGGAGTAGAAGGAAATGCAACAGATGGAATGTACTTATTTGATGACTTAAATATAGTAGAAGTAATTGATGGTGAAATGTATATAACGTGTCTTTATAATTATACACAGCCTCTTATCCGTTACCATATATCTGATAAGATAAGTTTAAGGGAAAGAAGCCCTGGCTGTTGTTTTACAAATGCAGATGTGCTCCTTTGCAGGAATGAAGATGTAATGTGGTTTATGAAAGAAGACAAGACTAAAGAATTTATACATCCATTATCAGTAGAGGGATTTTGTATAGATGGATTGCTGGATTACCAGTTTATACAAAAGTCAAAGCATGAATTCCAGGTAATAGCAGAAATAAAAAATACTGTTTCTAAAATAAAATTAAGGAAAGAACTTAAAAGAAACCTGGATGCGGTATTACATGAAAAAGGGCTTGGCAATATATCGTATGATATATTTTTTGTAAAAAGTATTCCACCAGATATAAATACAGGAAAGAAACGTTTAATTATAATTGAAGGAGGATTATTATGAGACAGATAATAAATTATAAACAATATGATGAAGAAAGAGCTTTATATAATTTAAAAAATGCAGATATAATTAATTGCATATTTGCAGGGGAAGCAGATGGTGAATCAGTATTAAAAGAGGCAAGGGATGTAAATGTTAAAAATTGTAGTTTCTCATTGCGTTATCCATTGTGGCATGTAAGGAAATTCTCATTAGAAGATGTAACAATGGATGAATTAACAAGGGCAGCCATATGGTATTCAAGTGATGCAGAGATTATAAATTCTGTGTTAGGAGGGATTAAAGCAGTAAGGGAATGTAATAATATTTCTATTTCTGGCTGTAAGATAAATTCCCAGGAGTTTGGCTGGAAATCACAGAAAATTACTCTTAAAGATACAGAGATTATATCAGAATATTTATTTATGGATAGTAAAGATGTTATTCTTGACAATGTAAAAATGTCTGGAAAATATTCATTCCAGTATATGGAGAACCTGGAAATTTCTAATAGTGTGCTTGATACAAAAGATGCATTCTGGCATAGTAAAAATGTAATAGTAAAAGATAGTGTTGTGAAAGGTGAATATCTTGGATGGTTTTCGGAAGGGCTTACCTTGGTTAACTGCAAAATTACAGGGACACAGCCACTTTGTTATTGCAAAAACCTTAAGTTAATAAACTGTACTATGGAAAATACAGACCTTGCATTTGAATATTCAGAGGTAGAAGCAGAGATAAACGGATATATTCAATCTATAAAAAATCCAAAGTCTGGAACTATTATTGTGGACAGCCTGGGTGAGGAAATATGGGATGAACCGGTTATGGAATGTACTGGACAGATTATATTACGTGGAGTTCTGGATATTCCAGAAACAGTAAAGATGGAGTGTGCAGTGTAATGTTCCATACAGATAATATAGAGTCGTTTGTACAAAATATGAGGGATGCAGGATGCAGTGAAGAAGATGTGCTATGTTTTTGTGAATGTAAAAAGAAACATAATAAAAAAGAAGAATTGTATATATTAGAAACACACCGTAAAAAACTGCTTTGTGAAATACATGAAATACAAAGTAAAATTGAATTACTGGAACAACTGGCAAGAGGCAGTACCATATGATATTCATATTATTTATAAAAGGAATGTTAATTGGATTAATATTTGGGGTGCCTGCAGGAGCTATAGGTGCATTAACTATACAAAGAACTGTGGAAAGAGGATTTACTGCAGGTATAATTACAGGCATAGGTTCATCAGCAGCGGATTTGATATATGGATGTGCTGGTGTATTTGGCATTACCATAATTCCAGACTTTATAACAAAATACCAGTTTTATATACAAGTACCAGGTGGTTTTTTAATAATAATATTAGGCATATCTATACTAAAAAATAAACAAAAACCAGAGATAGACAATAAAGTAAAAGGAAACCTGGCATTTTGTTTTCTGTCATCATTTGGGGCAGCAATTATGAATCCAGCAACAATTTTATCTTTTATAATTGCTTTTACTACATTTGGAATTAATGGAAATTTAAGCATACAGAAAAGCATAAGTCTTCTTGCTGGCATATTAGCGGGGACTCTTTGCTGGTGGATAATACTGGCAGGTGCTGTGGCAATTTTCAGGAACCGGATTACAAATAAAATATACAAAGTTATGAATATTGTACTAGGAAGTTTTATGCTGGTATTTGGTGTTGCCATGATAATAAAAAGTAATTAAGATTATATACGTAATCCGGTTTTTTATTTATAAGTCCAGGCTGGTAAATTATATGGTTTTTATGTATTTATACACTGGCAGTATTTAACTCCTTAAATAACACAGAACCTTTACAGAAGTTCCTGTCCAAGTCTTGAGATAAACAATTTGGCAGCTTTTGAGAATACCTGGTATTTCTTAGTAAAAAGATATAAATTCGATGTAACAAGTGGTTCAAATGGCCGGAATACCAGGTTGTGTTCTGTACTTGCAGGAACAAGCCCGCCTATACATAATGCATATCCAATTCCCGCCTGTACCATAAGCCTTGCATTGAAAATCAGGTTATAAGTGGAAACTACATCAAGAGAAAGATTATGTTCTGCAAATAATTGCTCAAAACGCCTGCTGTTAGATGTCTGGTTTGGTATAATCATAGGGATACCAGACATGTCTTTAAATACCAGTTTTTCTTTTTGTGCAAGAGGGGAATTATTTTGCATAAGTATACCCCATGTTTCTTTAAGGTTAAGTTTCTGGTAATCATAACGCTGGCTGGTTTCTGGTTCAAGCAGTATTCCAATGTCAAGCAGGCCTTTGTCCAGGCGTTCAATAATTGCATCGGCATTGCTGCTGAAAAAGTGGAAGTGTATATCAGGATAATTATTTATAATATCGTGTATAATTTCCATAATTACATAGGAACTCTGGTATTCTCCGCATCCAATATGTATATCGCCAGAAATGTTCTGTTCATTTTCCCTGAAACCGCTTTCGGTTTTGTCAATAAGGGAAATGATTTCCTGGGCACAGCTTCTTAAATATAGTCCGTCTTCAGTAAGGGTAATTTTCTTTTTGCCACGGATAAACAGTTTCTTGCCTAACTATTCTTCTAAGTCCATCATCTGCCTGGAGAGGGCTGGCTGGGTGATATGCAGGTAATTTGCTGCCCTTGTAATGCTTTGTTCTTCTGCTATTGCCAGGAAATATTGTAAAAGGCGTGTTTCAATCATTGGTATACCTCCATTTTATAATATACTATTTTACATAACTATTTATTATTTTACAAGAAAAAACTAATTTTAAGTTATCTTTTTATTACACAGATGCTGGTATAACGCCGCATTGCCAGAAGGTGTTTTTTTGCAGATGGGAAATAACAGGAAATTGTTAAATAAGGGGTGGTTTGGAATGGATATAATAAAAATTTTATCAGAATCAGGTGCAGGACATGTACAGATATGCCAGTATATAGATTGCCAGAATACAGGAAATAAAAAAGGGCAGGAAAGAATTTTGTGCAGATGTAAAGGCATACAAAATGAAAAACTGCAGTATAAAAGAAGACAGCTTCTTTGCCTGGATTATATGATTGCAAAGGTGGAAAAAAGCGATGAAGGATAACAATATAATATTATCTGGAAAAAATATAGTTAAAACTTATGGGGAAAATACAGTTTTGAATGGGGTGGATATTAATATTTATAAAGGTAGTTTCACAGTAATTATGGGGGCTTCTGGCTCTGGCAAGTCTACACTTTTGTATATGCTTAGTGGTATGGACCAGCTGTCAGGCGGGAAAGTGGTTTTTAAAGGCAGGAATATTTCAGGGTTGCCAGAAAAAGAACTAGCTCTAATACGTGGCAGTGAATTTGGGTTTGTATTCCAGAAAATAAATCTTGTAAGCAGCCTTTCAATATATGAAAATATCCTTATGGCAGGTCTTGTAAATACTTTTATAACAGAAAAAGAAGCAAGGGAAGAAACGGAAAGGCTTTTAGAAAAAATGAGGATTTTATCTGTAAAAGACCATCTTCCGTCAGAAGTTTCTGGAGGGGAAGCCCAAAGAGCAGCAGTTGCCAGGGCAGTTATTGGCAAACCATGTATTTTATTTGCGGATGAACCAACGGGTGCTTTGAATAAATCAAATACAAAAGAAGTTTTAGATTTATTTACGGAATTACATAATGAGGGGCAGGGCATAATTCTTGTTACCCATGATAAAGAAGCTGCCATTAGGGGAAACCATATTATTTATATAGAAGATGGTGCAATAGTTTAAGAATTGTCTTTGCCAGACTACCATGAGAAGGATAAAGAACGTGAAAAACTGCTTTCGGGTTTTCTTGAAAAGTTAAAATGGTAGGAGGCAGGAAATTTTATGGTTAAATATAAAATATTATTAAAAGCAGCATGGAGGAAACAAAGATTTCCTGTAGTTTCAATATTTTTTATAATGTCTGTAATGGTATTATGCCTGGTTTCATAAACTATTTTATATAGAAGTGGAAGAAATTCTATAGAAAAGGAAATGGACCGTTTAGGTTTTGGCAGTTTTACAGTATGGGCCAGTAATTATCCAAAGGAATTACCTGGTGATATAAGTAAAGTCCAGGATGTTAAAAAGGTTACAGTGCAAAATATTATTTATGCAGGATATGAAGCAGGTGGAAATTATTCTGATAATGAAGGACAGTTAATGGTCTATGAAGATATATATCCATATTGTTTTATTGATAGTAATAATAAAAGGTATAAAGGGAGGCAGGCAGAGGATGGGACTGTTTATGTATCTCCTGCAATCCGGCAGTTATATAATATAGATATTGGGGATAATATTACTTTTGGAATTTTGAGGAATAATGGAAAAAGAACATTTAAAATAGCCGGTTTTTTTGAAGATGCTTTTATGGGAAGTTCCATGATTGATATGAAAAGTTTTATTATAAGCCGTAATGATTTTGAGGAAATACAACAGGACATTAAAAGTACATCTGGTAATGATACCCTTGCAAGGACTGGTGCAATGTTCCATATTTTAAAGCAGGATAACAGTCTCCTTAATGATTCAGGATTTTACCAGAAATTAATAGAGGAAACAAGTCTTTTAAGATATACAGAATTTACATATAAGAAGGAGTCCATATTAAATTATATGGTTTTATTACAGAATATATTAGCTGGGTTTATGGTGTTTTTTTCAATAATGCTTTTTCTTATATGTATGGTTATAACATGTCATAGTTTAGAAATGGTAATTTCACAAGAAAAAAAGGATATGGCATTATTAAAAACTACAGGACTTTCTTCAAAAGTGATACAAATAGTTTATTTACTGCTTTATGGAGGCGGTGTAATAATGGGGACTGTTTCAGGCATATTGCCTTGCGGGATTGTAACAAGTATTTTTGCAAATGGAATGGTAGATTCTACAGGAATATTAATAGAGATAAATTTTCCTGTTAAAGAAGTGGCAGACCTGGCAGTTTACAGAAGCCTTGGGATTACAAATATAAAGTTAAGAATGTCATTTGCAATGCGTTTCTTTGCTGTGCCAGGTGCTGGTGCAGCAGCAGGAAGTATTTTATCAGCATTGTTTAGCAGCAGGATAACTGGCAGGCTGTCCCGTTTATTTGGTATTGGAGAATTTAGTACAGTAACTGGAATAACAGGGAATATTATCCCGCTGGTTTTAGTTCCATTAACATTCTTTTGTTTTGCATGGCTGTATTCAAAAAAACTTAAAGATGTAAATATTATAAACCTGATTGGACAAAGTGAAGAATAAGTGGAGGATTATTATGGAAAGAAATATTATGAAAATATTGTTAGGATTTGTTGTGTGTATATGCCTGGCAGGCTGCAGTAATAGTGAAAGAAAAGTGGAAGAGCCACCAGAAGAAGTTATTAATCCGGGCGGCAGCATTGACAAGGAAGAAGATAATAAAGAAGAAAGCAGCCAGAATAGTGGTGATGTATTAAGCAGTGCAGTATCAGCTAAAATAGGACTGGTTAATGACAAGTCTTATAATATTGATATGTATAATAATGCAGCTACAGAGACAATTTTGGGATATCTTTCTGAAGAAGAAATGCGTTTTCCAACATATACTTATGAGGAAGAAGATGGTTATGTAGCACAGAATATAAGAGGCAGTTATACGAGGGATGATGAAAAGGAAATATTACAGGTTAAAGCAGGGGAATTATATTTATTTAGTGACGGGCAGTTAAGGCTATATTTTAAAGATGTGGAAAATGCTGGTATTACAGCAACACCTGTAGGCTGTTTCCAAGAGAATGTAAATATTACAGAACTTGTCCAGGATGCATATGAAGAAAATAAGGACGACAGCTGGGGAGTGGATGTTTATTTTCTTATAACAAAGAATTAAAATACCATATTTTAAAGAAGTTGGAACTGGAAATGTAAAGGTTTCTTTTTGCAAAAGTTAATATTTATGTTATACTGTTTTAAATATAATTATAAACAGGAGCACAGATATATGGGAATGTATATAAATATTGGAAATGATGGGTTTGCTGCTATACGCAAAGGGCTTTATGTGGATAAATCAGGTCTTATTGCCTATATTAATAAAACACTTGGTACAAGAGATAAACTGGTCTGTGCCAGCAGGCCAAGAAGGTTTGGCAAATCATATACAACGCAGATGTTAAGTGCATATTATGATAAAAGATATGATTCACATAAATTATTTTGTGATTTAAAAATTGCTGGAGATAGTTCTTATAAAAAACATTTAACTGAACCACTATCAACTAAAGACGGTAGTGGTTCAGTTAAATGTTTTTTTTGGGGGCGCAAAAAGAAATATGTATCTACTGAACATATGTTAGATATCAATGATATTTAAAAATATGAAATAGATAGAGTTTATATTATAAGATAATAACATTTAATATTAAATCTACTATTAAGAAAAATATGCAATTTTTACTGTAAAAGTATGTAATAAAAGTAAACTATTAAAGAAATAAATAAGTAAATTAAAAAATATATTGAATTATTGTATAATAAAGGATATAATATTACTATATTAAAAGAAAATTAATAATTAACAATAATATTTTTATATTAAGTATATATTAGCTATAGGCAGATATATAGTAATCTGTATAATGGTATTAAAACCATCACATTAAGGCAGAATCTTTAAAGAAATTAAAATAAATTTTAATTATTGTATAATAGTATTTTGTAAGCAGACAGAGATAAGGAAATATTATTTCTGTCTGTTAAGGTGTGTATGAAAATTCTCTCTTATATTTTACGCTTTCTGGTTTATATTATATTTGTATTTAATTTAGTTAATGTAGTTTTTTTTTATACTTTTTAATTTGGTATAAATTTAAGTAAATTGTTATATATGTTTTGCAAAAAACAATTTTAAACACGCATTAAGTTTAGTATCAAGATTTTTATGCAAAGTGAATATAAAAATTCAAAACCTGGTAAGAAGAGAAACAAAAATGAAATTCAAAAAGGCTAGTTTTTATGCAGCTTTCAGAGTTTCACAATTATCTAAATATTATTTTATAAAGAAAGGGGTTTTATGAAAAAAACAAAATATATAATATTTATATTACTAGCAGTATTTTTATTTCCAATAATAGTATTAGGTATTCCTGGAAAAGCTAGTGCAAAGGTAAATGTTGTAGTTAATGGAAATGGTGAAATTACTAAAGTTATGGGAAAGGGTAAACTTAACATCGGAAAGGATATTAAAGGATTTAATCCTGATTCTGGTGGTTTATGGCATGCAAATATAACAGGTGTATCTGTGTCTGAAAAAAATAAATTTTTAACATCCAAAAAAGGTGTTTTATATAATAAAAAAATGACAGAACTGTTTTATTACCCATCTTATAAAAAAGACAAGTTATTTAAAGTACCAGTTACTGTTAAGTATATTGGAAGTTATGCATTTATTAATAATAGTTATATTAAAGAAGTTGTATTAAATGATGGACTGGAAGTAATTAAAACGAAAGCCTTTATGCGGAGCAATGTAATTTCTATAAATATACCATCTACTGTAAGAACTATTGGAGGCGGGTGTTTTTCTGGGTGTACAGAACTTGAAAATGTATACAATAGTGCAGAATTAACACAAATACAAGGGATAACATTTAAAGATTGTATTTCTTTAAAAGAACTGGATCTAGGCAGTTCTATTGTAAAAATTTATGAAAATGCATTCCAAAATTGTAGTGCTATGTTTCATATCAATAATGATAATAAATATTATACAACCAAAGATGGTGTACTTTATTCAAAGGATATGAAAAAAATTATAAAATATCCTGGATTAAAAAAAGGGGATTATACACTTCCAAAAACAATAGATTCTATAAACAAATATGCATTTCAAAATTGTAAATACCTTACAAGTCTTACCTTCAATGAAAATATAACAGAATTTAAATTTGACTGCCTTAATGGGTGTATATCATTAGAAGAATTAAATCTTCCTGGAACGTTAAAAACTGTTGGGACAATTAAAAGTGATGAGTCGATATATAACCATTATAATTACAATTTTGTATTTAATCTTTTAAAACTTAAAAAGATAAGTATTCCAGAAAATAGCAAGTATTTTAAAATATATGATGGAGCACTATATTCCAGTGATTATAAAATATTGTGGCTTATGCCATTTGCAAAAACAAATTTAGATATACATAAAGATACAGAATTAATTGTGAATAAATGGTGCAGGAACAAGTTTAAAGAGATAACAGTTATGGATAATAAATACTTTACTTCTTATAAAGGGGTTTTATATGATAAAAATATAGAAAAAATAATGCTTTTTCCAGGGGAACTTACAGAGTATAAACTTCCAGCATCATTAAAAGATGCAAAAGATATTGTTTCTGTACTTAACCCATTTGAATATGGCTGTGGAAAATCTTTGGAGGAAGGATGTTATAATGCTGCACCTAATCTTAAGAAAATAACTGTAGAAAAAGGAAACCAGTTTTTTAAATCAAGAAATGGTGTACTTTTTAGTTATGACTATACTAAACTTTATGCATATCCACGTGCCAGAAAAGGAGGATATGTAGTACCTGGGACGGTAAAAATAATAGAGCCTGGTGTATTTACAATGGCAAAAGGACTGTCATCCCTAACTTTTAAACCTGGCTTAGAAAGCTGTTATGTAAATGTTGCTGGATGTAGTGCATTAAAGAAAGTTACTTTTGAGGAAGGTATCAGAACTATATTTATTTTTGGTGCTACAGATTACACCTGTTATAAACCTGATGTCAATATAAAAAATATATATTTTCCAAGTACATTACTTGACCTAGGTATGGGCGGTATAAGTAAAACTACAGTGTTTCATGCATATAATAAAACTGGCAGGCATGGTACAATATATTTTGAGGATACAACATATCCAGAAGAGAATTTTAACGTATACAATCTGACAAGCATAAAGGATTTTATTATTAATAATGGATATGTTTATAAGCCATCTGGAAAAGCACCAGATAAAAATAAATAATTGTATTTCATTTAAAATAAAAATAACATGTAAACAAAATTATTTTAATTGGTTACACTATAAAACCAGTGGAAAATGCTTGGAATTTACTTGGCATTGTGTTATATTAAGCATGAAGAGGGTTTTACCGGCAGACGGTTAGCCTGGATAATGATTGACTAAAATAGCCGCACAGTTGTCCAGACAGGGCGGCTATTTTTTAGACATAATGTCAAATGTAAATTTTTTTAATTTATCTATTTTTGATTAATAAGTTTTAAGTTAAAGAAGTTAGCTAATTTGAAAATTATAATAAATAATACTTCTTTTTTATATTATACCATAACAAGGAGCTCTATTTGCCATTCTTTTGCAAAAATTCCCCAAGTAAAGTTACATTATCATATTATGTAATAAATTTGCTTTTTTTATATAAAAATATTATAATAAATTCTGGTTAAACTACCATTATCTGCATAAGCAGTAAGATTTGTGCAGATGGTATTTAACTTATAAGGTAATATTCTAAAATAAAAAAGGCCAGGTATATAGGTTGGTAAATGATTATAAACCGGCAAAAAACGCTGTCTAACAATTATTATACTTTAACCTTGGAAAACGCAGAAACAGCGTTTTTCTAAAGCAGGCTTGTCCTGCTATACTATTTGGGCTGTAGAATGTGACATGGGGGATTATTATGAGAGATAAGGTGATTAAAGTATTAGGGGCAGCTTCTGTAGCCGCCAGTGTATTTATGGCAGCTGGATGGTCCTTTTTTAAAACGATAGTACGTTGTAAAGAACAGAAAAAGCTTATGAGAAAGAAATGGTTCCAGTTATCCCATATAAAACTTAACCATCCAAGACATAAGTTTGAAAAGGAATATGAAGAGGGCAAGGCATGGTGCATGCAGCAGGATATGCAGGATTGTTATATGGAAAGCAAGGATGGGCTGGTACTGCATGCATATTATCTGCCAGCAGAAAATCCAAAACGGTTTGTATTATTAAGCCATGGATATAAAGGCAGTGGTTTTGGTGATTTTGCATATACTGCAAAGTTTATGCACGAGAATAATTGCAACCTGCTTTTTATTGACCAGAGATGCTGTGGTGCGAGCCAGGGGGAGTACATTACATTTGGTGCATGGGAACAGTATGATGTGCAGGGATGGGCATATTATATTGCAAAACGTAATAAAAAGAGGCTTCCTATATATCTTTATGGGGAATCTATGGGTGCGGCGGCTGTACTTATGGCATCAGGGCATAAACTGCCTGCAGAGGTAAGGGGGCTGGTTGCAGACTGTGGGTTCCGTTCTATGAAAGGGCAGGTTAAGGATATGGCAGCGGACTGGTTCCATCTGCACTGGATTGGGCTGATGCTGTTCCGTCTGGACTTGTTCTGCAGGGTATTAGCAGGTTTCCGTATGAAAGATGCAGACACAACAAAAGCTTTGGAGAAAAATAAAAGACCAGTTTTATTTTTTCACGGTGAAGAGGATACTTATGTAAATTATAAGAATTCTATATATAATTATTCTGTATGCCAGGCTCCCAAGGAGCTTCTGATAATATCAGAAGCAAGACATCTTTGCAGTGCATATGAAAAGCCAGGATTATACAGGGAAAAGTTATCAGGTTTTTTTGAAAAATATGATTAAAGTTTAATGGCACCAGTTTTTATGAAACTGGTGTTTTATTAGTAAAATTTTGGAATTGCCAGAGCCACATAACCTGTAAAGTATTTATTTTTCAAACACATCCATATGTAACAATATTTGCCATCCATTGTATGCAAGGTCTTGGACAATTTGGGGCAAAATGTTTGTTAAGTCCTTTAGGGGGTAGAAATAAAAAATAAAATGTGGTAACGTTTCTTTAGAATAAATGATAACAGAGGGAAACATGATTAGGAGGATTTATAAATGCAAGAGTATTATCCTTTAACAGCAGCACAGAAAATGCATCATAACTGGATTTTGAAATACAAAACACAGCAGGTTTCAGGAGTCAGCGTTATAGCATCTCTAAAATCACCTATAGATTTTGGTCTTTTTAAAAAATGTATCCAATTAGAATTAGAACGCTATGGTTGTATGAGAGTACGTTTTACAAAGCCAGATAAAAATGGAGAAGTAAAACAGTATATTGTAAAAAGTGATAACAGGGATATTCCAATTAAGGACTTATCTGGCATGAGTATGGCAGATGCAGACAAATTAATGCAGCAATGGGCATACCAGACTTTTGATGGTGATGATATCCCGATGTGTGATATATCAATGATGAAACTTCCAGAAGGATATAATGGATTTTTCATCCATATGGACCACAGGCTTATTGATTCATGTGGACTGGTAGTAATGATTAATGACTTAATGCAGCTTTATACCCATTACAGGTTTAACTCGGCATATCCTGATGACCTGGCAGATTTTGAAACAGTCCTTGATAAAGATTTAAAAAAGGCAAATAATGAGAAGCGTTTTGCAAAGGATAAGAAGTTCTGGGATGACCAGCTTGACGCCTTAGGAGAGCCATTGTATTCTGATATCCAGGGACCTTCTGTTCTTGAAGAGGCAAGGAAGCTGCATGGCAATAAAAAGTTAAGGGCAGCAGATATAGAATTAAAGAATTTATTTGTAGATGTTAAAGACTATTATCTGGAGCCAGGACCAACAAAGAACCTTATGGATTTCTGCATGAACCACCAGTTATCTATGACAAATCTTTTGTTGCTTGGTATCAGGACTTATCTGTCAAAGGTAAATAATGGACAGGAAGATATTACAATCCAGAACTTTATTTCAAGACGTTCAACACATGATGAGTGGACATCCGGCGGCAGCAGGACAATTATGTTCCCATGCAGGACAGTAATCCCGCTTGAAACAGACTTTATGTCAGCTGCATATGAGATACAAAACGTACAGAATAAAATTTATATGCACAGTAATTACGACCCTGCATTGATTGAAGATGAAATGAGAAAACGATATAAAACGCCAGAAAATACTACTTATGAAAGTTGTTATCTCACATACCAGCCAATGCCAGTTAAGATGGATAACCCACACCTTGTAAATATCCCACAACATTCTAAATGGTTCGCCAATGGTGCAGCTACTAAGAAAATGTATTTAACTGTATCACATACTGAAAATGGAGGAATGAATTTCTCTTACCATTACCAGGTAGCACATTTAGAAGAACATGATATGGAACTTCTCTATTACTATATGATGCGTATTCTCTTTAAGGGAATTGCAGAACCAGATATGAGTATAGGGGAAATTATGGAACAGGTTTAAAAGCCAGGCAATGTTTATTACTGCTGCCCATTTTTATAATAATTAGCAGCAGTACACCAATAAGGAGGAAAAAATGACACAGGAAATGCAGTTTAAAACAATAGTAGCACAGTATTGCGAGGTAAAACCAGATGAAATGAATAATGATATGAGGTTCAGGGAAGATTTAGGGTTTAGTTCCCTTGATTTTATGTCTTTCTTAGGAGAGCTTGAAGATACATTTGACATAGAGCTTGAGGAGGAGGATGCATTAAAGGTTCTTACAGTTGGAGAGGCTCTTGAACTATTGGAAAGATTACAATAGGAGGTTTGGCAGATATGGGAATACTTATACGTGATATATTAGAAGACAGTGTAAAGAAATTTGCAGATATTAAAGCTGTAAAATGGCTTAAAAAGAAGGATATCCTTGAGAGAAGCTATAGTGAACTGATGGATAATGTTATAACAATAAGAAAAGGTTTGCTGGCAGAAGGGTTCAAAGGAAAGCATATTTCCCTGATTGGAACAAGTTCTGTAGAATGGATTGAAAGTTATCTGGCTATTATTACAGGAAATACAGTTGCAGTGCCACTTGATGCAGGACTTCCAGCAGAAGATTTAACTGACCTTATAAACCGTTCAGATTCAGAGGCTCTCTTTTTAAGCCCTAAGAATATATCACTTTTAGACGGGATTTTAGCAGAATGTCCTAAACTTAGGAAAGTATGGATACTCCAGGAAGAAGAACCAGACTCTCCAAATGAAAAGACTGCATCACTGGCAGGACTTAAAGCGGCTTCCGCAAATAGCAGCACTGACGCAGACAGGCCAGCTCCAGATGATGTAGCAACAATTATCTTTACATCTGGAACAACAGGAAAAAGCAAGGGAGTAATGCTGACACAGGACAACCTGGCAACTAATGTGCTTTCTGTTGATTATACTACAGAGCCTGGAAGTATATTATTAAGTGTGCTTCCAATCCACCATGCGTTCTGCCTGGTTATGGACTGGCTTAAAGGATTTTCCCTTGGTACTACTATATGTATTAATGATTCACTTCTGCATATGGTGAAAAACATGGGTGTATTTAAACCACAAGTTATGCTTATGGTGCCAATGATGATTGAAACAATCTATAAGAGGCTTGCCAGTGTAGACCCTGCAATTCCTAAAATGGCTGTAGCAGATAATGTATTTGGCGGCAATCTTAAAATAATATTTACAGGTGGTGCACATCTTGACCCATATTATATTGATAAATTTGCAGAATATGGGGTAGAAGTCCTTGAGGGATATGGTATGTCAGAGTGCTCACCAGTAATTAGTTCTAATACACCAGAAACCCATAAAGCAGGTTCTATTGGGAAACCACTTCCTAATGCTGAGATTAAATTTGAAAACGGAGAAATTCTTGTAAAGGGCAGCAGTGTTATGAAAGGGTATTACCAGATGCCAGAAGAAACTGCTGAAACATTAAAGGATGGATGGCTTCATACAGGAGATAAGGGATATATGGATGAAGATGGTTTCTTGTTTATTAATGGACGTGTAAAGAATCTTATTATCCTTTCAAATGGAGAAAATATTTCCCCAGAAGAAATTGAAAATAAATTAGCCCTTGACGCACTTGTAGGTGAAGTAATTGTAACAGGTGAAGATAACGGCCTGGCTGCAAGGATTTATCCAGACCAGGATGTTGTTGCTGCTAAGGGGCTTGATGAAGAAGCAATAAAAACAGCATTACAGGCATTTATAGACAAGTATAATAAAAACCAGCCTACTTACCGCCAGATTACAGGGCTTATAATCAGGAAAAACCCATTTATCAGAAGTTCAACAAAGAAAATTAAGAGACAGGAAGCTTTAATTGATGAGCCGCTTCCAATAGCATAATATAAAATTGTAAAAGGAAGGAATGCTCCCTACAATATGTAAGGGAGCATTCCTGATATAAAAGTTTGTGTCAGTATATTAGCAATGGTTTCGGCAGAAATCTGGAAATTGTCTTTTGTCCATTTGTGAAGGACACCAATGGTACTGCCAATAGTAGAGGCAATCATATATGATAGTTCTTCGCTATTGTGATGCGAAGTTGTAGTGCTTTGTGTCACTTTTTTTACGTAGTGGTGGAACATGGTAACAACTTTCTCAAAAAATGCATCTTTCCTTGGATTGGAAAGAAGATTTGCTAAAAATGGATTTGTCATGGTATATTCACATATAGTTAAATAATATGATTTACATATATCCCAGTCATTTTTGGGATGGAATGTATTCATAAGAGAGAATATATCATTTATAGTTTTGTTTTCAATAGCATCTACCAGGTCTGGAATATTTTCGTAATGGTTATAAAATGTACTTCTCACAATTCCTGCTTTTTTTATTACATCAGATACAGTGATTTTATCTAATTCTTTTTCTTTTAAAATTAAAAAAAATGCGTCATATATGGCTTCATCAGCTATATGGTATCTTTCGTCCTGTATTTCATTCATCTTATTGTCCTCCCAGCTTTTTATATAATTACTTAATATTTCCATTATAATATATATAGATTAGAAACGCAACGGACGCAGTTTTTAATCTATTTATATATACAAATATGTAAATCCGCTGTATGCTGGGGATTTTCCAGATAAATATATTATTTGTGCAGATTGTATAAGTAATTAACTTGAAAAGCATTAATACATACATTATAATATGCACATATATTATCCAATAAAATATAGAGGACACCAATACTATAATTTAAGGAGGGAATTTTATATGAAGATTGCAGTTTGTGAGGACCAGAAAGAAGAAGCAGACTGGCTTTGTATGGCAATACGGGACTGGGCAGCAGATAAAAAACTTCCAGTTGATGTAGTTTCTTTTGGTGATGCAGCTTCATTTTTGTTTTCATTGGATGATAATGTTTATGATGCGCTTTTCCTGGATATTAAAATGCCAGGTGAAGACGGCGTAACCCTGGCAAAAAGACTTAGAAGCATGAATAATAATGTTTTTATTGTATTTGTGACAGGAGAAAAAGAGTATGTTATGGAAGGATATGAAGTTGATGCGGTGAATTACCTTCTTAAACCAGTGGATACTGGTAAAGTGGGAAAATGTCTTGACAGGATATATGAGAAAACAGATATCCAGGAACCATATATAATACTTGATACAGGGGAAACAATGTTAAAACTTTTACAAAAGGAAATATATAAAATTGAAGTATTTTCACATAAACTGGTATATACTACAGAGAGAGGGGAATTTGAGGTATATTCTTCTTTAAAAGAAGCAGAAAAGGAATTACAGGAAGGGTATTTTGTAACATGCCACAGGGGCGTATTAGTAAATCTTATGCATGTAGCCACAATAGGTAAAAACAGCCTTATACTTGCAGATGGTAATACAGGGTTCCAGATAGAAGTTCCTGTAAGCAGGAGACTTTATAACAGAGTGAATGAAGCATTTATAAAATTTTATAGAAACTGATATATTAAAGCGGGAGGGAATATGGGGTTTATACTTTTAATTATTGCAGTTATTGTATTAAGTTTTACCATTGCAAGTATATTAATTGTCCGTATTTTTTTGCCAAAGCAGATTATAAAAGAATTAGAGAATTATGAAAATGCCCTGGCTGGCAGGCAGTTTGAGGAAATTAAAAATACATACTATGAGATGCGTGGATGGCGTCATGATTATAAGAACCATATGCATGTGCTTAAAATCTATGTAGAAAACAGGCAGTGGGAAGAATGTATTTCTTATATTTCACAGATTAATGAAGACCTGGATAGTGTAGACCATATGGTTAAAACAGGCAATGTAATGGCTGATGCAATTATAAACAGTAAAGTTTCTTTAGCAAAGTCTAAAAATATAAAACTTGATGTAACAGCAAAAGTGCCTGAAGAACTTCCAATTTCTAATGTTGAATTCTGTATAATTTTTGGCAATCTTATGGATAATGCAATAGAAGCATGTGAAAAAATCTTTTCAGAAGAAAAGCGTTTTATAAGAATATATATTGGCATATTCAAAAAGCAGTTTTATATTTCTGTAACCAATTCGACAAACCAGAAAAAAAGGCTTGGAAATTATTATTCACTTAAAGGTGAAGGGCATGGTTTTGGGCTGTACCGTATTGACAAGATTATTAAAGAACGTAATGGTTTTCTTAACCGTAAAGATGAGCCAGGTGTATTTTCAACAGAAATAATGCTGCCGTTTATGCTTTAAGAAAAACCGCTTGTGCAGAACAAAACATATATAATATATTTTATGATAATATAATGGCAGGATATACGTCCTGCCATTAATTTTGTATCTTTGTTCTGGCGGGAAATATAAAAGTTTTACTAAAAGAAAGGAGCACGATAATTATGGCAAAAGGAAAAGTCTGGAAAGGATTATGTTTATATATAAGATATATATGGACAGAAAAGAAATCCATTTATCTTATGGGAATTTTATTTTTTCCAGCGTATATATTATCAAATTACCTCCAGGTCTATCTGCCTAAAATGGTAATTATGGAGCTTGAGGAAAAAAGGACAATTACACATCTTGGTATTTCAGTTATGGGGCTGTCATTTTTTTTAATGTTGTGTATTTTTATAAAGGTAAAGATGCTTTCACGTATAAAGTATTCCAACAGGTTTATAAACCAAAGGATGCAGAATGAGTACAGCCAGAAATTGTTGTATGTTGATTATAAATATCTTGAAGACCAGGAATTTTTAACTGCAAGGGATAAAGTGAAAGAAAGCCTTTTTGGAGGCAGTGTTGGTGATGAATGGGAACGGGCAAAGTTATCTGATTTTATGGAAACGGTTGTTACACTTGCAGCTATAATAGGCAATATGGTTTTGTATGAATACCATCTGTGCAAACTGTCATACTGGATGCTTGTAATATTTTTAATTGCACCTTTTATAATGATGCTTACACAGAAAACAGTAATGAAGAATGAAAATGACAATGCTGTAAAAGCATCTGATGTCTGGCAGAAATTAGATTATGTTATAAGGAAAACAGAAGATTTCAGCATGGCAAAAGATGTAAGGCTGTACCAGATGGATATATGGCTGTCAGGGCTTCTTGAAAGACTTTGTAAAAAGAGGCTGGAATACAAAGCTAAGGAATTAAAGCCAAGGTGTGCATTATCAATTATTTCAAATCTGGTTTTTGGGGCATACCATGCTGGATTGTTTGCAGCTATACTGGCAGGTTTATGGAATGGAAGCATAGGGGTTGCAGATGTAGTATTTTATGCAGGAATGGGTCCGGCGTTATATTTTCTTATGGAGAATTTTTTAAATAATATAAGAAGGCTGTTCCAGCTTTCAGTTGAATTTAAAAGGTTCAGGGAATATACAGACTATGGTGAAAATACAGGGACAATGGATGTGCCTGTAAATAAAGAAGCTCCTGTTATAGAATTTGAACATGTTTCATTTGCTTATCCAGGTTCAGACAGGAAAGTGTTAAAGGATATAAACCTTGTTGTAGGAAAAGGTGAGAAAGTTGCTATTGTAGGTGTAAATGGAGCAGGCAAGACAACATTGATGAAATTAACCTGTGGGCTTCTGCTGCCTGTAAGCGGCAGGATTTTAATTAATGGAAAAGACATGGCAGAGATAGAACAAGAAGAGAGATATTCATGGTTCTCATGTGCATTCCAGGATATACAGTTCCTGCCTCTCAGTATAAAAGAAAATATATCAATGCTTTTAGAAGATGCAGACAGCTTAAAAATATGGGAGTGTTTAAAACAGGCAGGCATTAAAGATGAAATTGGAAGCCTTCCTTTAAGGCTTGATACAATGATGGAAAAAACCCTTAATAAAAATGCAGTGGATTTTTCTGGAGGACAGAAACAGAAACTTATCCTTGCAAGGGCATTGTACAGGGATGCAGGGGTACTTGTACTGGATGAACCAACTGCTGCATTAGATGCACTCGCAGAAAATGATATTTATGAGAAATATGCCAGGTTTGCTAAAGGTAAAACATCATTTTTTGTTTCACACCGTCTTTCAAGTACAAGGTTCTGTGACAGGATATTATTAATAAATGGAGGAAATATTGCGGAAGAGGGGACACATGAAGAACTTCTGGCAGCTGGCGGGTTATATGCGGAAATGTTTGAAATGCAAAGCAAATATTACAAGGAGGGTGAAGCATAAATGGCAGAGAAGAAATTAACAGTTATAGAAATGTTGAAAGTTAATATACGTGGCGTAAAATTGTGTAACAGCCTTATTCCATGGAATTCTTTCCTTACATTTCTTTTAGTGGCTTTACAGATAATTGGTGAATACTGGCCATGTATTTTTCTTGCAATATTAGTGGATGATGTAGCAGCAGGGGCTGTAAGTACAATATTAACCAGGGATGCTGTAATGCTTGTGGGAGGGGATACTGTATTATTTGTATTTATATATATATTACAGCATTATTATTTTTATTGTGGTTCAAATATATGGGAACTTGCCAATGTACAGCTGAATAAGAAAATTATGAAGCTGGACTATGAATATATGGAGTCAGAAGCAGTACAGAACCGCCGCAGGGATATTGATTCAATGGCAAGGGATAATGCCGACGGAGGAGGTATTAACAAGCTGTTCTGGAATATAATGGCATTGCTGCATTGTGGTGTTAGTATTTTAATAATATTTTTCTATACAGTGTATCTGTTCAGCCGTTCTGGTATGGTATTTAAGGGGGAACCGGTTAAGGCAGTGGCATTTATAAGTGTATTTGTTATATTATTAGCAGTTCTTATGTTTATTGTTATCCAGAAGAATAAATCTATCCAGAAAAAGATTTATAAGCGTAATGAGGAAATGCTTCCATTGTTCAGGCAGATGCATTTTTATACAGAAGAATATATTAGTACAGAAAAGTGTGGAAAGATAATACGTATGTTCCACCAGCAGAATTTATTATCAAATTATATTGAAGATTTATTTAAAAAATTAAATAATAAGATAAATTCTATAGGACGCCTTGATGAAAACAGGAATGAGTGGACAGGAATTATAGAAACAATTATTACTGGGCTTGTCTACCTGCTGCTTGGGATAATGGTATTAAAGGATGCTATATCCATAGGAAGTGTTTGCCTGTATGCAGGATTCATAAGCAGGTTTTTAATGGATTTCAGGAATTTTGTAAATATGGTTACGGACCTTGCCAGTAATACAAAGTATGTAAAAATGTATTTTGATTTCCTGGATATACCTAATAAGAAATACCAGGGGACTCTCCCTGTAGAAAAAAGGGATGATGATAAATTTACAATAGAATTCCAAAATGTTTCTTTCCGTTATCCAGGTTCTTCAAAGTATGTACTTAAAGACTTTTCAATTAAGTTTAATATTGGTGAAAGGCTTGCGGTAGTAGGTAAAAATGGCTCAGGTAAAACAACATTTATTAAACTGCTATGCAGGCTTTATGACCCAACAGAAGGTGAAATATTTTTAAACGGAATTGATATAAGCAAATATAATTATAAAGAATATATCTCATTATTTAGTGTGGTGTTCCAGGATTTTAAAATTCCTGCATTTCCTTTAGGGCAGAATGTAGCAGCTTCAATAGAATATGATAAAGGAAAGGCAGAAGATGCATTAAAACGTGCAGGGCTTGAGGGGCTTTTAAGCAAACTGCCTTATGGGCTTGATACACCCGTTTATAAAGATTTTGACAGCAGTGGTGTGGATATATCTGGAGGTGAGGCACAGAAAGTTGCAATAGCAAGGGCACTTTACCATGATACACCATTTGTTATACTAGATGAACCAACTGCTGCATTAGACCCTCTGGCAGAATATGAGATATATTCAAGGTTTGATGAACTTGTTGGCACAAAGACTGCTGTATATATTTCACACAGGCTTTCAAGCTGCCAGTTTTGTAATGATATACTTGTTATTGATAAAGGAAAAGCAGTGCAGAGAGGAAACCATAGTGAACTTATAAAAGAAAAAGATGGCTTATATTATAAATTGTGGAATACACAGGCAAAATATTATAAAGTGGAAGGTGAAAGCATATGAAGATAGGAACTTGCATAAGAGGACAGCATCTGCTTGCAGATTTGAAGAATGCTATTGCTACAGGCTTTGACACTGTGGAACTTTATTTTAATGAAACTCTTGGCGGTATTAATTTTAAGGAACTTTCAGCGCAGATAAAAGAGGTAACAGGGTATTCTGGTGTTACTGTGTCTGGTATAGGATTATATTGTAACCCGCTTCAAAATACACAGGCAGAAAAAGAACTTGAATACTGTATAGAAAATGCATATTTATTAGATGTGGATTTTGTAGGGACATTTGCAGGGGCACTTCCAGGAAAAAGTGTAGAAGATGCAGTCCCAGTATTTAAAAAAGTATTTACAAGGCTTGCAAAACTTGCAGAATATAATGGGGTAAGGATTGGAATAGAAAATGCACATATGTATGGGCACTGGTATAGTGCTACATGTAATATTGGCTTTTGTCCAAGGGCATGGGAAATAATGTTTAATGAAGTTGTAAGTGACAGTCTTGGACTTGAATGGGAACCATCACACCAGGCTGGACAGCTTATAGACCCTGTAAGGCAACTGGAACAGTGGATGCCAAAGGTTTTCCACGTTCATGGCAAAGATGCACATATAGACTATGAACATATTAAAAAGTATGGAATATGGTTTGGCGAAAGCTATTGTGAACACCGTTTTCCAGGAATGGGGGATACTAAATGGCAGGAGATTATACAAATATTAAACCAGGGAGGTTATAAAGGGGATATTACTGTTGAAGGATACCATGACCCTGTTTATTGTGGTGACAGGGAGAATGACGGGCAGAGAATGGCACTTGTGTATTTAAGGAACTGCTGCCAGGATTTGTCTGGGAATTAAAAAGTGTACAAATTATATTGCCCTGGTAATTTTAGCAGTATAAATATATAACTTATTAGTGCAAGCATGGCTGCTTGCACTTTTTTAAATTTTGTGGTAACTATTATAGAAAATTGTGGTATAATATCCAGGTGGTATTTTTTATACTAAAAAGTATTTATAAGGGTGATGTAAAATGATAAGCATGGAAACAAAAAAGACAAAATTTAAAACAAAAAGGAGTATACGTTTTAAAATTATGCTTATGACCAATATAATTGTCATAGCAGTTATGCTGGTATGCTCTTTAATACTCAGGTATTCTATGAACAGCCTTACCAAATCTATATTAATAGATGTATTGCAGCCAATGGCAAAACAATCATCTAAAGCTGTAGAAAGCAATATACACCTGATGGCAGACCGTATTATGGGTATTGCAGCAGACAGCCGTCTTATGCAGGGAGGTTCTGGCTATGAGAATGTGCAGGAGGTACTTGCAGATGCAATAAATACATATGAGCTTTATGGTATTGGCATTTATGGAATGGATGGCAGATGCAGGGGAGCAAAAGGTGATATTTATGAAAACCTCTCAGAAACCAGCTGGTTTAAGGTTTTAAAAGAATCAGATAATATGACTATTGCAGACCCTGTTATTACAGATTCTTATATTGGTATCCCAATGGCTATGCCAGTAAAGTATAATGGAAAGACTAATTTATATCTTGCAGGGATTTATAAATATGACTTGTTAAGGGAGGTTCTTGCTGCTATACATATAGGCCATAACGGAAGGGCACTTATTATAAATAGTAAAGGAAAGATAGTAGGACACCTGCAGGAGGAACTTGTCAGGAAAGAGGCAAATATATATGACCTTGATAGTGGTAAAGAAGCACATAGTATTTTTGACAATATGGCAGCAAGGGAAACTGGTTCTACAGAAGGTGTAGTTAATGGTGAAGATTCTTATGTAAGCTATTGTCCAGTGAGAGGTACAGGATGGTCTTTTGCTGTAGAAGTGCCAAAGAAGGATTATATGGAGCAGACTAATATTGCATTGTATAATACGATAGTTGGTACATTTCTTACGTTAATTGCAGCATTGTCAGGAATATGGATTGTAACTACTGTAATTTCAAACCAGCTTAAGAAAGCAATTACAAGAATGAATAAATTCTCAGATGGGGACCTTAAGTCACCAATTGAAGTTAAAAATTCTGGTGATGAGGTAGAAATACTGTCGCTTTCACTTAAAACTACAGTGGAAAATATTAATGGATATATTACAGAAATACGTAGTGTACTTGAGAATATTTCAGATGGAAACCTGGCTGTGTCTGCAGATGGTGATTACCATGGGGATTTTGTTGTTATAGGGGAATCACTTACAAATATAACAGAGTCTTTAAATAATGTAATGAAACAAACTAGTGAAACAGCATACCAGCTGGCAGGTACTGCACAAAATATGGAAGACCAGTCAAGAGAGATGCACCAGGCAGCAGAAGCCCAGACAGATACAATGCTTGGTCTGGATTCAGAAGTAGGAATAATAAAGAAAAACCTGGAACAAGTAACAGACAATACAAAGCAGACACATAAAAGCGCCTATGATATTGCAGCACAGATATCAGAAGGTGGCAGAAAAATGAAAGAATTAAAGGAAGCAATGGATGCTATAGAATGTAATGCAGAGGATATTAATAAGATAAGCAAGGTTATTGAGGGTATATCACAACAGACAAAAGTGCTTGCTTTAAATGCAACTGTAGAAGCCGCCAGGGCTGGTGAGGCTGGTGCAGGATTTGCAGTTGTAGCACAAGAAGTAAGGAAACTTGCAGAAGAAAGTGAGGAAGAAGCTAAAAATACAGTTAGTATGATAGAGCAGGCTGGTGTTCTTATAAGAAGAGGTGCAGAACTGACAGAAGAAACTGCAATGGCACTTGAAGAGATAAGCAAAAGTTCAGATGAGGTTACAAGGATTGCGGGATGCCTGGCGGAAGCAGTAGATATACAAGAAGCTTCATTAAATGAAATTACTGGGAAAATGGATGAGCTTTCTGCAATTACTGCATTAAACCTCCAGTGTGCACAAAATACAGAAAGTGCAAGTGCAGGTTTGAAATCAGAATCACTTAAACTCCAGAAACTGCTTAGCAGGTTCAGGTTCCATTAAGCAATTTAAGCCGCAAAAGGTATAGCATGGAGGGTTTTTATGAAAAAGTTAACAATTACAGGAATATTAATAATATTTACCCTGGTATTTGCAGGATGTACTTCTAAAAAGGAAGATAATACAATGAAAGATGGCTGTTATACAGCACAGATGCAAGAATATTCTTATGGATGGAAAGAATATGTGACAATTACAGTGAAAAACGGGAAAATTGTTTCTACAGAATTTGATGCAGAAAATGCCAGTGGTTTTATTAAAAGCTGGGATAATGCATATATGAATAATATGAAACCAGTTTCTGGCACTTATCCTAATGAGTATACACGTTACTATGCTGCACAGCTTACAGGGCAGAGTGAAGCACCAGAGATAGATGCCATTACAGGAGCTACAAGTTCAGCTGTAAATTTCCAGGCATTGTCTAAAGCTGTGGTAGAACAGGCTATACAAGGGGACTCTTCTGTTGTGCTTGTAAAAGGCAGTGAATAAATGGGAAACTCAAAAATAAAATAGATTGCTTTTGCCAGATAAATGTCATACAATAGTAAAAGATGGTAAATGCATTACCTAAACAAGATATTACTTATAAATGATGGAGGTTTACTATGTACGGGATTGAGATTGAAAATATTGCGTCTAAAAAAAGTAATGAAGAAATTTATTATGCGCTTCTGGAATTTACAAAAGATGTTATGCAAAAGCGCGGCAGAATAGAAGGGAAAAAGAAGATTTATTATATTTCTGCAGAATTTCTTATTGGAAAGCTTCTTTCAAATAACCTTATAAACCTGGGATTGTATGACCAGGTTGCAGAGGCACTTGCAAAGAACGGTAAAAGCATGGCAGAGATAGAAGAGATTGAACCGGAACCATCCCTTGGCAACGGAGGTCTTGGACGTCTTGCTGCATGTTTCCTTGACTCTATTGCTACACTTGGGCTTGCAGGTGATGGTATAGGGCTTAATTACCACCTTGGGCTTTTTAAACAGGAATTTGAGAATAATCTCCAGAAAGAGGTTAAAAATCCTTGGATTGAAAAACAGAGCTGGCTCCGTAAGACAGATAAAGGATATACTGTAATTTTTGGTGATTTGCGTGTGCAGTCCGTAATGTACGAAATTGATGTTACAGGTTATGACAATAAGTGCAATACACTGAAACTGTTTGATATTGAGTCCATAGATGAAGGAATGGTAAATGAGGGAAGTATATCATTTGATAAAAATGATATACGTAAAAACCTTACCCTGTTCCTCTATCCAGATGACAGTGACTACAACGGGGAACTTTTAAGGATTTACCAGCAGTATTTTATGGTAAGCAATGCAGCACAGCTTATTATTGATGAGGCACTGGCAAAGGGCAGCAACCTTTATGACCTGCCAGATTATGCAGTAGTACAGATTAATGATACACATCCTACTATGGTTATACCAGAACTTATAAGGCTTCTTCTTAAGAGAGGAATAAGTATGGATGATTCTATAAATATTGTATCAAAGATGTGTGCATATACAAACCATACAATTCTTGCAGAAGCTCTTGAGAAGTGGCCAATATGGTATCTGGAGAAAGTTGTCCCACACCTTATGCCAGTAATTAAGATGCTGGATGTAAAAGCTAAAGAGAAGCACAGTGACCCAAGAGTTGCAATTATTGATAATGAGAACCGTGTCCATATGGCACATATTGACATACATTATGGATTTAGTGTAAATGGTGTTGCAGCACTTCATACAGATATTTTAAAGAAGAGTGAACTTAAACCATTTTATGATATCTATCCACAGAAATTTAACAATAAGACCAATGGCATAACATTCAGAAGATGGCTGCTTCATTGTAACCATGAACTTTCTGCGTTAATTACGTCAAAAATTGGTGACGGGTATAAGAAAAATGCAGATGAACTTGAAAAACTTATGCAATTTGCAAATGATAAAGAAACATTAAATAAGCTGCTTGATATTAAAGCGGGCAAGAAGAAAGAATTTAAAGAATACCTTAAGGAAAAACAGGGAATTGATATAGATGAGAATTCTATATTTGATGTACAGGTTAAGCGTCTTCACGAATATAAACGCCAGCAGATGAATGCACTTTATATTATTTATAAATACATGGAAATCAAGGCAGGAAAGAAGCCTGAAAGACCTGTTACAATGATATTTGGCGCAAAAGCAGCACCAGCATATACGATTGCGAAAGATATTATACACCTTATACTGTGTCTTTCAGAAATTATCAGGAACGACCCAGATGTAAGCCCATACTTAAATGTAGTTATGCTAGAGAATTATAATGTAACATATGCAGAGAAAGTTATTCCTGCTGCTGATATTTCAGAGCAGATTTCACTTGCATCCAAGGAAGCAAGCGGAACAAGTAACATGAAGTTTATGTTAAATGGTGCAGTTACTCTTGGTACAGATGATGGTGCTAATGTTGAGATACATGAGTTTGTAGGTGATGACAATATCTATGTCTTTGGTGAGTCAAGTGAACAGGTTATTAAGCACTATGAAGACAGTGATTATTCACCAGAGAAAATATATGATAATGATAAAGATATTTCAAAACTTGTTGACTTTATTATAAGTAAAGAGCTTTTTGCAGTTGGCAATAAGAAAAGCCTTATAAGGCTGTATATGGAGATTGTTACTAAGGATTGGTTTATGGCACTGCTTGACCTTAAAGAATATATAAAAGTTAAGGAACAGGTGCTCGAAGACTATGAAAACAGGGAGGCATGGGCATCAAAGATGCTTGTAAATATTGCAAAAGCAGGCTTCTTCTCATCCGACAGGACAATTTCGCAGTACAATGAAGATATCTGGAAGTTAAACTAAGATTATAATGCATATATAAGTTGTTATTATGCCAGGGTTAGGAGGTGCAGCAGGCACCTCCTAAATTTGCTACAATGTCATTTAGTTAAACAAAACCATAATAAATAAAGGGATTATTGATATTTGGTAAGCCCTGGTAAATCGAACCCACCGCTTAAGAAGCGTGCTGCCTGGGGTAAAATATTTGGAACTTGCCAGAGCCACATAATTTGTGGAATATTTAATTTCCAAACATCCATAACCTTTCCATTTACAGCAGAGTTGCTTAACTGAATGACATTGAAATTTACTATATAAGACAGGGATAAGTTATGGGGGAAATAATTATATCATTGCCAGTTTTGGTAATAGTATTTGTGATTATTGCTATTGGATATACAATAGTTTCAAAAATAGTATTTAAAAAATGGGGGTATACCAGAAAAAGGGAAAAAGAACTTGAGGATTTAGACGAGAAAGCGTTTTTTCTAAAAAAAAGGAAGAAGTGGTATAAATAACCCAATATAGTGATGCTAGAAGCCAAAAGTATACTGTTCCAGATAATGTTACGGATTGCGGATATCCGCTTGAATAATATTATTGGTGAATAACAATAAATAAATTGCGTAATAATAAGTGGTATGGTAAACTTGTTATTAGATATGGCAGTTTGGGAAATCTTAGATTTTCTAACCATTCTATTTGTGTTATGACAGCGGGTGCAGTCTGACATAGGTATCAATTTACATAATATTGCGCAGGTATTGTGTTTACTGCAGAAAGGCGGGGATTATGATTAGAGTAGGTTTTTTAACAAGTGGAGGAGATTGCCAGAGTTTAAATGCAACAATGAGAGGTGTAGCAAAGACTTTGTACCAGACTTATGATGATACTGAGATATATGGTATTTTAGAAGGATACAAAGGACTTATTTATGGCAACTACAGAAAGATGAAGCCAAGTGACTTTTCAGGAATACTTACAGAAGGTGGTACTATTATTGGTACTTCCAGACAGCCATTTAAAAAGATGCGTGAACCTGATGAGAATGGACTTGATAAAGTAAAAGCAATGAAAGACAATTATAAAAAATGGGGACTTGACTGCCTTGTAATTCTTGGCGGGAATGGCACACATAAGACAGCTAACCTTCTTAGTGAAGAAGGATGTAATGTTGTAACACTTCCAAAGACTATTGATAATGATATATGGGGAACTGATATTACATTTGGTTTCCAGAGTGCTGTAAATATTGCAACTAATGCGATTGACTGTATCCATACTACAGCTGCATCACATGGCAGGGTATTTATTGTAGAAGTAATGGGACATAAAGTTGGATGGCTTACACTCCATGCAGGAATTGCAGGTGGTGCTGATATAATACTGATTCCAGAGATACCATATGATATAGATTCTGTAGTAAAGGCACTTGAAAAGAGAAATAAACAGGGCAAGAAGTTCTCTATACTTGCAGTTGCTGAAGGAGCAATCTCAAAAGAGGACGCTGCACTTAGCAAGAAAGAACTTAAGGCAAAGAAAAGGGAGAAGCTTTATCCTTCAATTTCTTACCAGATTGGCCAGGAGATACAGGAAAGAACAGGACAGGAAGTACGAATTACAGTTCCAGGCCATACACAGCGTGGAGGTGGTCCAGGACCATATGACCGTGTAATTTCAAGCAGGCTTGGTTCAGCAGCAGCAAGGCTTATTATTGAAGGCAAATTTGGCTATATGGTAGGGTTCAGGAATGGTGAAATTGTACCTGTACCGCTTAATGATGTTGCAGGCAAGTTAAAGACAGTTAATCCAGAGTCTTCTATTATAAAAGAAGCAAAGGGCCTGGGAATTTGTTTTGGTGATTAATTATGTCCTATACGGCTTTATACAGGAAATTCCGTCCAACAGACTTTGAAAGTGTAAAAGGACAGGGGCATATTGTTACTACCCTGAAGAATGAAATACGTACAGGCCGCATCGGCCATGCGTATCTGTTCTGTGGTACAAGGGGTACAGGTAAAACTACAGTGGCAAAGATACTTGCAAAGGCTGTGAATTGTGAAAATCCTGTTGATGGCAGTCCTTGTAATAACTGCAGCATGTGCCAGAGGATTAACCGGCAGGTTTCAATGAATGTTGCAGAGATAGATGCGGCGTCAAATAATGGCGTCGCAAATATCAGGGATATTATAGATGAAGTACAGTATTCCCCAGCAGAAGGGAAATACAGGGTATATATAATAGATGAGGTGCATATGCTTTCTACAGGGGCTTTTAATGCCCTTTTAAAAACCCTTGAAGAACCTCCTTCTTATGTTATATTTATCCTTGCAACAACAGAAGCACACAAAATCCCGGTTACAATATTGTCAAGATGCCAGAGATATGATTTTAAAAGGATATCTATTGACACTATAACAGCAAGGATGAAGGAACTTACAGATAGTGAAGGTGTAGAAGCAGAGGATAAGGCACTAAGATATATTGCAAAGGCAGCAGATGGCTCATTAAGGGATGCATTAAGCTTACTTGACCAGTGTATTGCATTCTATTTTGGGCAGAAACTGTCTTATGAAAATGTACTGGATGTACTTGGAGCAGTAGATACAAGTGTATACAGTGAAATGTTTAACAATATTATAAATTCTGATGTTACAGGCTGTACAAAGCTTATTAGCAGCATGCTTATGTCCGGGAGGGATTTAAACCAATTTGTAACAGAGTTTATATGGTATCTTAGAAACCTGTTGCTTATAAAATATTCAAGTGATGTGGATGGGATTATAGATGCCCCGGCTGGACAGCTTGCCAATATGAAAGAAGAGGCAGTAAAAATAAGTACAGATGTGTTGTCAAGGTACATTTATATTTTATCAGAATTGTCAGGACAGATAAGATATACATCCCAGAAACGTGTACTGGCTGAAATAACTTTTATAAAGCTTTGTAAACCACAGATGGATACAAAGCAGGATTTATCATTGCTTATTTCAAGAATTGAAGAACTTGAAAGAAAAGTTGAAAATATCAGCACTACAGGGGTACATGCAGATATGCCACCAGAAAATTATAATGTACCTGTTGCAGAAGAAATGCAAGAAATGCCAGCTGCCATTCCAGCTGCTGTGCCAGAGGATGTAAAGGAAATAATAAAAAACTGGAACAGTATTTTAAGCAAGTTTGGAAGGTCTGGACAGACTATGCTTGAGGGTGTGAAAAAGTCTGTGTCTGAAAGCGGGGAACTGTTGCTTGTCTTTGCAGACCCTGTAAGTGAAGGATATTTTAAGCAAGATGACAGCAGGCAGCTTGAAGCACTTAAAACGGTTATAAGTAATGTAACGGGTAAAGATGTTACTATAAAAACAATGGTTTCAGAAGAAAAGGCAGACAACAATTTTGTTGATTTGTCACAATTAATACATTTTGAGGATGTAGAGTATAAATAAAATACAGGGGAGTGTCTGTAAATAAAAAAGTGTACAAATTGAGAACTGGTTGTAAGAAATGACAGATAAAGTTTTAAAGGATTTGAAAATATATATTGGAGGATTTAATAATGGCAAAACGTGGAGGCTTTCCAGGAGGTGCTATGCCTGGAAATATGAATAATATTATGAAACAGGCACAGCGTATGCAGAAGCAGATGGAGGAGAAGTCAAAAGAATTTGAAGATAAAGAATGGGAAGCAACATCAGGTGGCGGAGCTGTTACAGTAAAAGTGTCTGGCAAGAAAGAAATAGTATCTGTAAAGCTTTCACCAGAAGCAGTTGACCCAGATGATATTGAGATGCTTGAAGACCTGATAGTTGCTGCTGTCAATGAAGCACTGCGCAAAATGGAAGATGAAAATGCCGCAATGATGCAGCAGCTTACAGGCGGCCTGGGTGGTCTTGGCGGATTATTTTAATAGTGGGGCAGCAGTATGGAATTCTATAGTTCACAAATAAACAGCCTTGTAGAACAACTGTCAAAACTTCCGGGAATAGGGGCAAAGTCAGCACAGCGCCTTGCATTCCATATTTTAAATATGCCTGAAGACCAGGTGGCAGGGCTGGCAAGTGCTATAATAAGCGCAAAAAAGAATGTACGTTATTGTAAAGAGTGTTACACATATACAGATAATGAACTTTGTCCAGTTTGTTCAAGTCCTAAAAGGAACCACAGGCAGATAATGGTGGTTGAAAATCCAAGGGACCTGGCAGCGTATGAGAAAACTGGTAAATATGAAGGTGTATACCATGTACTGCATGGTGCAGTTTCACCAATGGCGGGCATAGGCCCGCAGGATATCAGGCTTGATGAACTTATGGTAAGGCTGCAGGGAGATATAGACGAAGTTATTGTTGCAACTAATAAGAACCTGGAAGGTGATACAACTGCTACATATATAAGTAAACTTATAAAACCACTTGGTATAAGGGTGAGCCGTATAGCAAGTGGTGTACCTGCAGGCGGGGACCTGGAATACATTGATGAAGTTACTTTATATAAAGCACTAGAAGGACGGACAGATATGTGATGGCCAAGCGGATATCTGCAATCCGCTTGGCTTTTTAGCCACCTGCTAATTTTGTGTTTTATATATTTGTAATTCCTGTAAGGGTAAAACGTTGGTTTTGCCCTTTTTCTATAACTTTTAATATACCATGTGCAATAAATTCTGCAAGGTCTACAACAGTTGAAAGCTTTGTTGTCTGTAATGTTATATGGCTGTTTGGATTAGAAGCATTTACAATACCAGTAATAAAAGCATCACCAACACATGGCAATTTTTTATTTACACCTATTCCAGGTGAAAGAGGACCATATCCTGTTGTAACATTGCCAATATGCTGCCTTATGCCAAGGGAAGCATCAATAGCTATTATATATGGGTCTGGTATTGTATTATAGATGAAATCTATTGTTTCACCAAGGTTCTGGGCATGTACAGGTGAAGTAAGAGTTCCAAATACTGGGAGATTTTTATTTTTCTTAATAAGGATATGACCGACAATAGGCCCTAGGCAGTCACCAGTTGCACGGTCTGAACCAATACACAAGAAAACTATATTCTGGTTTTTATCAAAACACTTTTCATAGTGCTTATTTATTGTATTTACAAATTTGGGAAAAGATGCAGAACGGTATACATTGAAATATTTTATTTCTGTTGATATGTTTGACATATAGCTAAACCGTATTTTCAAAATACGCCTTTCTTTTCGTTATTCTCATTATATGGTAAGTATGTCCATATAGCTATATTTTATTCAAGTCGAATTTTAGCATTAAGATGAAGCCGGGGTTATCCCGTTTTCGACAAAAATGGCAGGTACACAGTGTTACAATTTCTGCATCCGGTGGTGGAATATGGATAAAATATAGTTAGAAAGGTGTTGTAGCGGAATGGAAAATAAGAGATTCGGTAATCTAGGCGAATATGCAAAAGAGTCAGCTCATAAAGAGTATGTGTACAGCCGCTTGCCAGAAAACATAAGACAGATAGGTGAAACAAATGGAAACCTCAGGATATACATAGAAGATTATGTAATGACATATATACACCAGATATTTAATGAAAAGCAGGAGAAAGCAATAGTTATATTTCTTGGTAAAAAAGGTAAAGAACAAGCAGCAGGATGTATGTTTATATATGGTGCACTGTTTGTCCAGTGTGATATGATGGAAGGTCCAAAAGAACTGACTGCTAATAAATGGAACCAGGTTTACAAAGATATGCATGATAATTTTCCAGGTGCCCAGATGCTTGGATGGGGCTGTGGGGTAAGCATGTGGAACAGCAGGGCAGATGTGGCTGTAAGGCAGATACATGGCAAATATTTCAGTGAAGAAGGAAAAGTATTATTTGTAACAGATATTTCTGAAAAAGAAGAGAAGATTTTTCTATGGAATGATGGTGATTTATATGAACAGCCTGGTTTTGTGGTATATTATGAGAAAAACCCGCAGATGCAGGAATATATGCTTAAAAGTAAAGAGACAGAAAGCATTGAAGCCCAGTACCAGGATAATGTTACTGCAAACATGCGTAATGTAATTAAAGAAAAAGAAGATAAAAAGCCTGTGGATACAAAGAAGATATCATATGCAGCAGTAGCAGTAATGTCAATAATGCTTCTTTTTGCAGCAGGTATTTTATACAGGAGCATTGACAGGATAAAAAGCCTTGAAAAGACACTTGATTCAGTAGAAGGATATATAAATAATAATATTGCCCAGCCTGTAATGGCAGATAAAAGCACAGTATTTGAAGATGGTACAGCTTCAAAAAACAAGGGAGCAAATAAAAAGAAGAAAGATGTTTTATTGGAAAACAGTACCAAACCAGATAAAAGCAGTAAAACCAGTACACCTGTAAATACAGAAAGCCCAGAAAGCCAGGAACCAGCAAGTACCAGCAAACCTGTAAGTAAAAGTACATCTTCACCAGTTAAATCTTCAGGAAATAATAAAAATACCTCTGGTAAAAAAAATAAAAATTCAAAAGAAACAATTAAATATAAAGGTAAATATGAAAGTTATATTGTAAATGCAGGTGATACATTAAGCCAGATTGTTTGGAAACAGTATCATTCATTTTATTATCTGGACAAAGTGATGAAAGCAAATAATATAAAGGATTCTGATAAAATATATGAGGGAGACTGTATTATATTACCAGATTTTTCATAATCCCTTGCTTTGTACTATTTGATAAGTTATACTTATTATTTAATAAATGCTTATTTATTTTATAATATAAAAGAACAGAGGAATTGTATATGAATAGTTTTGTAGGGCGTTCACAAGATGTAGTTGTTATAAATGGACGCCGCCGTAAAATAATAATAGTTACAATAACATGCATTGCGTGTATAATTGTGGCAGCAGGTATATTTATGCTGCTGGTAAATTCATTTTTAAATAAGCAGTACACATCTTATAAAGTAATAGAAGAAACAAAAATAAATATAAGCACTTCTGATAAATATTTGTCTTATAATGATAAAATAATAAAATACAGCCGTGATGGCATTTCTGCCGTTGATGCGTCAGGAAATATAATATGGAATGGAAGTTATGATATGATTTCACCAGCTGTTGATATTTGTGGAAAATATGTTGTAGCAGCAGATATAGGTGCAAAATCTCTTTTTGTATACAATGAAGAAGGACAAGCAAAGGAAATAGTAACAGATTATCCAATAATCCAGGCGTGTGTTTCAGTACATGGAATTGTAGCAGTACTGCTAGAGCAGACAAATTCTAATGTTATAAATATATATGACCCATATAATATATCTGCCAGGCTGCTTGTGGAAATACCTACTAATGTTGATGAAGGATATCCTGTGTGTATAGATATATCCCCAGAGGGTACTAACCTTGTAGCATCATATGTATGTGTAACAAGTGGTAATGTCCAGAGCAGGGTGGCATTTTATGATTTTACAGATGTTGGAAAGAATACAAACTGCCTGGTAGGTGCAAAGAATTATGATGAAAGTATAATATCAGATGTAAGGTTTCTTGGAAGTGACAAGATATGTATATTTGCTGATAATGGTTTTAGTATATGGGAGAACCCCAGGCAGCCAGGCGAGGTTTATTCAAAAACATATAAAACTAAGATAAAGAGTGCTTTCTGTAATGAACAATATGTGGGTATGGTTTTTGAAAACAGTAATAAGGGCAAGCCATACCAGATGAAAGTTTATGATATGTCAGGCAGTAAGGTGTTAGATATAGGATTTAATAATGAATATAGTACAATAAGGATGTATGATAATAATGAAATTATATTAAATTCAACATCAGAATGTACAATTTTCCGTGTAAACGGGATTAAAAAGTTTTCATGTAATATAGATGGAAAGGTATTATATTTATTTCCAGATGGCGGAATAAACAAGTATTATCTTATTATGGAGAGTAAAATACAGAAAATAAAGATGGAAAAGCAAAAATCTTAAGGCAAAAACAACCAAAAGTGTTGACAAATGGATATTTGCATATTAAAATAAGCAAGTGTGCTTATGTTGGAAGATATTTTAAGACAACAGGATAAAATATCTTATAGTTATTGAAGTCCCAACAGGATATATATGCCTTTAGTATATAAACAGGGCATTGTACCAGCCAGCATACATGTAAATATTTAGACAGGAGGTGAAATTAATGCCAACATTTAACCAGTTAGTCAGAAAGGGAAGGAAGGTTTCAGCTAAGAAGTCTAATTCTCCTGCACTCCAGTACACATACAACTCACTTAACAAAAAGGTTGTAGAACAGAGCTCTCCACAGAAGAGGGGTGTTTGTACTGCAGTACGTACTGCTACACCTAAAAAGCCTAACTCAGCACTTAGAAAGACAGCCAGGGTACGTCTTTCTAATGGAATGGAAGTAACAAGTTATATCCCAGGTGAAGGACATAACTTACAGGAGCATAGTGTTGTTCTTATCCGTGGAGGCAGGGTTAAGGATTTACCTGGTACAAGATACCATATTGTACGTGGTAAGCTTGATACAGCAGGTGTTGTAAACAGGAAGCAGGCCCGTTCTAAATATGGAGCAAAGAAACCTAAGAAGTAATATTCACTAATTTGGGGAAGTGCCGGATTAATTTCACATTATATAAATAGTGCTGTAATCCATACCTGGACTGCAGCTGTTAGGTAAATTAACCTGGTGCGGACACAGAATACCGTGAGTACCGATGAATTAATAATAGTAATGTGTATAATAATACAATTATTGTTATAAGCATTGCTAAATAATGTTAAGGAGGGAAGTAACGTGCCACGTAAAGGACATATACAGAAAAGAGATGTATTAGCAGATCCTGTGTACAAGAATAAAGTTGTAACAAAGCTTATTAACAATATTATGCTTGATGGCAAAAAAGGCATTGCCCAGAAAATCGTTTATGGCGCCTTTGAACAAATAGCAGAAAAGACTGGCAAGGATGCTGTTGAAGTGTTCGAGGAGGCTATGAACAATATTATGCCACAGCTCGAAGTAAAGGCAAGACGTATTGGTGGTGCAACATACCAGGTTCCTATTGATGTAAGGCCTGACAGAAGACAGGCTTTAGCATTGCGCTGGCTTACCCTTTATTCACGTAAAAGGGGCGAGAAGACAATGAAGGAAAGGCTTGCTAATGAAATTTTAGACGCATCTAATAACACAGGTGCCGCTGTAAAGAAAAAAGAAGATATGCATAAGATGGCAGAAGCAAATAAAGCTTTCGCGCATTACCGCTGGTAATAGTTAGTTTTGTAAGGATATTTGTAACTGCAATATAAAATCAGGAGGTAAAGAGCCTTGGCTGGAAGAGAATATCCACTTGAGAGAACAAGGAATATCGGTATTATGGCGCATATCGATGCTGGTAAAACAACATTGACAGAGCGTATCCTTTATTATACCGGTGTTAATTATAAGATTGGTGATACTCATGAAGGTACTGCTGTAATGGACTGGATGGACCAGGAGCAGGAAAGGGGTATTACAATCACATCTGCGGCTACTACTTGCCACTGGACACTTGAGGACCACACAAAGCCAATGGATGGCGCTTTAGAGCACCGTATCAATATTATTGATACACCGGGACACGTTGACTTCACTGTTGAAGTTGAACGTTCACTCCGTGTACTTGATGGTGCTGTTGGTGTGTTCTGTGCCAAAGGCGGTGTTGAGCCACAGTCTGAAAATGTATGGCGCCAGGCCGACACTTATAACGTACCTAGAATGGCATTTATAAATAAGATGGATATTTTAGGTGCAAACTTTTTCGGTGCTGTTGACCAGATACGTGAAAGATTAGGTAAAAATGCAATTATCGTCCAGATTCCTATAGGAAAAGAGGACGAGTTTAAAGGAATTATTGATTTATTTGAGATGGAAGCTTACATCTATAATGATGAAAAGGGAGATGACATCTCAGTTGTAGCAATTCCTGATGATATGAAGGAGCAGGCAGAGGAGTACCATACAGAACTTGTTGAGAAAATCTGTGACCTTGATGATGACCTTATGATGGTTTATCTTGAAGGTGAAGAGCCTCCAGTAGCTGATATGAAGAAAGCTCTCCGTAAAGCTACATGTGAGTGCAGGGCAGTGCCTGTATGCTGTGGTTCTGCATACAGGAACAAGGGTGTACAGAAGCTTCTTGATGCAATTCTTGAATATATGCCTGCACCAACAGATATCCCTGATATTACAGGTGTAGATGATGAAGGTAACGAAGTAGTACGCCACTCTTCAGATGAAGAGCCTTTCTCAGCACTTGCATTTAAGATTATGGCTGACCCATTTGTTGGAAAGCTTGCATTCTTCAGGGTTTATTCAGGTACACTGAACTCAGGTTCTTATGTACTTAATGCTACAAAGAATAAGAAAGAGCGTGTAGGACGTATTTTACAGATGCATGCTAATAAGAGGGAAGAGTTAGACAAGGTTTATTCAGGTGATATCGCTGCTGCTGTAGGTTTTAAGAATACAACAACAGGTGATACAATCTGTGATGAACAGCATCCAGTTATACTGGAGTCTATGGAATTCCCAGAGCCAGTTATTGAGCTTGCTATTGAGCCAAAGACAAAGGACGGGCAGACTAAGATGGGTGAAGCTTTAGCAAAGCTTGCTGAAGAAGACCCAACATTTAAGGCGCATACAGACCAGGAAACAGGCCAGACAATTATTGCTGGTATGGGTGAGCTGCACCTTGAAATTATTGTAGACCGTCTTCTTAGGGAATTTAAAGTAGAAGCTAATGTTGGTGCTCCACAGGTTTCTTATAAGGAAACATTTACAGAGTCTGTTGATGTAGACAGCAAATATGCTAAACAGTCTGGTGGACGTGGACAGTATGGACATTGTAAAGTTAAGTTTGAGCCTATGGACCCTAATGGTGAGGAAACATTTAAGTTTGAATCAACTGTAGTCGGCGGGGCTATTCCTAAGGAATATATACCAGCTGTTGGTGAAGGTATTGAAGAAGCTGCACAGGCAGGTGTGCTTGGCGGGTATCCAGTACTTGGTGTACATGCAACAGTATGGGATGGTTCATACCATGAAGTTGACTCAAGTGAAATGGCATTCCATATCGCAGGTTCAATGGCATTTAAAGACGCAATGAAGAAAGCAAAACCTGTATTACTTGAGCCTATTATGAAGGTTGAAGTAACAATGCCTGAAGAATACATGGGTGATGTAATTGGTGATATCAATGCACGCCGTGGACGTATTGAAGGCATGGATGACATTGGCGGAGGCAAGATTGTAAGAGGTTATGTGCCACTTGCTGAAATGTTTGGTTATTCAACAGACCTCCGTTCAAAGACACAGGGACGTGGTAACTATTCAATGTTCTTTGAGAAATATGAGCAGGTTCCAAAGTCTGTACAGGAAAAGGTGCTTGCTGCAAAGAATTCTAATTAATTTAATTATTGGAAAAGACTTGAAAAATAGTTAAATTTGCAATATAATAATGCCCATAGCGTGGTTATATGCGCAAACCGGAGAGGCATTAATTGTCTATTTATTAAAGGAGGATAATTTAAAATGGCTAAAGAAAAGTTTGAAAGAACTAAACCCCATTGTAACATTGGTACTATCGGACACGTAGACCATGGTAAAACAACTTTAACAGCTGCTATTACAAAGACACTCGCAGAGAGAGTTGCAGGAAATGCAGCAGTAGATTTTGAAAATATTGATAAAGCTCCAGAAGAGCGTGAAAGAGGTATCACAATTTCTACAGCCCATGTTGAGTATGAAACAGAGGCAAGACATTATGCCCATGTTGACTGCCCAGGCCATGCTGACTATGTAAAGAACATGATTACAGGTGCTGCACAGATGGATGGTGCTATCCTTGTTGTTGCTGCAACTGATGGTGTTATGGCACAGACAAAAGAGCATATCCTGCTTTCACGCCAGGTTAACGTTCCTTATATCGTTGTATTCCTTAACAAATGTGATATGGTTGATGACGAGGAACTTATTGAATTAGTAGAAATGGAAGTTTCAGAAGCACTTGAAGAGTATGGCTTTACAGACTGCCCAATTATCAAGGGTTCAGCACTTAAGGCTCTTGAAGACCCTAGTGGTGAGTGGGGCGACAAGATTATGGAACTTATGTCAACAGTAGATGAGTATATTCCAAATCCAGAGCGTGATACAGATAAGCCATTCCTTATGCCAGTAGAAGATGTATTTACAATTACAGGCCGTGGTACAGTTGCTACAGGCCGTGTAGAGAGAGGTACACTTCATCTTAATGATGAACTTGAAATCCTTGGTGTTAAGGAAGAGAGCAACAAGACAGTTGTAACAGGTATTGAAATGTTCCGTAAGATGCTTGATGAAGCACAGGCTGGTGATAATATCGGTGCACTTCTCCGTGGTATCAACCGTGAGCAGATTGTACGTGGACAGGTTCTTGCTAAACCAGGTACTGTAACATGCCACAAGAAATTTACTGCACAGGTATACGTTTTAACAAAGGATGAAGGTGGACGTCATACACCATTCTTTAACAATTACCGTCCACAGTTCTATTTCAGGACAACAGACGTAACAGGTGTTTGCGAATTACCTTCAGGTACAGATATGTGTATGCCTGGTGATAATGTAGAGATGACAATTGAACTTATCCATCCTGTAGCTATGGAGCAGGGTCTTAACTTTGCTATCCGTGAGGGTGGAAGGACAGTAGGTTCAGGCAAGGTTGCTACAATTGTTGAGTAATTACAATTTATTTAGTAAATATGGGGCTTTCGGGGATTTCTCCGAAAGCCTTTTTATGTTACAAGATAATTCAAAAATGCTTTGTGGTTCTAATTTGGTTCTAAAAAATTTGTTCATCAGGAAAATATATCAAAAATATCTTCTAATAGTTCTCTACTGGAATATTAAATGAGTTCATCAGACTATCAATCCATATATTGTATTCGTCACTGTCGATTTTTTCGCTTCCCAGTTCTTTGTTCAATTCATTCCAACGGGATATAAGTGATGCAATTTGCGGACTTTCTATGTTAATGGATGCCACTAAACGTCTGGTAGCTGTGTTGACAGAGGTTGAACATTCTACAGGAATACCTGCTCTTATCAATTCCATGATTACCTTTAAAATATCTGAATATGTGTTAATGCTCAATTCTTCATTGGGTTTAATTGTATATCCGAAAAACAAATCTTCTTTGATGCCGATAATGGAACAGAATTTTTGTATTACTTCCATAGGCGGTTCGCTATAACCGTTTTCGTAATTAGAATAAGTCGGAACAGACAATTCCAACTTAGCAGCCATTTCTTTTTGGGACATATCAGCTCCCATACGAAAAGACTTCAAACGCTTGTCTACATGTAAATAATGCGCTATTCGCATATTCTCACCTCACATTGGATTTTTAATTATTATACCACGATTTCAACAAAAATAAATAAAAATATTTAAAATTTAATATTTTTACTTGACATATCTAAAAACAAATATTATGATAAAAATACAAGAAATTAAATATTTCTATTAAAATTCAAATTATAGGAGGGCTAAATGAAAACAAATTATTTGATGAGCGCAGAAGATGTTGCAAATGAGCTGGGCATTTCCAAAGGTCATGCATATAAGATAATACGACAGCTTAATGAAGAATTGGAAAAGTCTGGCTTTATTGTGGTAACGGGGAAAATTCCTAAAGCATTTTGGGAAAAGAAGTTTTATGGTTATCAAACAGCATAAGGGAGGGAAAAATGCCAGCATACAAGGACGAAAAGAGGAATACCTGGCTTAGTCTGTTTTACTATGAAGATTGGCAGGGGAACAAGAAGAAAAAGCAGAAACGTGGGTTTAAAACAAATAAAGAAGCGTTGGAGTGGGAAAATAATTTCAAATTATCTGCCAATGCCAATATGGATATGACATTGGGAGCATTTGTTGAGATTTATTTTCGTGATAAGGAAGGCGAGCTGAAAGAGCGTTCAATCAAGAATAAAAGATACATGATAGAAGCTCATATTCTTCCGTATTTTGAAAATAAGAAAATGAATGAGATTACTCCGTCAGATATTATCCAGTGGCAAAACGTAATGAGGGAAAAAGGGTATGCACAGACCTATCTTCGCATGGTGCAAAATCAAATTACCGCATTATTTACTCATGCAAGCAGCATTTACAATTTGTCAAATAATCCCTGTAAGAGAGTTAAAAAGATGGGAAAGCCGGATGCGGATAAATTGGACTTTTGGACGAAAGAGGAATATGATAAGTTTATCAGTATGGTTGAGGTTGGAAGCCGCTATTATGTAATTTTTGAAATTCTGTTTTGGACGGGAATAAGGGAAGGAGAATTACTTGCCTTAACAAAATCGGACGTAGATTTTCAGAACAACCGTATGAGCATCACAAAGACCTATTATCGGACGGAGCGGCGAGATGTGATTACTGCCCCTAAAACGGAACAATCTGTGCGAGTGATTGAATTGCCGAAGTTCTTGACACAGGAAATAAAAGAATATGTAGATAAGTTATATGAGCTGTCGGATGATGAACGCATTTTCCCTATTGTGGCAGAAGCATTGCAACACAAATTGAAGCGGCAAGCGGAAAAGGCAGGAGTGAAAAAGATACGTGTCCATGATATTCGCCACAGCAGTGTAGCGTATCTCATCAATCAAGGCGTACAACCGTTGATTATCAAAGAACGGTTAGGGCATAAGGATATAAAAATCACATTGAACACGTATGGGCATTTGTATCCCAACCAGCAAAGGCAGGTGGCGGATATGCTGAACCAACAAAAAATAAGCCCTAACAGCGGCAACTGTCAGGACTTATGATAACTGGAAAACCTCTGTTATCAGTAATCACAATACAAGTATAACAGAGGTTTCTTCTAACGACAATAATTTTTTAGCAATGGAGGGCATGATGGAAGAAACAAAAATAGGTTTACAGATGATAAAAATGTCGGAAATACAGTCGCAGGAAGTTTCTTGGCTGTGGTATCCATTTATTCCATATGGCAAGCTGACAATTGTTCAGGGCGATCCGAGGGATGGCAAGACAACCCTGATATTGAATATAGCGGCAAAACTGTTAAAGGGAGAGGGCTTAGACAGTGAAATGAAATTATCGGAACCAGTGAATGTAATTTATCAGAGCGCAGAGGATGGTTTGGCAGATACGGTAAAACCTAGATTGGAACTGGCAGGAGCAGATTGTGAGAGGATATTGGTTATTGACGAAAAGGAAAAGTCACTTTCTATGGTAGATGAACGATTGGAAAAGGCGATTGTGCAGACGAAAGCAAGAATGTTAATTTTAGATCCAATACAGGCATATCTTGGTGGCGGTATGGATATGAACAGAGCAAATGAAGCAAGGGATATGACAAAGAAATTGGGAGCGTTAGCGGAGAAATATCAATGTGCAATCGTTCTTATTGGTCACATGAATAAAGCAGCAGGAAATAAGGCTGCATATCGGGGCATGGGTTCGATTGATTTTTTTGCAGTAGCAAGAAGCGTATTATTGGTCGGCAGGGTTGAAGGAGAATCAAATATTAGAGCGGTAGTGCAAATTAAAAATAATCTTGCTGCATTCGGACACCCGAAAGCATTTGCATTGTCGGAGGATGGTTTTCAATGGCTTGGAGATTATGAGATTACGGCTGATGAAGTCTTGGGCAGCATTGCCCCAAAAGCAAATAAAATGGAACAGGCGAAGCGATTGCTTAGGGAACTGGCTTTGGCTTCTGATGCGATTCAAAGCAATGAGATTTTTGATATGGCGGACGAGCAGGGAATTTCAAAGAGGACATTGGAAAATGCAAAAAGGGAGCTTGGCATTCGGGCGAGGAAGATAAACAATTCTTGGTATTGGGAATTGGATAAGGTCAAGTTGGAATAAAAGGAAGAACGCAACAATGCAGACTATAAAGATTTTGCGGAGATGAATATTGCAAGGTTGCAAAATATATAGGCTTTGCATTGTTGCGGACTTGATTAAGATGCGTTTTCGCATGGATGAAATGAGTATATGAATATGCGAAGTTATTTGCCAGCGTAAGCGTGGCAATGCCCCCGGCAGGGCGCAAAGGCACTTTTGATAGAGCGTAGCCTGTCGAAAGTGCTTTTGCGTTACTTTCGCAGAAAGTAACAAAGGCTGTGCCTGTCGGCACAAAATATAACAGATAAAAATAAAGAAGATGGGAAGGTGTGAGATTATTGGAGAGGACAATTAGCGGCATGATGGGAAAAGGTTCTGTCAGCCATAATACGAGAACTTTCAGCGCAAAGAATGTGGATAAGGAACAAAGCAAATATAATGTGGAGTTCTGCCATTTGAATATTAAAAAGGTATATCACGAATTATTTGATGACGCGTTGGAGCGTTACAATGCAAAGCAGAAACGGAGTGACCGGAAAATTGACAATTATTATGAGAAGATAAGACAGAGTAAGCAGGAGAAGTTATTTCACGAGGTTATTCTTCAGATTGGGAATAAAGATGATACGAATGCCAAAAGCGAAGAAGGGCAGCTTGCAAAGGAAATATTGATAGAGTTTATGGAAGATTTTCAGAAAAGAAATCCGAATCTATATGTGTTTTCGGCGCATCTGCATATGGATGAGGAAACGCCACACGTTCATATTGATTTTGTTCCTTTTATTCGTAACAGCAAGCGTGGACTTGATACTAGAGTATCACTGAAAGGCGCACTGGCAGAGCAGGGATTTAAAGGCGGCACAAGAAGCGCAACAGAATGGAATCAATGGATAGAATCTGAAAAGCAGGAACTTTCAAAAGTTGCGGAAAGATATGGGGTGCGGTGGAAACAGTTAGGAACGCATAATAAGCATTTATCCGTGTTGGACTTTGAAAAACAGGAGAGAGTGAAAGAAGTCGCAAAATTGGAAAAGGCGGTATCCAGTAATAAAGCGGAATTATCCCATATTATTTATCAGCAAGTCTTGGCTGAAAATGAAATAGAGAAGATAAAGCTGGAGAATGAAGCTGTCCGGCAAGAAACAACGGAATTTTCTGTAACCAATAATTTATTAAGGGAACAGGCAGATGGATTGATAGAGAACAGAGAAAAGCTGATGTCTGATAATAAAGCATTGGAACAGCATCAGAAAAAGTTACAGCAGGATATTGAGAAAATGGCTGATTCTAAAGTAGCGTTGGAACGTAACATACATGCCTATGATGAAGATGCAAGATGGCAGTTGCCGAAGCCAACTGCACTAATGAGCGCAAAGACTTATCGGGAAAAGAATGCTATGCCGCTTGTGGAAAGGCTGAAAGAAATTGTAAAAAGCCTTACGATAAAATGTGTCAACCTTATGGATCAGATAAAACAGTTAAAAGCAAAGGTCACGAAACAGGCAGAGGATATTGACTTCTATAAAAGTAAGGTACATCAGCAGTATGTAAAATTAGAACAGTTACAGGAAAAAGCGGATGATTTTGAGCGTGTGAAACAGTATGTCGGGGCATATAAGCTTGATACGATTGTGGCAAATGCAAGGGAACTGGAACGAATTGAGCAAAGCAGAAAACAGCAGAACAGAATGTATGGAATGGGCAGATAAGAGAAAGGACGGATTGATATGATGGATATCGGAAATTGGGGTAAACAGTATTCTATGGAAAATATTATAGGCTGTGAGTACAATATGGATAACGGTTATGTGGAGGTTTATTATTCAGATGGTAATGTTTTGTGGTTAAAATGTGAAGAAATAGAAGCTAATCTGCATACTACAGAACAATCGCTTGCGAAGTTGCATAAGTTGTTGGATGACAATCCGATCGAATATGTTGCGATGGCATTGTCGGGAGAACAGCAAGCCTATTGCGACATAGAGGCGGATATGGTAAAAGGTATGTTTTGCACAATTGTTCAAGGCTATTTAAAGCAGGAATATAGTAAAGCTATGGCAGAAGCGTTGGCAAGAGAATTTTTTAGATATGAAAGTTGAGGGAGAGCATGACGGATACGGAAAAGAAAGTGATGGTACGGCTCTGCACGAAGATTTTGACGGAAACAGATTTGTACGAGATGGATATGGAAGTAAAGAATTTAGTGGATTGGATATGTGTTTCGGAGCAGATGAAAGAGAATAACAATAAAATTCGTGACCTGACAGGGGAATACAAGCAGATAGAGCCGAAATGTCGGGAGGGCGTTAGAGAAAAGCTAGAACGTATGAAAAAGCTGTGTGAGGAACGTAACAGTCTATATGAAAAGCAAAATGAGTTGAAAGGGCAGAGGGAGAAGCTAGAACGGAATTTTGTAAGATAACTAAAGATATAAGCATAAAGGGCAGGTATGTGTAGCCTGCCTTTTCCTTAGTGGTATTTTGTGACATGGTGCTAGCACCATGTAGGCAATGGGTTATTAAGAGAAGTTATTCCAAACAAATTAAAAAACAAATTGCGAATAGTCGATTGAATAAGTCAAAAATGAATTGAAAATATCAATATGATTTGGTATAATAAGGAAGTTGATATAGAAAAGTTTCATATAGGTGTAAGTTATGATGAAAGTAAATTATAATAGGCTTTGGAAATTGTTGATAGATAAGGGAATGAGCAAAACGCAGCTTAGAGAACAAACAGGAGTTACTACAAATACGATAGCAAAAATGGGAAAGAATGAAAATGTTTCTACAGAGGTTATTTGTAGAATATGTAAAGCATTGAATTGTCAGATTACTGATATGATGGAACTTGTTGAGGAAGATGAAGAAATATTTAATGTGTCCTGATAATTGGACATATGGTATGCTAGTATTATAAAAAAGGAAGAGGTAGTCTTATGTTTTACACGATTGAATTATTTGCTGGTGCAGGCGGGCTTGCGTTAGGAATTGAGAAAGCAGGATTTGAAACGCTTGGACTGATTGAATTTGATAAAGATGCGGCAGATACGTTGAAAAGAAACAGACCTAACTGGAACGTCATTCATGATGATATTGCTAACATTTCTTGTTTGGATTTGGAGAAATATTTTCATATAAAGAAAGGAGAGTTGGATTTACTATCTGGAGGAGCACCTTGTCAGGCGTTTTCATATGCGGGGAAAAGGTTGGGATTGGAAGACGCCAGAGGGACGCTTTTTTACCATTATGCGTTATTTTTACAGAAACTGCAGCCGAAGATGTTTCTGTTTGAAAATGTTAGAGGATTGCTTACGCATAATCACGGAAATACATATAAAACGATGCTAAACATTTTTGCAAAGGCAGGATATACAATTGATAAAAAAGTATTGAATGCGTGGGATTACGGAGTCCCTCAAAAAAGGGAGCGTTTGATTACAGTTGGAATTAGAAATGATTTAGCAGACAAAACAGAATATGTATTCCCAAAACCTCATGACTATAAACCTGTATTGAAAGATGTTTTGTTGGATTGCCCAGATAGTCCATATATTCCATATGGAGAAAAAAAGAAAAAAATATTTGAGTTAGTTCCTGCAGGTGGGTACTGGCGAGACATTGATCCAAATGTGGCAAAAGAGTATATGAAAAGTTGTTGGGAAATGGAGGGCGGACGTACCGGTATATTACGGAGAATGAGTTTAGATGAGCCGTCATTAACTGTATTAACATCGCCATCTCAAAAGCAGACGGAGCGTTGCCACCCATTGGAGGCAAGACCTTTTACGATAAGGGAAAATGCAAGGTGTCAGACTTTTCCAGATGAATGGGAATTTTGTGGAAATGTTTCATCTCAGTATAAACAGGTGGGAAACGCAGTGCCAGTTAATTTGGCATGGGATATTGCAACAGAAATACATCGTTCACTTGAGATATTGAAAAAAAAAGAGAAAATCAGGGAGGCAATGTAATCGTAATGGGTTGGTCGTTGGATTTTATATCGAAAGAAGATTTTATAAAGCATGTAGGAGCTACGATAGAAAAATATGGAGAGAAACTTGAATCTTATGACGTGAAGCGTTTTAACAAAAATATCATTGACCCTATCAAACTGATTTTTGATAAAACGGTATATCAGACTTCATGGGAAGAAATGGTAGGTAATGAAATATTCCGTCAGCGTGACAAATCAAATAATAATGATATAGGCTACTTTCATCAAAGGATATTTCAGTATATAGATAAATGCAGAGTGCCGGAGAATGGGAAAGAAGGCGGCTGGGATGTAATTTATCAAAACGAGAACGGAATCGTGCTGTCGGATGGAGATGTGGTTCATACAGTATATGTTGAAATGAAGAATAAGCATAATACAATGAATTCAGCTTCGGCAGGTAAAACATATATTAAGATGCAAAATCAGTTATTAAGTGATGACGATTGCGCTTGTTTTTTGGTAGAAGCAATTGCCCAGAAATCACAAAATATAAAGTGGGAAACTACGGTAGACGGAAAGCGTGTATCGCATAAAAGAATTAGACGAGTAAGTCTGGATCAGTTTTATGCAATCACAACTGGGAAAGATGATGCTTTTTATAATATGTGTATGGTTCTTCCAAATGTAATTGAAAAGGTGGTAAAGCAGGATGGAACGGTTCAAATTCCGCATGATACTGTTTTGCAGGAATTGAAAAATATTGCGGATATGTCAGGTAGAGAGACAGAAGATATGGCAATGGCTATTGCTGTATATATGTTAGGATTTAATTCATATTTGGGATTTTCGAGTTTGGTAGGAAACGATAATAACAGAACAGTGAATGAGAGTTACTTGAAACGGATATATGCTTATGCAAAAGGTCTGAGTGAGAAATGAGTTGATTAATAGTTAGTATATGTACAGTGATAAAGTTATTATATAAAGGAGATAAGAAATTGTTTGAACATGGAATGGACATTATTCGGGCAGATTTTCACTTGCACACGAAGCAGGATAAAGAATTTAAATATGATGGGTTAGATTATGTGAATGATTATATCAACGAATTAGTTAAGCATGAAATTCGTGTGGGAGTTATTACAAATCATAATAAATTTGACTTGGATGAATATAAAGCATTGAAAAAGGCGGCAAAAAAGAAAGATATTTTTTTGCTGCCGGGAGTGGAGTTATCAATTAAACAAGGAGCAAATGCGGTACATTCTCTTATTGTGTTCAATCCGGATGAATGGCTTAAAAATAGTGAAAATCACATATCTAAAATTGTTGATGCTTTTTTCTTGGGAATAAGTAATGCAGAAAATGAGAATACAAGTACAAATGAAGATTTATTGACATGTATTCAAAAATTAAATTCTATGGCAAAAGATTATTTTATTATTTTTGCACATGTGGAACAAAAAAGTGGATTTTTAAAAGAATGTAAAGGTGGATTGATTGAATCATTAGCACAAAAAAAGGAATTTAGGGAAAGGGTTATTGGTTTTCAGAAAATAAGGACGAGAGATTTGCAAAAAAATGCAAAAGACTGGATGGGATATGAGGTTGCAAATGTAGAGGGGTCTGATCCGAAAACTATAGAAGAAATAGGCAAAGGCACACAATGTACTTATATAAAAATAGGGGAATATTCTTTCAATTCAATTAAATATGCATTAAAAGATTTTAAAAATCGTATTTTTACAGAGCAGAAAATAATAAGTCATGGATATATTAATAGTATGAAATGTCTTGGCGGAAAATTAGATGGACAAGAATTTTTCCCTTCAGCTGCATTAAATACATTTATTGGAATTAGAGGTAGTGGTAAATCTTCTGTTTTAGAAGTAATGAGATATGCATTGGATTTGGAACCAGCAACAGATATTGAGTATAAAAATTCACTTGTTAAATCTGTATTAGGGTCAGGCGGACAGGTTTTATTATCTGTTGTTGATAGACATGGTAAACAATATCAAATAAAAAGAATACTTAATGAGGCCGTATCTATTGTAGATGAAAATAATATGACATTACCCATAGGAGTAGGCGCTGTTCTAAATAATCCATTATATTTTGGGCAAAAAGATTTGGCTCTGACACGTGCCGGCTATGAATTAGAACTACTTAATAGACTTGTTGGGAAAGAGGTAAGTGATTTTTCGGAAAACTTAACTACAATAACTAATGAATTGAGCGAGAATATAAAAAAATTGTTATCTGTTTCAAGTATTCCGAATCGGATAGCGGAAATAACGGATAAGAATGCTGAGATAGAACACAAGTTAAAGATTTATAAGGAGAAGGGAATTGATTCTAAACTAAAAAAACAAACATCATGTAATGATGATTTGGTCAAGATAGATACAATATATCAAAAAACCAAAAATATAATAGAGTCTTTAGAGAATGCGTATAGTGATGGAGATGTCCAAGGCATTTCTTTAAGTGATTACCAATCGGAATTTAATCAAGATATTTTTCAAGAAGCAAAGATACTAACGGATAAATCTATTGAATTTTTGGGAAGTTTGAAAGATTTGGTGAGACAATTAAATGCAAATTTAGGTGCTCTTAATGAGGTTAAGCAAAGGCTGCTTGCTAGAATAGAGTCACTTAAAGAAGAATTTGCCCAGATTAAACGTGAAATTAATGATGACACGATAGATTTGGATAGCTTTGTATCATATCAGAAAATGTATACATCAAATGAACGTGAAATAGAATCACTTAAGGAGGTTCTCAAAGATAAGGCTAAAATAGAGGCTAAAGTGAAAAAGTTGATTGATAGTCGTAATGATATGTTAAATAAATCATATCAATCATATGCAGCAGAGATAAGACATATTAATGAAAGTCAAAGCGAATTAAAAATTAGTATAGAATTTAAAGGAAATAAAGACATTTTTAGAAATGATTTACAAAAGGCATTTAAAGGTACGGGAATATCAGAAATTAAATATAAAGAAATATCAGAGCAGTTTTCAGACTTTGTTTCAATATTAGAAGATTACTTTTTGGGAGGTGGGAAGAAAATAAAAGGAATGTTGACTGATAATATATGGGGCAAGGTTTCCGATAAGATAGAACATAATTTTGCAGAGTATGTAAAACTATTTTGTCCCGATTCAATTAAAATTTCATATCATGGTAAGTTATTAAGTAGACACTCCATTGGTCAAAGGGCTTCGGCATTAATATTATTTATTTTGACGCAACAAGATAGTGATGTTATTATAATTGACCAGCCCGAAGATGATTTAGACAATCAAGTGATTTATAAAGAATTAATACAAACAATTAAACAAAAAAAGGCAGATATGCAATTTATTTTTGCGACACATAATGCCAATATTCCTGTGTTGGGTGATGCCGAAAAAATTATTACAACTATTTATGATGGTGACACGGGGAAAATCGATATGAATCAGGGAACGATAGATTCTTCTAGTAGTCATAAAGCAATAGTAGATATTATGGAAGGGGGAGAAGAAGCATTTAATCGTCGAAATGAAATATACACATCATGGTAAATTAAGGTGTGATTGATAATGTTGTTATTGTGGCGTGGTTCTATTTTGGTTCTAAAAAATTTTAAAACCTCAAATAATATGGCTAAAATAGGAGAATATGAATACAAAACGCCATAAAATAAATGAAAAAGCATTGTGATTATGTTACCTACGAACCGTGAAGGTGGAAGGACAGTAGGTTCAGGTAAGGTTGCAACAATCGTTGAGTAATCTTGTGATTAGAGCCAAATAATAAAAATAGGCACCGCAATCCTTTGAAAAATCAAGGGGTTGCGGTTTTTTAATGTCTAAAAACAATAGCGGGCAAAAGGAAAAGCCATTTGCAGGAATTTCATTGAAAATGGCTTGTGGCTCTAAAATGGCTCTATTTTTATTCGCTGTCACTCTGATTTTTCTTAAATTGCCGCTCCAAGTGTTCATTTCGGAGTTTCATTTTTGTAGCATTGTCTATATCTTCATACACTTTTTTTGTCACTGGCAAGGTGGGGTAATCAGCAATTTTCTGTTTTTTCCAAATATAGTCATTCAATTTGAAAAAAGGAATAAATAGCGTCATCAAGAGAAGAAA
>CAQGLR010000005.1 GCA_948794795.1 uncultured Lachnospiraceae bacterium | reverse complement strand
TAATCTTTGTGCAGTTTGATGGTTTAAAAGCAATTTTCAAACACGCCCTAGTACTTTATCCGAACAGTTTTTAAAGTTTTTGTAAAGTCTGTTTATTATTATTTTCAATTAAAGAATAAGAAAAATGATACTTTAATTTCTATCTGGATGGAATACTAGTATTTATGGTAAATAATATTTTGTGTATAGTTATGATATATTTATTAAGAAGTTTTAAGCAGACAGCAGATTTCCGTGTATATGGACAAATATATTCTGTGAAGGGGCACTTTGGAACCGCTGGCGCTTAGAGCCCGTTTTTAATGTTTCTGTGAAACATTTGTTTCGCAGAAACATAGGGCTTTTATGCGCCACTGCGTGTTCCATCGTAGCGGGAGCGTGCCCCTGGTCAGAATATATTTGTCCATATACATTGGAAACTGCGTCCGTTTAAATTTTGAATATTTATTGAAGAACTGCCGATATTCCCCTGCCATAATATGTAATTATTTGTATATTGCTTCCAGAAAGCTTTTTACGGAGCTGTTTAACCACAGTGTCAATAACACGGCTGCTGCCTGTAAACCCATTCCCCCATATTTCATTAAGGATAACATTTTTTTCAACAGGTATTCCCTTATTGGAGAGAAGGATATAAAGCACATCTTTTTCACGTTTTGTAAGTTTCACAAGGCATCCGTCTGAATAGATATCTTTTGTAATATTGTCATAATAAACATTTTTGGCATGTGGTTTATCTGCAAGGCGGTTTCTTATTCTTTGTGCAATAGCTTGTACAGGTGCAGTCCTTAGCTGGTAGTCAAAGCAGCCTTGTGTAAGTACCGCCATTTCATCATTAGCAGAATAAAAGTCAGCTATCACAAGCACAGAAGTTTTATTATTATTAATATACCTGCGGAGACCACCAGCTGGAAGGGTCTCGGTGAAATTGTAAAACTCTTCAATAGAACAGACAATAATATCTGTATTAATATAACAAAATATATTTTCTATATCTTCAATACTATCTGCATGGCATATAAATATATTTTCATTTTTAAACTCTTTTTTTAATGCTGTACACCATGATAAATCATGGCCGCATAATACGATGGAACTGTCCATATAATTTTTCTTTCTCTGGAAGAGGAATATAATCTCCTGCCTCAGTGGCTGCAATATACCCGCTTTTTTCTATTTTAGTAAGCATTCTCGCAACATCATCACCACTGCAGTTTTTTCTTGTAAGTTTTTTATTATAAACATTATAATAATCTTTGACTTCATCAGAAGCAAGGCTTGCAAATACCTCATTAGCTCCTGCATCAAAAGATTTTCTTCTTGCATCTGCCAGTACATTTTCAAGTGCAGGGTCTGCCGTAAGCAGTACAGTAGGGAGAAGAAGCCTTACAATAGCCATAAGGTAAAGGTTCATTTCACCATTTCCGCTTCTTTCCTTTTCAAAACGTGTATGTGATACTGGAAGAAACGGGGTAATATGTACAATCTGTGGTTCAAGTGTTTTAATAAAAGCAAGGTCTTCTATTACATCTGCAACAGTCTGGTAAGGAGTTCCTGTCATAAACCCGCTTCCAGTCTGATATCCTATGCGCTTAAGTTCCCATAATGACTTTTTGCGTTTAAGCAAAGACATATCGGCAGGATGTATTTTCCTGAAATGGTTTTCATTAGCAGTTTCATGCCATAACAGATATCTTGAAGCGCCTGCATTAAACCATGTCTGGTAAGTCTGGGAAGGCCTTTCACCAAGGCATAACTCAACTGCACATCCAGGAAATCCAGATTTTATCATATGTATAAGGCCTGCAACTTTATTTTCAGTGAAATAATAATCATCACCGCCCATTAATACAAATGTCCTTATACCTTTGTCATAACCATTGCTGCAGTATTCCATAATATCATTTTCATCAAGCCGGAACCTTGTGATAAACTTGTTGCTTCTTCTAAGCCCGCAGTAATAACATTCATTTTTACAATAATTAGTAAGTTCAACTGTACCACGCAAAAATATTTTCCTGCCATAGTACTTCTCTTTGGTTTCAAGTGCTTTTTCAAAAATATAGCTGGTAGTTTCCTGGTTTCTGTACCGTACCAGTTCTGTCATTTCTAGTGTGGACAGGTTATTTTCTTCATACAGTTTATCGACCAGTTCTGTCATACATCTCCCCATTGTAATCCCCCTTTGCTGTGCAGATAATGACGAAAAATAACATTTTTATGTTTTTTATGTTTTATCTGCTTGTAATACAATACAATTATACTGCAAGTGGTAGGAACCGGCAACAATAAGATTTTGTGTATTTTTCCATTTTAAGCGTTTTAAAAAGGTTATCTGGATGCCTTGGAATGGTTAAAAGAGGTTTATAAAGTATTATGTAATATGTTGTTGTATAATTGAAATATTATCGGAATAAATGCTTGTTGACAATATCTGCTTAAGGAGATAGTATTGTTAATAAATCAAATAAAGTGGGAAGATATTATTTTTATTTCTACAAATGCAAAGTGAGGTTATAAGCAAGTGCCAATGCCTGCTTGCAGGCAATGCGGATTGCGGATATCCTTTGACATGCATAATCCGGGCATACCCCCTTAGTGCGGGCTTGCTAAAAATAAACCAAGTTATGCCATGTTGCTTGCAGCGGGGGTATCTGGCTTTAAATTCTATTAAGGGAGGAGATTTTGAGTACGTATAAAGATTTAATGGACGATGGAAGTTACATTTGCAATGATGGTACAGGATATAGAGAAACCACAGGTATAGCAGACGGGCTTAACTGCCATTTTATATTTAATGCATTTAATACGCTTAAATATTCGGTTATTTCAGGAAAATCTGGTACATGTGGCATGATTGACGACCTTGCAGGCTATATGCGTTACCGCATTGAAGTAATGTGTGGATTTGAGAGAGTACCCTTTAGAGAAGAAATAAAACATGTGAAATCTTATATAAACCTTGAAATGGCAAGATTTTCACGTGTAAACGCAGAATATAATTTAGAGGATACAGATTTTACGCTTCCGTCTATGAGCGTTATTTTTTTGGCTGAAAATGCAATTCATCATGGAATATTAATGAAAAAAGGAAGGGGGCATGTATTGATAAACAGTTATGCTTTGTCTGGTTTTCACTGTATTGAGGTATGTGACGACGGGGCAGGCATGGAATATGAAGGGGATTATCCTTGTAATGGGAGCGGTATTGGAAATCTGCCTGCACTTGGAAAGCGCATAGAGGATATGGCAGGAGGAAAACTTATAATTAAAAGCATTCCAGGCCAGGGGACACGGGCTTTAATTAAGATTCCTGCGGATAGTACGGACAGATAGTGAACGGAGGGGTAATAATGAAAACTATAGTAGTAGATGATGAAGAGAGTGCTTTAGAAGTTTTCAGGTACGAAGCACGTGGAATTGATGAACTTGATATTGTGTATATGTCTAGCGATTCTGAAGCGGCATTAGAGTATGTTGGAAAGAATAAAGCAGACCTTGCTATACTTGATGTAGATATGCAGAGCATGGATGGTATATCCCTGGGTAATGCAATACTGCAGAAAGTGCCAGATATTATGCTTATATACATAACGGGGTATGAGAAATATGCTATTGATGCGGTAAAGCTCCATGCTGCAGGTTTTATACTTAAGCCATATACAGCTAATGATTTAAGATATGCTGTTGAATCAGCCAGGCTTTTGTCAAGGAGGGGTAAGAAAAAAGTTTTTGCAAGGACATTTGGACATTTTGATTTATTTGTTGATAATAAACCAATAATGTTTAAAAGTGCTAAAGCAAAGGAACTTCTAGCACTGCTTGTAGACAGGCAGGGAGGTACAGTTACAACTGACCAGGTTATTGGTACTTTATGGGAAGACAGGCCAAATGATATTTCGACACAAAACTTATGTAGCAAAATATGTAAGACTTTGGAGAAAGAACTGAATGAAAATGGTGTTGGATATATGCTGGTAGCGTCGAGAGGTGTAAGACATCTTGATACTGATAAGTTTGAATGTGATTTGTACAAAATGCTTGAAGGCAATAAAAAAGCGGCAGATAAATATATTGGTGAGTATATGGTGGAATATAGCTGGGCAGAAAGCCGTACAGCACTTTTAGACAGATATGCTGGTGAGCTGTATTAATGTATCACTTATCAATTCCTCAAGATTTCCTTAACAAATACGTATTAATCTTGATAGCTTGATTATAATGTAGAAATGTAATATAAAATGAAAGATATATTAAGAAAGCCCTAGAAAAAGGCAGAAGGGAAGGACAAAATGGAGAATATTGATTTGCATGTTGTAATAGCAGACAGTAATGTACAAGACCGTGAAAGTAAAAAGAAAATAATGGAAGGCATGGGGATGAAAGTGGTACTTTCAACAGGTGATGGAAGTAAAGCACTAGAAACAATTAAACAAAAGAGGGTTGATGTTGTTGTAATGGACATGATTCTTCCAGGGGTTGATGGTATTGGAATACTAGAAGAGGTAAACAACAGCAATCAGAAAAACAGGCCCATATTTATTGTAGAAACAGCCCTGCGTATGGAAAATCTCGTGGAACAGGCAATACAGAGTGGTGCAGACTATTATATGATGAAACCTGTTTCAGGGCAGATGCTGATTAAGCGTATGTACCAGATGGTTGAAAGCAAATACGGTATGCTGGCTCCGGAAAGAACAGAAGAGTCCCAGGGAACACCAGAAAAAGAAAAAACAGAACTTAAGAAAGAGACAAATTTTAAAACTAAATATACATATTCAGGTGACCTTGAAATGGATATTACAAATATACTATTAGAAATAGGTATTCCTGCACATATAAAGGGATACCAGTATATACGTGAAGGGATTATCATGGCATTTTATGACAGGAATATGCTCCATTATATTACAAAGTTCTTGTATCCTGCGATAGCAAAGAAATATAAAACTACATCAAGCAGCGTAGAACGTACAATACGCCATGCAATAGAAGTTGCATGGAGAAGAGGAAATCTTGAAACATTAGAAGAAGTGTTTGGAAATACAGTGTGTGCAGGCAGGGGAAAGCCAACTAATTCAGAATTTATGGCATTGCTTACTGACAAGCTCCGTCTTGAATACAGGCAGAGCAACACATAATATTTTTATCTTCCCATATGCAAAGCAATGGATGTACAAGCCTGGGAATTTATCCTGGTAAGTTAAAATTTATAATAGTTTACATTTATTTTATATACAAACTTTTAATATAGTTATAAAATAAATAAAAAGGCAATGCGCCGGCATTGCCTTTTTATATTGAAAGTGAAGTGAGGAAATCTTTATGGGAAAGGTTATTGGGATAGATTTAGGCACAACAAACAGCTGTGTTGCTGTATTAGAAGCAGGAGAACCTGTTATAATTGCTAATGCAGAAGGAGGCAGGACAACCCCTTCAATAGTTGCATTTACTGACAGCGGGGAAAGGCTTGTTGGTGATACAGCAAAGAGACAGGCAGCAGTTAATGCAGACAGGACAGTATGTTCAATAAAAAGGCAGATGGGGAATGATTACCATATAAATATTAATGGCAGGAAGTATTCCCCACAGGAAATATCAGCAATTATACTCCAGAAGCTTAAGAAAGATGCAGAAGATTACCTTGGGGAAAGTGTAACTGATGCAGTTATTACTGTGCCAGCATATTTTAATGATGCGCAGAGGCAGGCGACAAGGGATGCAGGAAGGATTGCGGGACTGAATGTTAGAAGAATTATAAATGAGCCAACATCAGCAGCACTTGCATATGGGCTTGACCATGGGGAGAGCCAGAAAATCCTTGTGTATGACCTTGGAGGAGGCACATTTGATGTATCTGTAATAGAAATAGGTGACAAGCTTATTGAGGTACTTGCAACATCAGGTGATAACCATCTTGGCGGTGATGATTTTGATGAGCGTATAGTGCAGTACCTTTTAAAAGAATTTAAACGGACAGAGAAGGTTAAGGCAGAGAAGGACGCTGTTGCAATGCAGCGTATACGTGAAGCAGCAGAAAAGGCTAAAAAGGAACTTTCACAGCTTTCAGAAACCAATGTAAACCTCCCGTTTCTATGGAATGGCAAGGGCGGCGCAAAACATATGGATATAAATATAACAAGAGCTGTGTTTGAAGAACTGGTGCAGGACCTTGTAAAAAGAACCGAACAACCTGTATTTGATGCGCTTGGGCAGGCAGGCATAACAGCAAGGGATATTGACAAAGTTATACTTGTAGGTGGTTCTACAAGGATTCCAGCAGTACAGGCACTTGTAAAAAATATAACTGGAAAGGAGCCTTGCAGGAACTTAAACCCAGATGAATGTGTTGCGGCCGGGGCATGTATACAAGGTGGGAAATTCGGCGGTGAAATAATGGCAGGCGCAGCTGGGGATATTATCCTTATGGATGTCACCCCGCTGTCACTTTCTATTGAAACAATAGGAGGTGTTGCAACAAAGCTTATAGGCAGGAATACCCCAATACCTACAAGGCAGAGCCAGATATTTACAACAGCAGGCAATTTCCAGACATCTGTTGATATAAAGGTATTCCAGGGTGAAAGGAAGTTTACAAGGGATAACAAACTGCTTGGCAATTTTAAGCTTACAGGCATAAAAAGAGCACCAGCAGGTGTGCCACAGATAGAAGTAAGTTTTGATATTGATGCTAATGGCATTGTAAATGTATCAGCAAAAGACCTGGGTACAGGAAAACAGCAGCAGATTACAATTACATCCAGTTCAAACCTTACAGAAGAAGAGATTGCAAGGGCAGAAAGAGATGCCAGGATGTATGAGTCAGAAGATGCTGCACGCAGGGAAGCAATAGATATAAGGAATAATGCAGAAGCTTACCTGTATAAAATTGAACAGGCTTACCATGATTCAGGAAAGAAACTTGACAGGAGCCTGCGTTCATCACTTAAGGCAGATTTATCTGAACTTAGGAAACGTATAGTTAAAGCAAAACCAGAGAAAATAACATACCAGCAGGCTGGTGAAATAAGGCAGGCATGGGATAAGCTGCGCCAGACAGCAGAGATGGCGGGATTTGGCGGATAATAGCCAGGACAATATAATCTTTGTACAATTTCAATAATTTTACAGGCAATATAGAAGCATGTCAAGTGGATATCCGCAAGCCGCAATGCCTGCAAGCAGGCATTGGCTACTTACTTAATGAGGTTAAAAGAATGGGGAGATAAAATTGGAGTACCGGATTTTAGTTGCGGAAGATGATAAAGGTTTAAACCAGGGAATACGCCTGGCACTGCAAGGTGAAGGGATTGTATTTGATGCTGCATATACATTAGAAGAAACAAGGTATTTATGGCAGGAGAAAAAGCCTGATATGATTCTTCTTGATGTTAACTTTCCAGATGGGGATGGTTTTAGCTTTTTACGTACTTTACGCCATTATTCAGATATACCTGTACTTATGGTTACTGCCAATGATATGGAAACTGACGAGGTGGCAGGGCTGACGCTTGGTGCAGATGATTATATTACAAAACCATTCAGCCTTATGGCACTGCGGGCACGTGTAGAAAATATAAGAAAACGTGCTTTAAGGCAGCCAGGCCAGATATATGAAGAGGCGGGGTACCGGTTTGATTTTGAAAAGCTGGATTTCCGTGTAAATGGCATAGAAACCAGTCTTAGTGCTTCAGAGCAGAAGCTGCTTAGGTTATTTGTAACACATCCAGGGCAGACGCTTCCACGTGGAATGTTATTAGAGAGTATATGGAGTGATGGCATGGATTATGTAGATGAAAATGCATTGTCTGTTACAGTAAGCCGTTTACGCAGGAAACTGGAAATAAAGGACAGGCAAAGCCCCATTTCTACAGTGTATGGTATAGGCTATGTATGGAAATATATGGAGGAAGGGAAATGATAATGCCAGGGAAAATAGTTTCGAGGCTTGATAAAATGCTTACAGATGCCATTGATGGTTCTTTTATAGAATCAGATTATGATGAAACAGAACTTTCAAGGCTTGAAAGTAAATTCCGCAGATATCTGGCAGAAAAAGAACTGGCAGCAGAAAAAATACAAGAAGAAAGAAATGTTATTAAAGAACTTGTAACAGATATTTCCCACCAGACAAAAACACCATTATCAAATATCTGCCTGTATACACAGCTTTTAGAGGAAACCTGTACAAAGGACATGCTTCCATATGTGCAGCAAATCCATATGTATGCAGATAAGCTTGAATTTTTAATAAAGGCACTTTCTAAAATCTCAATGTTAGAAAGTAATATGATAAAATTAAACCCGCAGATGTATCCTGTTGCCAGGCTTGTTAATGGTTCTGTAAGTTATGCAAAGTGTATGGCAGACAGGAAGCATATTACAATAGATGTAACAGATAAAGAAGACGCCTGTGCTTTATATGATGAACGCTGGACACATGAAGCTTTGGGAAACCTGCTCGATAATGCAGTGAAATATTCACCTGTGGGAAGTACGGTTAAAGTTTCGGTAAAAAATATGGAAATGTTTGCCTGTATAATGGTTGAAGATGAAGGAATTGGGATACCAGAAGAAGAACGTGCACAAATTTTTAAGCGTTTTTACCGCGGCAGGAATGTTACACAGGAAGAGGGGAATGGTATAGGTTTATATTTATCACGTATAATTATCCAAAGGGAAGGAGGATATATTAAAGTATCTTCTGGAAGTAATGGAGGAAGCTGTTTTAGCATGTACCTTCTTAAACAGCAATAATAGAGGAAGCAGCAGGCATTTATTTAATGAGGTTAAAATATTGCAAATCTGTAAGATTTTAGAAAGTTTCTGGAAAGAATAATATGATATAGTCTGTTTATGCAGAGGAAAAATCCTGTATAAGCAGGCTTTTTTGGTATTAAAGGAGGGGAAATATGGAGATTCTAAGGACAGAAAACCTTAAAAAATATTATGGTGAAGGCGGGACATGTGTAAAAGCACTGGATGGTGTAGATTTTGCTGTGGAAAAGGGGGAGTTTGTATCAATTATTGGGACTTCTGGAAGTGGAAAGTCTACTCTTTTAAATATGCTTGGAGGGCTTGACCGTCCATCTTCTGGCACTGTGGCAGTAGATGGTAAGGATATTTTTTCACTTAAAGAGGAGGCACTGACAATCTTCAGGAGAAGAAAAATAGGGTTTGTATTCCAGAGTTTTAACCTTGTGCCTGTACTTAATGTTTATGAAAATATTGTTCTGCCAGTTGAGCTTGATGGCAATAAAATAGATAAAAGTTTTGTAGATAATGTTATAAATACACTTGGGCTGGCAGATAAAATTTATGCATTGCCATCACAACTTTCAGGAGGCCAGCAGCAGAGGGTGGCAATCGCAAGGGCACTTGCGTCAAAGCCAGTTATACTTCTTGCAGATGAACCTACAGGAAACCTTGATTCAGTTACAAGCCAGGATGTGCTTGGGCTTTTGAAAGTTACAGGTGAGCGTTTTGGGCAGACAATAGTTATGATTACACATAATGAAGAAATTGCACAGATGGCAGACCGTATGGTAAGGATTGAGGATGGCAGGATTGTAAAACAGGCAGGAGGTGTTTTACATGCGTAAAGTTATGAATAACAAGGCAGTAAAACGGCTTGCCGCCAGGGGTTTTATTGCAAACCGTACACGTAATATTGTTGCAGTTATTGCTATTGTGCTTACAGCTGTACTTTTTACAGCTGTATTTACAATAGGTACAGGAATAGCAGAAGATACAGAGCGCAGTGCCATGCTGCAGGCAGGAGGGGATGCACATGGTTCTATAAAGAAACTTACGCAGGAACAGTATGATATATTAAAAAAGCACCCATTAATTAAAGAATGTGGAAGAGAGATGGTTGTTGCAGACTCAGTTGTCAACCCTGTATTTTTAAAACGCCATGTTGAGATGCATTATCTTGATAAGAATATGTACCCGCACTGGTTTATAAATATTATAGATGGAAAAGCACCAGAGAAAGCTGATGAAATACTGCTTGACCAGAAGTCTGCAGAGCTCCTTGGGGTAAAACCAGAGCCAGGATGTAAAGTTACACTGGAAATACAGGTACATCCTGAAAGCAATCCTGTAAAACGCACATTTACAATAAGTGGTATTACAGAACCATCCACAGCTATGAATGTAGGTTTTGCGGTTGTTCCAGAGGCATATATTAAAAAGTATTCAAAAGAGATTGATGGAAGTAGTGAGATTTACAGTGAAACAGGTAAAATATCTATGTATGTTATATTTGAAAATTCCAGGAAAATACAAGATAAACTTAATGAAGTTATTACAGAAAGTGGTTTTTCAATTGATATGGAATCTGATGATTATATAGAGTCTAATGCTAACTGGGCATACCTGTCTGGTGGTGCAGAAAGTGACCCAGTAGTAATTATAGGTATTATAGCAGCACTACTTTTAATAGTAATAGCAGGATACCTGATTATTTATAATATTTTCCAGATTTCAATTATACATGATATACGTTATTATGGACTTTTAAAAACAATTGGCACAACTGGACGCCAGATTAAAAGGATACTACGTAAACAGGCATTCTGGCTTTGCCTGTCGGGTACACCAGCAGGGCTTGTGTTTGGTTTTTTTGCAGGAAAATTCTTTCTGCCATTAATTTTATATTCAGGCAGGGCCAGTGATGTGGTGGTTGTACCAGTATCACCAAAGCCTTGGATTTTTATTTGTGCAGCATTGTTTACTGTATTTACAGTATTTATTTCCGAATGGAAACCAGGAAAGATTGCTGCAAAAGTTTCTCCTGTAGAAGCACTGCGTTATACAGAACATGGAAAGAAAAATAAAAAACTTAAGAAAACAACAGATGGCGGGAAGATTATGCGTATGGCATTTTCAAACCTTGGAAGGAACAAGATAAGGACTGCTATAGTTGTATGTTCACTTTCCATGACAGTCGTTTTAATGAATAGTGTATATACTGTAACAAACTCTGTTGATAAGGAAGGTTTTTTGTCAAAAATGATTTTAAGTGAAGATGTTATAGGTAATGCTATGTTATTTAATAACAGGTATTATTCAAATGACCAGGAACTAGCAAAAGAAGCCAGCCTCTCCGAAAGTTTTATTTCTGCCTGTATGCAGCAGGAGGCATTTTCAGAAGGAGGAAGGATTTATATGGCAGTAAACGGGGCTGCTATGCCAGTAGAAAGCTGGGCAGTTCCAGATTATATTACAAAAAATAAGGATGGTGAGCCTGGACGCTATACGCCAGAAGGTTTTATGCCTTTTGGAGGTTATGGGGAGGGTGCATATTATGTAAATATACATGGAATAGAACGTTTTGTCCTTTCTAAAATGACAGTAACAGAAGGGGAAAAGGATAAAGATGTAATATGGGATAAAATGCAGACAGGCAAATATATTATTTACAGTGTAAATGTAGATGATAACCAGAATGTTATAGATAATGAGGTGAAACATCATGCAGGTGATAAGATTAAATTAAAATATAATGATAGTACTGTAAAAGAATATGAAATTATTTCTGTTGTAAAGAATCATAGTTACAGCCTTACTAACCGTATATATAGTGATTTTTCATATTATATTACTGCAGATGAATTTAAAAAGTACCTTTCTGATGTTTATTTAATGAGTTTTCTGCTTGATGTAAAAGAAGGGCAGGAAGACCAGATGGAAAAATTCCTTAAAGATTATACAACAAATGAAGAACCATTAATGTCATATGAGTCAAGGAAGATTTTTGAGGGAAGCTATAATGAAATACTTGGAATGATTACAGCTGTAGGCACAGGACTGTCTGGAATAATAGGTCTTATAGGTATGCTTAATTTTATAAATGTAATTCTTACAAGCGTGGCAACAAGAAAACGTGAGTTTGCAATGATGGAAGCTATTGGGATGACTAAACGCCAGCTTGCAGGGATGTTGTCGGCAGAAGGTGTGTTTTATTCTGTGCTTTCAATAATATTTTCAATAGTGGCAGGGACACTTTTTTCAGTGCTTGCAATAAGGGCTGTGGGGGAAGGCATCTGGTTTATACAATATAAGTTTACTTTGCTGCCTGTATTTATAGCTTGTCCAGTTCTTTTGGTATTTGGGCTGTTTGTGCCAAGGATAGTTTATAAAATGCGTAAAAAAGAAAGCATTGTGGAACAGATAAGAGAATAGGCAAGGCTTGTCATTTAATTAATTATTTTGGGGCTTATGGGTGTTTGGAAATTAAATATTTTACAAGTTATGTGGCTCTGGCAATTCCAAAATTTTACCAACAGCAGCCGCCCCGGCTTGGATGGGATGCGCAATGGTGCATAAAGCCCCAAATGCTTAATAGAAACAAAAGTTTCTATTAAGCATTGAAGACGTGGCTTAAGCACCAGCGCCCCCATACAGCTGCTTTTTGGTAAAACATTTGGAACTTGCCAGAGTAATATACTCTGTGCTGGTGTTTTTAAATAGTTGTATTCCAGAAGATATTTAAAATTTTATAGTGAAATGTATATTTTAAAAATGATATAATAGGAACAGGAGAATTATTTGAAAATGGACAGATTGAAAGAAAATATCTTTTGGAAATCTGGGATGATATAAAACTGTATGTTTAAAGAAATTCTTTATTACCAGACATATTTATGGTATGATTAGTATAAAAAGGAGGTGTCTGGAATGAAGTATATAACCCCAATACCCATAGGTGTGGAATTTTATAAAACAATGATAAGTGAGGGATATTATTATGTGGATAAAACACTGTTAATAAGGGATTTGCTGGCATATAAGAATAAAGTTACATTGTTTACACGTCCAAGACGCTTTGGAAAAACATTAGCACAAAGTATGTTAAAAACTTTTTTTGAAAGACTCCATTATAATAATGATATTGTAGAAGAAGGTTATACTGATATACTGGAATATGGTTTGTGTTTTTATAAAAAAGAGTGTATGATAATAAAGAATAAGTAACAATAAATTATTTTGGGATTAATTGTTTTAATATATTTTAAAGCTGGTACTGGTATTTTTAAGGAGGTGTTTTATATGAAAGCTGCTATTATTATATGTTTAATTCTGGCGGCAGTTTTTTATACAGCTGCTTATTTCCAATTCAGGGAAAAAGGTATTCTTTTGAATAATGCTTATTTATATGCTTCTGCAGAAGAACGCAGCAGTATGGATAAAAAGCCACATTACCGCCAGTCTGGTATTGTATTTAGTTTTATTGGTACTATTTTTGTATTAAATATTATTCAGATGGTAACTGGTTCAGGCCTGGTATTTTACTTTGTTATTGCAATAACTGTTATTACTCTTCTTTATGCAATAGTTTCGTCAGTAAGAATATGGATTAAAAAGTAAGTTGTATAGAAGTCAAGCGGATATCCGCAATCCGCTTCGCTACTTATTGTAAAAATGGCAGAATAAATTTCTGCCATTTTTATTATCTGCTAAATATGCATTACTGTGCCATATCCAGGTACAATGTTATGATGTTGGGGTCAAAATGTTATTTCTACTCAAAAGGTGCATGTATTATGTAGCAAAAATATAATCAAACCACTATATATTGTATACAATTTGGTATAAAAGAGCTTTTGACCCCGGTATCATGTCATTTAGTTAAGCAGAGCCTTATAAACATTGGGACTTTATGCACCACTGCGTATTCATATAAGCGGAATGCGTGCAAAGCCATGTGCAACATGGCTTCCGGGTGGTAAAACTTTGGAATTGCCAGAGGCACATAACTTGTAAAGTATTTAATTTTCAAACACCCATAACCCTGCCGTCTATAACAGGGTTGCTTAACTAAATGCCATTGCATTTAAGCAGAAGCATGTTTGTGATTTGTCCAGACTTGACTAAGGCATGTAGTTTAGGGTATAGTATAATAGTTGTATTAAAAAAGGGGGTTGTGGTTTCTTATATGTATACATGGATACAATAATACATGTATACAATGATACCAGGATATATTTCTTTATACAATAAAAGCAAATAGTTTTTGCTAAAATATTATACGGAGGTGCTGTTTATGGGTAATGATTCTATGATGGCTTTAAGTGAGAATCTTAATGCGCAGTTTGACGGGCTTGTAGAAGAGTGTATGTCATCAAGCCAGATTGATTTAAGCCTTTACCAGGAATATGATGTAAAAAGAGGACTGCGTGACAGTACAGGGAAGGGAGTGCTTACAGGGCTTACTGAAATCTCTGATGTAACAGGCTATGCTGTTGTAGACGGAGTAAAAGAGCCTGCTGACGGGCGTTTGTATTACCAGGGTTATGATGTAAACAGCCTTGTGGGAAATGACATGTCAAAAAGGCATGCTTTTGAAGAAACTACATATCTGCTTTTATTTGGTGAGCTGCCAACAGATTCACAATTAAAAGTATTTGTTGATGTACTTGAAAGCCTTGAGGAACTGTCTGGGACATTTGTACGTGATGTAATTATGAAAGCACCAAGTGCAAACCTTATGAACGGGCTTCAGAAAAGTGTGCTTACGCTATATTCATATGACTCTAATCCTGATGATATATCAGCATCAAACGTACTTAGGCAGTCATTACAGTTAATAGCTAAGCTTCCGCTTATATCTGTTTATAATTATCATGCATACCGCCACTTTACTTACTTTGATAATCTTGTAATAAAACCGCCTGTCCAGGGGCTTTCTATTGCAGAAAATATATTGCATATGTTAAGGCCGGACGGCCATTATACACAGCTTGAAGCAAGGGTTCTTGATGCAGCACTTGTACTTCATGCAGAACATGGTGGTGGTAATAATTCTACATTTACTAACCATGTAGTAACTTCATCAGGAACAGATACATATTCAGCAGTTGCTGCTTCAATAGCCTCACTAAAGGGTCCACGCCATGGTGGCGCCAATCTGAAAGTACAGCAGATGTTTAAAGAGCTGCATGAAAATGTTAGTGATTTGGCAGATGAAGATGAAATAAGGGACTATCTCAAAAAGATATTAAGAAAAGAAGCATTCGACGGTTCAGGGCTTATATATGGCTTAGGCCATGCAGTATATACTTTGTCAGACCCACGTGCAGTTATTCTTAAAGATTATGCAAGTAAACTTGCAAAGGCAAAGGGAGAGGATGCAGTTAATGAGTATCTGCTGCATACAGTGGTTGAACGGATTGCAAAAGAGCTTATAATGGGCAGGAACCATGTATTAAAGCCTGTATGTGCCAATGTTGATTTTTACAGTGGTTTTATATATTCAATCCTTGGCATACCAGAAGAGCTTTTTACCCCTTTATTTGCTGTTTCCAGGATTTCAGGATGGAGTGCACACCGTCTTGAAGAAATCGTAAACAGAGGAAAGATTATACGTCCTGCATATAAGTACGTTGGCTGCCATAAAGAGTTTACGGAACTGGATAAGAGGTAATAGCCTGGTTCCAGGACAATACAGGTTTACAACAAACCATATTTATTAAGGAGAGATAATATGTTATCAACAAGCACTATTGCGGTATTAGTTGCATTTGTACTTTATTTGCTGGTTCTGGTTGGCATAGGTATATGGTCAATGAAGAAAACTTCAAGTACAGAAGATTATTTCCTTGGCGGCAGGGGTCTTGGCGGCTGGGTTGCAGCACTGTCTGCACAGGCATCAGATATGAGCGGATGGCTGCTTATGGGGCTGCCTGGTTCAATATATGCGCTGGGGACAGGACAGGCATGGATTGCCATAGGTTTATTTATAGGAACTGTTTGTAACTGGCTGTTTATTTCTAAAAGGCTCAGGCGTTATACGATTGTTGCCAATAACTCAATGACACTTCCTGAGTTTTTTGAAAACAGGTACCATGACAAGAAAAAGATACTCTTAACAATATCATCTGTTGTAATTGTAATATTCTTTCTTGTATATACAGCTTCGGCACTGGCTTCAGGAGGCAAGCTCTTTAATGCTGTATTTGGAATTGACTATCATATTGCGCTTGCAATAGGCGCAGTTGTAATATTGATATATACATTCCTGGGAGGTTTCCTTGCTGTATGTACTACTGATTTTGTCCAGGGCATGCTTATGCTTGTTGGTTTAATGGTAGTTCCAATATTTGCATATTCGTTTATTGACGGAAGTTTTGAGGAACAGATTATAGCAAGCGGGATAAGCGGGGATTATAACAGTTATATGAGCCTTTTTTCAAATGGAGGCAAACCATACAGGTTTATTGATATCCTTTCACAGCTTGCCTGGGGTCTTGGTTACTGCGGCATGCCACATATACTTGTACGTTTTATGGCAATAAAGAGTGAGAAAGAGATTAAGAAATCAAGTGCCATTGCAATTATATGGTGTTTTATGTCACTTGTTGCTGCCTGTATTATAGGTGTTCTTGGCAGGGCTTATTTTGGAAGTGATGTACTTGCAGATTCTGAAAATGTATTTATACAGATGATAAATAATGTGTTTAACAATAAGCTGGCACTTCCATTTATTGGCGGTATTTTTATATGCGGAATACTTGCTGCAATTATGTCTACAGCAGATTCACAGCTTTTAGTCTGTGCCTCCTCCGTTTCAAAAGATATTTATAAAAATATTGTAAAACCAGATGCCAGTGATAAAAAGGTACTTCAGATAAGCAGGGTTACAGTTATAGTAGTTGCTGTACTTGCATTTATAATAGCATGGAACCCTGAAAGCAGTATAATGGGCCTTGTATCTGATGCGTGGGCAGGGCTTGGTTCTGCATTTGGCCCGCTTGTTGTGGCATCACTTTTCTGGAAAAGGACAAATATTTATGGGGCTGTAGCAGGAATCTTATCTGGAGGAATTACAGTAATTATATGGGATTACCTGCCAGTTGCCGGTGGACAGACAATATATGCAGCAACAGGTATTTATTCACTTTTAGTTGGTTTTGTAATTAGCTTTTTATTTATAATTATTGCCAGTCTTTGCACAAAAGCACCAGATAAAGATATTCTTGTTGAATTTGAAAAAGCTAAAGAATCTGTGGAAATATAAAAATAGTTTATTTTTATTAACAGGATAAACAAAATAATAAAAATAAATTCCGGAATAATATTTTTTCCCTTGTGTCATACTAATGTTGCAAGTTAATTATTAGTATAACAGAAAAGGAGAAGATATATGAGAAAGAAATTTTATGTATTAATTGCGGCTATGTCCTTATCAGTCATGCTTCTTGGCGGATGTGGCAATACAAATAATAATAACTCTGCTACATCCCCTGGAACATCAGGTGCCCCTGGTGATAATAATGGCGCTGGTGACAATAATAACAATGATAACAATAATGGAACAGGTGATAATGGTGGTGTTGTGGATGACATTGAAGACGGCGCAGAAGACATTATGGATGGTGCAGGTGACGCTGTAGATGACCTGACAGGTGATGATAATGGTACAGGCGGCACTACAAATAATGGTACTGCAGGTAATGGCACTACAGGCAATGGAACTGGTACAGGCGCAGATACCAATGATGATAATATTGATAATAATAACAACAATAATAACAATGGAAATGGTACAACAAATAAAACAGATGACAATAATGGTACAACAACTGATAAGAAGAAACGGTAAGCACTTTTAATATTTTTATGCCAGTCCTTTGGATAGTAGTATATTTTATATAAGCATGCTATATGTCCAGAGGGCTGTTTTATTCCCGCGAAGGCAAAGTGAGGATGTGTAAGCTTGCTTACATCATCCGAGCGCGCCCGCGAGGGTCAAATACCCCGCAGCTCTGCTGCGAAAGACAAACTTGATGCCCCGTCAGCTTGCTGCGGGGTATTTGACTTCTGCAAAGAGTGGTTCCTGGCTGTATTACAAAAACATAGAAATTTCACATTTTATAAAAAAGGAAATAACAAATGGGTGTCGAATAAATATATTAGACAGGTTTCTGGCTTAATATTACATATGCCATGTACAGGCATCCAGCCAGAGGGAAGGAGGGCTTTATGCCATGGTATACAGATGAGCAGATTGAAGAAGTAAGGGCTGCCAATGATATTGTAAATGTTATTGGCAGCTATGTAAAACTTAAGCGTTCAGGTGGAAGTTATACAGGGTTATGCCCGTTCCACAATGAGAAGACCCCTTCCTTTTCGGTAAACCCCACAAGGCAGATGTATAAATGCTTTGGCTGTGGTGCAGGCGGCAGTGTAATAACATTTATTATGGAATATGAGAACTATACATTCCAGGAAGCTATGGAAGCACTTGCAGAAAGAGCAGGCATAATTCTTAAAAAAAGGGAAATGGACAAGGAGCATAAAGAACAGGAAAGCATCAGGATGCAGCTTCTTGAGATAAACAGGAAAGCAGGGGGGTATTATTATGCAAAGCTTAAATCACCGCAAGGCAGGACAGGATATGAATACCTGGCATCCAGAGGGATTTCAGATGAAACAATAAGGCATTTCGGGCTTGGGTATGCAGGCCAGGGAGGCGGTGAGCTGTACAGGTTCCTCCGGCATGAAGGGTATAGTGATGCTATCCTTAAAGAAACAGGACTTTTTAAAATAGATGAACGGGGGGTTTATGACAAGTTCTTTAACAGGGTAATATTTCCAATAATGGATGTAAACAGCAGGGTTATAGGTTTTGGAGGAAGGGTGATGGGTGATGCGAAACCCAAATACCTTAATTCGCCTGAAACAAAGCTGTTTGACAAAAGCAGGAATCTTTTTGGACTTAATTATGCAAAGCTTGGCAAGAATAAGAATATGATACTTTGTGAGGGGTATATCGATGTAATTGCCCTTCACCAGGCAGGCTTTACTAATGCTGTTGCATCGCTTGGCACTGCATTTACAATACAGCAGGCAGGAATTATTAAAAGGTATACAGATGAAGTGCTCCTTACGTATGACAGTGACCAGGCAGGGCGGAAAGCAGCACTCCGTGCAATTCCTATGCTCCGGCAGGCAGGGATTAATGCAAGGGTGGTTAATATGGAGCCTTATAAGGACCCAGATGAATTTATAAAAGGGCTTGGTGCAGATGAATTCAGGAAACGCATGGAGAAGGCAGAGAACAGTTTCTTTTTTGAAACAGGCGTGGCAAGAAAGGAATATGATGTATCTGACCCGGAACAAAATACAAAGTTTTACCATGCTGTAGCAAAGATGCTGCTGGAATTTGAAGACAAAGTACAGCGTGAAAATTATCTTGAGGCAGTTGCGGCAAAGTATGCACTGCGCCGTGATGACCTGAAAAGCCTGGTGATACGTTATGGAACAAGCTTTCCAGGAAATACTGCCACAGCAGATATCCGGCGCCCTGCTGCTGCAATAAAGAATAAAGAAGGAAATAAAGGAATTAGTTATTCATATAAGCTTCTGCTTTCATTAATAATAGAAAGGCCTGGTTTATATAAACAGATAAAAGATATTGTGCAGGCAAAAGATTATTTTGGTGAACCTTACAGCCAGGTTGCCAGGATGCTTTATGGGCAGCTTGAAGAGGGAAGGCTTGAACCTGCAAGGATAATAAACCATTTTAGTGAAGCAGATGTACAAAATACAGTAGCAGATATCTTCCAGACAGGATTTGCAGCAGATATGGGTAATGATGAGCTTGAAAAGGCGCTTAATGAACTGGTAATCCATATAAAAGAGTACAGTATAGATAAACGTACAAGGGAACTTACAGACCTGAATGAGCTAAAAGGGCTTATACAAGAGAAGAAAGCTCTGCAAACACCAGCAAAATTGCATATTTATCTGAAAGATGGTTAAAGTATAGCGTAAGGATAAGAAAGGAAGGAACACTATGGCAACAGGAAGAGAACCAGCAAAAGATATTAGAAAAGAACCAGAAAATACAATAGAAAAGGCTGATGCTGGAAATAAAAGAAAGGTACAGGGCAGAGGTACAAAACCTGCAAAAGCTGCTGCAAAGAAAAATTCAGATGCAATAGAAGAAGAAAAGAAAAGGTTCCAGCGGAAACTTATAGCATTAAAAGAACTTGCTAAAAGCAAAAGGAATGTACTTGAGCTTGCAGAAATAAATAATTTCCTTGCAGATGTAGAACTTGATGAAGAAAAGACAGAAAGGGTAATAGAGTTTCTTGAAGCAAGCGGTGTAGATGTCTTAAGGATATCTGATGACAAAGATACTGATGATGATATGATACTTGAGCTTGAGGCAAGTGGTGAAGTTCCTGATGAGGAAGAAATAGAAAATATTGATTTGTCAGTTCCAGACGGAGTAAGTATAGAAGATCCCGTACGCATGTACTTAAAAGAGATAGGAAAAGTGCCACTGCTTTCAGCAGAAGAAGAGGTAGAACTTGCTAACAGAATGGAAGCAGGCGATATGGAAGCCAAGAAAAAGCTTGCAGAAGCAAATCTCCGTCTTGTTGTAAGTATTGCTAAAAGATATGTTGGACGTGGCATGTTATTCCTTGACTTAATACAGGAAGGAAATTTAGGGCTTATTAAGGCAGTAGAGAAATTTGATTATAGAAAAGGATTTAAGTTCAGCACTTATGCTACATGGTGGATACGCCAGGCAATTACAAGAGCTATAGCTGACCAGGCAAGGACTATCCGTATACCTGTCCATATGGTTGAAACAATTAATAAGTTCGTAAGGGTACAAAGACAGCTTTTACAAGAGCTTGGACGTGAACCATACCCAGAAGAAATTGCCAAATATATGAATATGCCTGTTGACAGGGTACGTGAAATACAGAAGATTTCCCTTGAACCAGTTTCCCTTGAAACCCCTATAGGCGAAGAAGAGGACAGCCACCTTGGTGACTTTATACAGGATGACAATGTACCTGTACCAGCAGAAGCCGCAGCATTTACCCTTTTAAGGGAACAATTAGAAGAAGTATTAGGAACTCTTACTGAAAGGGAGCAGAAGGTATTAAAACTGCGTTTTGGGCTGGAAGACGGGCGTGCAAGGACACTGGAAGAAGTTGGCAAGGAATTTAAAGTAACACGTGAGCGTATCCGCCAGATAGAAGCCAAAGCGCTGCGTAAATTAAGGCATCCTAGCAGAAGCCGTAAGCTTAAGGATTATCTTGAGTAGAAATGGCCAAAAGAGGCAGAAATCCAGAAAGGCTTAAATGTATTGCTTCTAATGTAAAATCTGGCGGGATAGTAGCAGACATAGGATGCGACCATGCATTTACCTCTATATACCTTGTAGAAGAAAAACTTGCAAGAGGCGCTATTGCAATGGATATTAATAAAGAACCTTTAAAAAGGGCATGGCAGCATATACAGGAATCCGGCATGGAAGAATATATTTCTGTAAGGCTTTCTAATGGTGCCAGAGGATTAAAAAAGGGTGAAGCAGATACAATCCTTATAAGCGGCATGGGTGGTGCACTTATTGCCAGTATACTGGAAGAAAGCATTGATATAATAAAAGATGCAAAGGAACTTGTGCTTTCACCACAGTCAGAAATATATATTGTACGCCATTTCCTGCATGACCATGGATTTAAAATAGCAAGTGAAGAAATGGTTAAGGAACGGGGAAAGTTTTATGTAGTTATAAGGGCTGTGCCTGGAAGCCAGCATTATAAAGATGAATCTGGATATATATATGGTGAATATTTAATAGAAAATAAAAACAAAATTTTAGAAGAATTTCTTTTAAAAGAACAGAAACGGACAGGCAGTATATTAGGCAGCCTGGCTCCAGCCAGTGGAAATGCTGCTATAAAAGAGAGAAAAGATACATTATTAAAAGAGTACAATATGATAAAAGGTATTCTTAAGAAAATAAACCTGCATCTATAAAAGAGAGGTATAATAATGGTAAAAGTTAAGGTAAATGGTGTAGCAAAGGAATATAATGACAATATTACATATGGGGAACTTGCAGAAGAATATAAGGATATATGCAGCTATGATATAATACTCGCAAGGTGCGGCGGAAAGCTTATGGAACTTAATAAACGCATAAGCCAGGACTGTGAAGTGGTATTTCTTGATACATCATATGACAGCGGGCACAAGACTTATATAAGAGGTGTAACGCTTCTGATGCTTAAGGCATTTTATGATATAGCAGGTGAAAGCCTTAAAAATATTTTTGTAAAACATGCAATAGGTGACAGCATATATTGTGAAACTGAGGGGATTAAGCTTACACAGGAGCTTATAGCCAAGGTAGAGGACAGGATGCATTACCTTGCAGAAAAAGACCTGCCTATAGGAAAGCGTTCTGTTGATACAGAAGATGCAGTAAGTATTTTTGAAGATTATGGAATGTATGACAAGAAAGAACTTTTTGAGTTCCGCCGTGTATCAAAAGTAAATATATATACTTTAGACGGGTTTGAGGATTATTATTATGGTTATATGCCAGCATCTACAGGTGTGCTTAAATATTTCGGGCTGCAGCTTTATGACAGGGGTTTTGTTATAAATATGCCAAACAGGAAGACACCAGACCAGCTGGATGAATACAAGCCACGTCCAAAGCTTTTTAAGACACTGCAGGAGTCATGTGACTGGGGAAAGATGGCTGGCGCTGATACTGTAGGTGCGCTGAATAAAGTAATATCACAAGGCGGGATATCATCACTTATACTTGTACAGGAAGCTCTCCAGGAGAAGAAGATTGCAGGCATAGCAGAAGAAATAGCTTCTGACAGGAGCAAAAAGTTTGTAATGATAGCAGGGCCTTCTTCATCAGGGAAGACTTCATTTTCAAACCGGCTGTCAGTACAGTTAAGGACATTTGGCATAAAGCCACGTATAATTTCGCTTGACAACTATTTTAAGAACAGGGAAGATACCCCAAAAGATGAGAATGGCAATTATGATTTTGAGTGCCTTGAAGCAATAGATTTAGAGTTGTTTAATTCAGATATGGCAACAATGCTTAATGGAGGAATTGCAGAACTTCCAGAGTTTAATTTCCGTACAGGCAAGCGTGAATACAAAGGGAATTTTATGAAGCTTGACAGAGATGATATATTTGTGATAGAAGGAATCCACGGGCTTAATGACGGGCTTTCATATTCATTGCCAAAAGAGAGCAAGTTTAAAATATATATAAGTGCACTTGCACAGCTTAATATTGATGAACATAACAGGATTTCAACTACTGACGGCAGGCTTATAAGGAGGCTTACAAGGGATGCACGCACAAGAGGGACACAGGCAGCAAAGACAATAGCTATGTGGCCTTCTGTAAGAAGAGGTGAAGACAGGTATATATTCCCATTCCAGGAAGAAGCTGATGTTATGTTTAATTCATCGTTAATTTATGAACTTGCGGTTTTAAAACCTTATGCAGAGGCACTGCTTTTTGGCATACCAAAAGATGTGCCAGAGTATATAGAAGCCAAAAGGCTTTTAAAATTCCTTGATTATTTTATAGGAATAAGCAGTGAAGATATACCAAAAAATTCACTATTGCGTGAATTTGTGGGAGGAAGCATATTCAACGTATAACCAGAATATTGCATTATACGTAATAAAACTAAGGTGGACAAAGTCCGTTTTGCAGAAATGAGGAGAAATATGGCAGTTATTATTGATGGAAAGAAAGTTTCCCAGGAAATAAAGGACGAAGTAAAGGAAAAAGTGGCAGCATTAAAGAAAGAGGGAATAGAAGTTACCCTTGCCGTTATACAGGTTGGCAATGACCCGGCTTCCACAGTTTATGTAGGTAATAAGAAAAAGGCATGTGAATATACAGGAATACGTTCACTTGCATATGAAATACCAGAAGATACAACAGAAGAAGAACTTCTTAAACTTGTATGTTCATTAAATGACAGGGAGGATGTAGATGGAATACTTGTGCAGCTTCCACTTCCTCCACATATTAATGAAGATAAAGTAATACAGACAATAAGCCCTGAAAAAGATGTGGATGGTTTCCATCCCCAGAGTGTAGGGGCATTAAGCACTGGACAGCCTGGTTTTGTATCATGTACACCAGCAGGTATTATAGAACTGCTTAAACGTTATAATATACAGATAGATGGCAGGGAATGTGTTGTTATAGGCAGAAGCAATATTGTGGGAAAGCCAGTTGCAATGCTTTTATTACGTGAAAACGGGACAGTTACAGTGTGCCATTCACATACTGCGGACTTAAAAGAAGTGGCAAAGAGGGCAGATATCCTTATTGTAGCAATAGGAAAGGCAAAATTTGTAACAGATGAATATATTAAAGAGGGTGCTGCAGTTATTGATGTAGGCATGGACAGGGATGAGAATGGAAAACTCTGTGGAGATGTTGATTTTGAAAGCGTTGTAAATAAGGCAGGGGCTGTGACACCTGTACCAGGGGGTGTAGGGCCTATGACAATAGCTATGCTTATGTGCAACTGTGTATATGCAGCAGGCCTGCGCAGGCATGTTTAAAAGCAGCAGGTGTACAAATTAGCATAAAATAAAGAAAGGCTGGTTATCAGCGTGGATATTTATTTTGTTTCTCTTGGCTGTGACAAGAACTTGGTTGATAGTGAAATGATGGTAACATCTTTGAAACAATCAGGATATAATATAATATATGATGCAGGCAGGGCAGATGTAATTGTTGTAAATACATGCTGTTTTATTGGTGATGCAAAGGAAGAAAGTATAAATACACTTATTGAAATGGCAAGATATAAAGAAGAAGGAAAGTGCCAGCTGCTTGTTGCTGCTGGATGCCTTGCCCAGCGTTACCATGAAGATATAAAAAAGGAACTGCCAGAAGTTGATATAATTATTGGCACAACAGCTTATGAAAGCCTTATTGAAAGTATAGAGAAGGCACTAGGAAAAGGTGCAGAGCCAGCTGTTATAGAGAGTTTAAGAAGCATTGATTACCTGCCCGGACAATTTACATGCAGGGAAACTATGTCTGGCGGCGGATATGCTTATCTTAAGATTGCAGAAGGCTGTGATAAATGCTGTACTTACTGCATTATACCTAAGGTGAGGGGAAAGTACAGGAGTGTGCCTTTGGATAATCTTGTTGCACAGGCAGAAAGCCTTGCAGAAAAAGGTATAAGTGAGCTTATTCTTGTTGCACAGGAAACTACTTTGTATGGCAGTGACATATATGGTAAAAAGAGCCTGCCAGAACTGCTAGAAAGGTTGTCTGGGGTAGAAGGCATTAGATGGATAAGGATATTATATTGTTATCCAGAGGAAATAACAGATGAGCTGGTGGATGCAATAAAACGGCTGCCTAAAGTTTGCCATTACCTTGATATCCCTGTACAGCATGGGTCAGATACTGTGCTTAAACGTATGGGAAGGCATACAGACAGGGCAGAACTTGAAGAAATAATAGGAAAACTGCGCAGCAGTATACCAGATATAGCACTTAGGACAACTATAATTACTGGTTTTCCTGGTGAAACAGAAGAAGAATTTGAAGAACTTAAGGATTTTGTAAAGAAGATGGAATTTGACAGGCTTGGGGTATTTACTTATTCACAGGAAGAAGATACACCAGCAGCAGAAATGGCAGGACAGGTACCAGAAGAGGTAAAAGAGTCAAGACGCAATGAGATAATGGAGATACAGCAGCAGATTGTATTCAGTAAGAGTGAGTCATTGGCTGGAAGCCAGATGGATGTAATTACTGAAGGATATCTTCCAGAGGAAGAAGTATATATATGCAGGACATACAGGGATGCCCCTGATGTGGACGGGTATGTCTTTGTATCTACAGACTGGCAGCTTATGTCTGGGGAGTTTATAAAAGTAGAAATTACAGGTTCAGATGGATATGACCTGGCAGGTGAGGTATTGGAATAAGGAATATGCCATGCAGAAAGGAGAATTTTATGAATTTACCTAATAAAATTACAATGCTACGTATAATTATGATTCCTTTCTTCGTATTTTTTATGCTCACAGACCTTGTAGAGTATTCAAATTACATAGCCGTCCTGATATTTATAGTGGCAAGCCTTACAGATACATTAGATGGCTATATAGCACGTAAATATAACCTTGTATCAAATTTTGGCAAATTTATGGACCCACTGGCAGACAAACTTTTAGTAAGTTCTGCCCTTATATGCTTTGTTTCTATACCTGGCAATCCTATGCCAGTGTGGGGTGTTATAATAATAATAAGCAGGGAGTTTATAATAAGCGGGTTCAGGCTGGTTGCCTCAGATGCAGGTGTGGTGCTTGCAGCAAGCTGGTGGGGTAAAATCAAGACCGTAACACAGATGGTTATGTCCATATTACTTATAGTGGACCTGGATGGTACTGTTATTAATATAACAGAGCTTGTATTTATATATGCTGCAATAATACTTACAGTAGTGTCACTTATTGATTACCTTATAAAGAACTGGAAGATAATGCAGGATGGAAATATGTAACCTGCACCACATTATACAGCTATAAATATTAATAAATCTATTTGGAGGGAATCCATGGAAATTGCGGAAGAACTTGTAAAACTTCTTAAAGAACAGAAACTTCATATTTCAACAGCAGAGTCACTTACAGGTGGTATGCTTGCATCATGTATTGTTGATGTAGCTGGTGCTTCAGACGTATTTGAAGAAGGATATATAACTTATTCAGATGCAGTAAAACATAAAGTGCTTGGTGCCAGTGAAAAAGACTTAAAAGAATACACTGCGGTAAGCAGTGTTATTGCAGGCCAGATGGCAGAAGGGACTGCAAAGGTATCAGGTTCAGATATTACTATTGCAACCACAGGTTATGCAGGGCCAGGTGCAGCAGAAGACGGGACACCAGCAGGGACAGTATATATAGGTGTATTTTATAAGGGAGAAACTGATATAAGGAAATTCTGCTTTGATGGAAGCAGGAATGATGTACGTAAACAGGCAGTCAATGAAGCAGTAAAGCTGGCATTACAGAAATTAACCTGATGGAGGAAAACATTGGAAAAAAATAGGGAAGTTATTGTAACCGGGTGCGGCGCAGCGGGAATGATGGCAGCTGTAGCGGCAGCAGATGCAGGAGCAAAAGTTATTCTTATAGAGAAGAATGAAAAGCCTGGCAAGAAACTTTATATAACAGGAAAAGGCAGGTGTAATGCCACAAATAACAGTGACATACAGAACCTGCTTCTTCATGTTGTGTCAAATCCCAAGTTTTTATATAGTGCATTTTCTGTATTTGACAGCAGGAAATTAATGGACTTTCTGGAAAGTGAAGGGTTAAAACTTAAAACAGAACGTGGAGGCAGGGTATTTCCTGTTTCGGATAAATCTTCTGATGTTATAAAGACATTCAGGAATGCACTTGAAAAAAGAAATGTTAAAGTTTATTACAATGCAAAAGCCAGAAAGATAAATATAAAAGATGGTGTATTTAAAAGTGTAAATATAGAATTTACGGATGGCAGCGGCAACAGGGAAATAAGAGAAATGGGTGCAGATGCAGTTATAATTGCGACAGGCGGCATTTCATACCCTTTAACAGGGTCAACAGGGGATGGCTACAAATTTGCAGAACATACAGGACATAAAGTTAAAGAAGCTTCACCATCACTTGTTCCAGTAAATATCAAAGAGGGCTTTGCAAAAGAGCTGCAAGGCCTTTCACTGCGCAATGTAGAACTATCCCTGGTGGATGGCAGGAAAGTTTTATATAAAGAAATGGGTGAGATGCTTTTTACCCATTTTGGGATAAGCGGGCCGCTGGTGCTGTCTGCAAGCAGTTATTTATCTGGGAAAGACATACAGAAGATGAAGTTTGTACTTGATTTAAAGCCTGCACTGGCAATAGAGCAGCTTGATGCCAGGATATCCAGAGATTTTAGTGAATTTAAGAACAGTTATTTTAAAAACAGCCTTGGAAAGCTTCTGCCAGCAAAGCTTATACCAGTAATAACCAGATTATCTGGAATAGATGCAGATAAAAAGGTTAATTCAATTACCAGGCAGGAAAGGGAAGGGCTTGCAAGCCTTTTAAAAGGGCTTGTAATGACACCAGAAAGCCTCAGGGGCTTTGATGAGGCAATTATTACCAAAGGAGGGGTTATGGTAAAAGAAATTAACCCTTCCACAATGGAATCAAAGAAAGTAAAAGGAATGTATTTTGCAGGAGAAGTAATTGATACTGATGCAATGACTGGTGGTTATAACCTGCAGATAGCATGGTCAACAGGATACCTTGCCGGGATATCCGCAGCAACTTGGAATACGCAAAAAGCAGCGCAGAAATGAGGGGAAATATGTACAGTATAGCAATTGACGGTCCAGCAGGTGCTGGAAAAAGCACAATAGCAAGGATGGCAGCAGAGAAACTTGGTTTTATATATGTTGATACAGGTGCAATGTACAGGGCAATGGCACTTTATTTTATAAGAAATGGCATAAGCAGCAGTGATGAGGAAGCAATAGAGGCAGCATGTAAAGATATAAATATTTCCATAGAATACCAGGACGGGGAGCAGGTAGTCCTGTTAGGCAGTGAGAATGTCAATGCATTTATAAGGACAGAAGAAGTAAGCATGATGACATCAGATATTTCCAAGTATGCAGCAGTAAGGGAAAAGCTTCTTGATGTGCAGAGAAACCTTGCAAGGACTAAAGATGTAATAATGGATGGGCGTGATATAGGCACATGTGTGCTTCCAGATGCAGGTACTAAGATTTACCTTACCGCAAGTGCCAGTGAAAGGGCAAGGCGCAGGTATAAAGAATTAGAAGCAAAGGGAGTCCCATGTGATTTAGAGAAGACAAAACAGGATATAATCTTAAGGGATGAACAGGATATGAACAGGGAGATTTCCCCGCTCAGGCAGGCAGAGGACGCTGTCCTGCTTGATTCTTCAGATTTATCAATAGAAGAAGCAGTAAGTGCTGTTATAGACATATATAATAAAAAAAGGGGATAATTACCAGTAATGAGAGAAGTTAAAGTTGCAAAAAGCGCAGGTTTCTGTTTCGGGGTTAAACGTGCAATAGACATGGTGTATGAAGAAGCAGCAAAAGGTGGAAAAGTATATACACTTGGACCAGTTATCCATAATGAACAGGTAGTGTCTGGCCTGGAAAGCAAAGGAGTAAAAGTTGCAGACAATATAGAAAACCTGGATACAGATGGGGACGTTACAGTTATTATACGTTCACATGGCGTACCAGAAGAAACAATTAACAGGCTTAAAGAGAAAAATATACACATAGTTGATGCAACCTGTCCATTTGTTTCCAAAATACACCATATAGTAAAAGAAAAATATAATGAAGGTTACCATATAGTTGTTACAGGTGATGCAAAACACCCAGAAGTAGAGGGAATATGCGGCTGGTGCGGCAATTCTGCTGATGTTATTGGAAGTGTGGAAGAAGCAGGGAAATATAGTAATTATAAGGATAAAAAATTGTGTGTTGTATCCCAGACGACATTTAATTACAAGAAATTTCAAGATATAGTTGATATTTTAGTGAAAAAGAGTTATGATATAGTTGTTATGAATACAATTTGCAACGCTACCGAAGAGCGTCAGACAGAAGCGGGTACTATTGCGAGGCAATCCGACGCGATGTTAGTAATAGGTGGAAAACATAGTTCGAACACTCAGAAATTGTTTGAAATATGCAAAAGGGTATGTCCGGACACGTATTTTATACAGACACTTGATGACCTGGATTTGAAGAAACTTCAATCTTTTCGTAGCGTGGGTATTACTGCCGGGGCTTCAACCCCGAATAATATTATTAAGGAGGTTCAATCATATGTCAGAAGTGAACAATGAATTTGAACAATTATTGGAAGAAACATTAGTAACAATCCACAATGGGGAGATTGTAGAAGGGACAGTTATCAGCGTTAAGGAAGATGAAATCGTTTTAAACATTGGTTACAAAGCTGATGGTATTATTACCAGGAATGAATATAGTAACCAGTCAGGTATCGACCTTAGGGAAGTAGTAAAAGAAGGCGATACAATGAGCGCAAAAGTTCTTAAAGTCAATGATGGCGAAGGACAGGTTGTCCTTACCTACAAGCGCCTGGCGATGGAGAAGAGCAATGAGCGCATAAGGGAAGCATATGAGAACAAAGAAGTGCTTAAAGCTACAGTTTCAGCCGTACTTGCTGGCGGTTTAAGCGTAGTGGTTGATGAAACAAAGGTATTTATCCCTGCGAGCCTTGTGTCAGATACTTATGAGAAAGACCTTTCAAAGTATGCAGGACAGGAGATAGAATTTATTATTAGTGAGTTTAATCCTAAGAAGAGAAGGATTATCGGTGACAGGAAGCAGCTTCTTGTTGCAGAGAAGAAGAAACTCCAGGAAGAGTTGTTTGCAAGGATAAATGTTGGTGATACAGTAGAAGGTACAGTTAAGAACCTTACAGATTTCGGTGCCTTTATTGATTTAGGCGGGGCAGACGGGCTTCTCCATATTTCAGAAATGTCATGGGGGCGTGTTGAAAATCCTAAAAAGGTATTCAGTGTTGGTGACAAGACAAAAGTCCTTATTAAAGATATAAAAGATGATAAAATTGCACTCAGCCTTAAGTTTGAAGACCAGAACCCATGGCTGGATGCTGATGAGAAATACAGCGTAGGGTCAGTAGTAAAAGGCACTGTTGCAAGAATGGCTGACTTTGGTGCATTTATTGAACTTGAACCTGGTGTAGATGCGTTATTACATGTTTCACAGATTTCAAAAGAGCATGTTGACAAGCCATCAGATGTATTAAAGACAGGACAGGAGATAGAGGCTAAGGTAGTTGATTTTAACAAAGAAGACCATAAAATTAGTTTAAGTATCAAAGCTTTATTAAATGATTCACAGACGGATGAAGAGCCTGCCAGTGAAGATGTAGCTGAGTAATTAATTTTTTCGCCAATCCGTATTAAGCGGATTGGTGTTTTTTTATTAAAGGCGGTAGAAATTAAACATAGAGTAATTTCTATTGTTTAAACAGAATAATCTAATCTTAAAGATATACTGGCATTGTCTTTTAGTGTTACTGGATAACAGGAATGTCTGTATATCTTTGCAAGGCAGTGGGAGAAGAAATATTCTTTTTAAAGGGTTAGAAAACAAGGGGGTTTTATAATGGGCGATTATGAAAAGTTTAAAACAAAAGTGTACCAGCTTACTAAGATAGATTTAAGCTGTTACAAAGAAAGACAGATGAAAAGACGTATAGATTCTCTTATTTCCAAAAGAAAAATCAGTTCATATGATGAATATATAAATGCTATTTCCAAAGATAAAGAACTTCTTGAAGAATTTGTAGCATACCTTACAATAAATGTATCAGAATTTTACCGTAATCCAGAACAGTGGCAGCTGCTGGAGAACGAAATATTTCCATATTTATTTGAAAAGTTTGGGAGCAGTAATGTAAAAATATGGAGTGCTGCATGTTCCACAGGGGATGAACCATATACACTTGTTATGCTTCTTGCAAAATTTATCCCAATAAACAGGATAAAAATTATTGCAACTGATATAGACAAACAGGTTCTTGAAAAGGCACATATAGGAATATATGATGAAAAGAGCCTGAAAGGCCTTCCTAAAGAATACATTACAAAATACTTCACTAAAGTAAGTGCAAGAAGTTACCAGATTTCAGAGGATGTAAAGAAATGTGTTGAATTTAAGCAGCATAATCTTTTAAAGGATACATATCCTACTGGCTGCAATATGATTGTCTGCCGTAATGTAATGATATATTTTACAGAAGAGGCGAAAGACGAAATCTATAAAAAATTTAATGCTTCACTTAAAAAAGATGGAATACTTTTTGTAGGCAGCACAGAACAGATTATTTCCCCAGGAGAATCAGGCTTTTCAACTTATAAATCATTTTTCTATAAGAAGATGTAGTAATTTGACAGAAATGATATTTGGGCAGGTTTAAAACCTGCCTTTATCTTTATATATTATTACCAGAAATGGAGGAAATAATGCGTATTATTAGTTTAATAGAAGATACAGAAGGCATACAAGGCTGTGTTTCTGAGCATGGACTTAGTGTTTACCTGGAAACAGCAAAGCATAAAATACTTTTAGATTTTGGGGCATCTGCCAGGACATTAGAAAATGCAAAGAAATTAGGAATTGATTTAAGCAAAATTGATATTGCTATATTAAGCCATGGACATTATGACCATTCGGGAGGAATACTGCCATTTATAGAAATAAACCAGGATGCAGTAATTTACATGCAGGAACCTGCAGGAAATGCTTATTACCATATAAGTGGCAGCAGTGAAAAATATATTGGGATTAATCCAGAGATAAATAAGCTTCCACAAACCAGGAAAATAAATGGCAATTATAAAATTGATGAAGAAATAGAACTTTTTTCAGGAATTACTGGCCGCAAATTTTTTGCAAAAGGAAATATGGAATTAAAAGAAAAAGTGGATGGAAATTATATACAAGATGCCTTTATCCATGAACAGTGTGCAGTTATAAAACAAGGGAAAGAAACAATACTTTTCTCTGGATGTGCACATAATGGTATTCTAAATATAATGGACAGGTATTTTGAATTATACCAGGATTATCCATCAATGGTTATAAGCGGGTTCCATATGATGCAAAAAGAATACAGTGTACAGGATATAGAAAATATCAGGTGTGTTGCAAAAGAATTGTCAAAAATGCATACAACTTTTTATACAGGACATTGTACAGGACAGGAAGCTGTAAAGGAAATGAAGCAGATTATGGGAGAACAATTAAAAGTTTTATATCCAGGAATGGTTATAGGGTGAGGATATGCCAGGGTTTAGTTTATCAGATAATTTATATTTAAGTGCTTTTTTTATATTATACATAGTATTTATAAATATAACTGGTTTTTATGCAATGTGGCTTGATAAGAAAAAAGCAAAGAGAAATGAGTGGAGGATTCCGGAAAAAACACTGTTTACATTAGCCCTGATAGGTGGAAGTGCTGGGACATTTCTTGGAATGAGGCTTTGCAGGCATAAAACAAAACATTGGTATTTTGTATGGGGCATGCCAGCAATAATTGTGTGCCAGGTACTGCTTTTAATATTTATTATAAAAAATATATAAAACTGCGTTATATTTCTATTAGGGCGTGTTTGAAAATTAAATATTCATAAGTTATGTGGCTCTGGCAATTCCAAAATTTTACCAACAGCAGCCGCTTTCGCTTGGATGGGATGCGCAGTGGTGCATAAAGCCTTAAAGAACAAGGCTTAAGCACCAGCGCCCCCAAACAGCTGCTTTATGGTAAAACATTTGGAATTCGCCAGAGTAATATAATCTTTGTATAAATTTTATTTTCAAACACTCATAAATCCATCGTTTATCAGGTTCTGTTTAACTAAATGACATTGCGCTTGGATGGATACGCAGTGGTATATAATGGCTGCTTTATGGTAAAACACTTGGAACTTGCCAGAGTAATATAATTTTTGTGTAATTTAAAAAATGGGGAAACTAAAATCTGACGTCCATTTAATAAATTTTAGAGGTAATCATTTTCATTTATCCTTTGAATGTGCCAGTACACAGGATTTCCCATGGCAGCTGCCAGCAATAATTCCACAAAAGGGGTACTTTAACCCCGCCAGTGCTTGTATCCTGTCTTAGGTTTTATAAAAGAAATGCCAATTTCTTTTATAAAACAAGGATACTATGCACTGTTGCGTGGGTTATCGTAGCGGAAGCGTACCCCTGTGTGGAATATTCTGGCAGCTGCCATGGGAAACTGTCCGTCCCCACAAAAGTGGATAATAAAAATTATTGAAATTTATGAAATGGACATGAATATTGTATGTTTATGCTTGTAATATAAAAAGGCGTGTAATATACTAAAAACAGGGGTATTGTTTTAATACTTGGTAATTAAGAAACATAAGGGGGATATTATATAATGGATAAAGAATTAAAAGATTTTTTGTGTAAGGAAACAATTTTTGGGGATTTAGGCAATGAGAATATTTTACATGAATTTCCAGCATTTGGCAAAAACATAGGTGAAGCAATTAACAGCGGCAATATGATAAACTTTTCAAAAGAACTCAGCAGCAGCCTTAATGAAATGGACTTGTACAAAGCAAGCCTGCTTTCCAATTTCATTGGTTTTGCATGTGAGAAAGAGGAAGATACATCAGCAGGACAGGGAGTTATTGAATTACTTGCCAAATCATGTATTAACTTGTATAACATGTTCAACAGCCTGGAAGAGGACGGGGAATATGAAGAAATGCCTGATTTCCAGGAAGTTTATAATAAAAACCCAGACTGGGCAAGGGCATATTATGGATTTAATATACTTTGTGTGTCCGCAATGGCTTTTTTAACAAGGGATACTGGGTTAAGAAAGTTACTGGAAGATAAAGGGATTGAGGAAGAGATAACATATCTTGTGGAAGAAACACCAAAAAGCCCATATCTTAAATCTATATATTATGTAAGCTGTATGTTAAAGACCTGCAGTGGCTTAAAACTGCTTGTATTGCATACAGGCAGGAAGAAAGGGTTCTTTGCAACAGCCAGTGACCTGAACAACTGCTTCCATCTGCTTTTCCTTTTAGAAGAACAGATAGCAGAGAAATTTGGTGAAAGTTATGGGATGTCTGGCTTTGATGCTGCCAGCCCGTTAATAGAGCTTGCACATGGTGCTTACCCAGATGACTGCTGGGATAAACATTATAATACACATTTTATGGAATGTAATTACAGTGTTGCAGGCAGTAAGGAAGTTGACCCGCAAGATGCCATTATGTCACTGGTATGGGGAGAAATGCCACCAGATGCAATACCTGCTATAGATGGTTATGCTATAATTATACTTATGGATACGGAAATACCTAGAGGATTTGATGCTGGGTTCCTTGCTACACCACATAGTGCCCTTAAACCTTGTGTACATATAGAAAGGGAGCTTGACAGCCAGGAATATAATGAGTGGAAAAGTAAAATAGAAAAGGTTTTGGAATAGAAAGAAATATATTGGAATTACAAGTTATTCTATGTAACTGTATAAGAACATTTAAAGTCTGTAATAAAATAGGATAAGATGGCTTAAATAAAAGAGTATTTGTTATTAGTGAAATTATATTGTATAAGAGACAGAGGAGGGAATTATGAAATATAAGGCGTTACTTACTGGAAATAATAAAATGATTATAGGTGAATTTTTCAGATATATGGATTTTGACTTTGAGTGCCTTACCACATCAGAACGCCATGATGATATTGTAAGCCATTTAAAATATATTAATCCAGATGTATTTATATATTGTCTTAATGGAGAAAGCACTGACGCCATTAAAAGGTTTGTTAATGTAGGATTTGAGATTTCCAAAAAAAAGATTCCTGTTGTTATTATAGGTGACCCAGGTGAATGTACCCAGTTCTTAAAAATTGCGCCATTAATGGAAGTTACTGTTATAGAAAGACCAGTTGCAGTACAGGTTATAAGAGAAAGAATTGTGGGCATGCTGGATAAGAAAATGAGAATTGAACATAAGAAAGCAGACGAAGAAGCAGAGTCACTTGAAGATATAGTAGAGTCTGCTGAAAACCTGGTTTCAAAACTGTCTGCTGTTGGACAGGAGCAGGAACAAGAGCAAGATGAAGAAGAAGAAAAATACAGGAAAAAACATGTACTTGTAGTGGATGATGACAGTGGCGTACTAAAGCTTGTTAAAAGCTATCTTTCAAACCAGTATGATGTTGCAACAGCCAAAAGCGGAAAAGTGGCAATGAAGTTCTTAGAAACCAAAAAGACAGACCTTGTACTGCTGGATTATGAGATGCCAGAGGAAAACGGGCCACAAGTTATGGCAAAGATACGTGCCAATGAAAAGACAAAAAACCTGCCAATAGTGTTTCTTACGGGTGTTGTAGATAAAGAGAAAATCCAGGAAGTGCTGCTTATGAAGCCACAAGGTTATCTTTTGAAACCGATTGATTTAGTAAAGCTTATTTCCACAGTTAAAGGAGTGATAGGCTGAGAAGGGACGGTCTTTATATGGCAATAATTAAGGAAGAACTAAGATTAACTGATTTAATAGAAGTAAGTACTTTACAGAAGATGCAGGATGCCTTTGCTGCAATGACAGGAGTTGCTGTTATTACTACAGATTCAAACGGAGTTGCTGTAACAGAGCCATCTGATTTTTCGGATTTCTGTATAAATTATGTACGAAGTACAGAAACAGGAATGGAATGTTGTGAGAAGTGTGACAGGATGGGTGCAGAGATGGCACGTAAGGCAGGAGATTCATGTGCATATTTTTGTCATGCAGGGCTTATGGATTTTGCAGCACCTATTATGACAGGAGGCCATATGGTAGGCTGTTTTATTGGCGGCCAGGTGCTTACAGAACCTATAGAAGATGAAGTAGTGGCAGGCGTTGCAAAAAGGATTGGGGTTGATGAAGATAAACTTATAGAAGCAGCACATAGAATTAAAATAGTTGATAAGAGTGAAATAAAAAAGATGACTGCTGCACTTTATGATATTGCCAATGTCCTTTCAGAAATTGCTTATACTAAACATGAGATTTATCTTAAAAACCTGGAGCTTGAGAAGGCTTCACATATGAAATCAGATTTCCTTGCTAATATGAGCCATGAAATCCGTACGCCTATGAATGCAGTTATAGGTATGGCAGAGATGGCACTGCGTGAAGATATTTCTCCTTCAGCAAAGAATTACATAAGCCAGATTAAATCTTCCGGACAGGCATTGCTTACTATTATTAATGATATCCTGGATTTCTCGAAAATCGAATCTGGAAAGATGGATATAAATGAAACTGACTATGAGCCTATGTCACTTATTAATGATGTCGTCAATATTATAATGACACGTATTGGTAATAAGAAACTTGAGCTTACCCTGGATGTAAACCCTGATCTGCCACATGAGCTGCATGGTGACAATATCCGTGTTAAACAGATAATAGTAAATCTTGCCAATAATGCTGTAAAATTTACAGACAGTGGCAATGTCCATCTTAAGATAGATTTTGAACAGATAGAAGAAGATAAGATTATTCTTAAGGCAGAGATTGCAGATACAGGTGCTGGCATTAAAAAGCAGGATATGGATAAATTGTTCCAGTCATTCCAGCAGGTGGATAGTAAGCGTAACCGTAATATTGAAGGGACAGGGCTTGGGCTTGCAATATGCAAACAGCTGCTTTCACTTATGAATGGGGAAATACAGGTAAACAGTGTTTATGGCGAGGGAAGTATATTTTCATTTTCACTGCCACAGAAAATAGTCAACAAGACCCCTTCCATAGAGAAACGTACAGAAAAAATGGCAGCAGCAGGGCTTGTGGATAATAAGTATATTGCAAAAGAAATGGAAACAGATATATTAAGGTTTGGTGTTGAATATTTCAGGATAGAATCAGAAGAAGAGCTTTCTGTACTGGAAGAAAAAGGAGCCAGGTATTTATTTGTGGAACAGCCATTATTTACAGATACAGTATATAGCTTTATAGAAAACCACACAGATATTACTGGTGTTGTGCTGGTAAACTTCCGTGCAACACGTACCTATAACCTTCCAAATATACGGGTGATAAAGAAACCATTATATACTTTAAGCCTTGCAAGCATATTTCATGGTGAGGATATTTATACAGAATTTTCACAGATGGAAGCAGATGATTTTGATTTTACTGCCCCAGATGCAGAAATCCTTGTAGTAGATGATAATGCAATCAACCTTACAGTAGTAGAGGGCCTGCTGGCTCCGCTTGATATGAAGATTGAAACAGCTCTTAGCGGCAAAGAGGCTGTTGCCAAAATTATGGGCAAGCGCTATGATATTATTTTTATGGACCATATGATGCCAGAAATGGATGGTATAGAAACTACAAGAGTTGTACGCCGTATGCTTGGTGAAAACGGTGAAGTTCCTATTATAGCACTTACAGCTAACGCAGTTGATGGAAGTAAAGATATATTTATTAGTGAAGGAATGGATGATTTTGTCCCAAAACCTATTGAGCTGAGAGTAATTATTTCTAAATTAAAAACCTGGCTTCCAAAAGAAAAACTTATTAAAAAGACAAGTGATGAAAATACGCATAAGAGTGTAGAATTAAAACCACAGATTTCAATTCCAGGGCTTGATGTGCCAGCAGCAATGAGGCTGCTTGGTGGTGAGAAACTGTTCTGGTCTGTATTAAAGGAATATTACCGGGTACTTGAAAGAAAACATGCTTTAATCCATAAATATGAACAAGAAGAAAAGTGGAAAGAGTATACAATAGAGGTACATACTTTAAAAAGTTCTTCAAGGCAGATTGGTGCACATGAACTTGCTTCAATAGCAGAACATATGGAGGCAGCAGGAAATGCACAGGATGCAAATTTAATCCATAAAACTACACCAGAGATGTTAAAGAAGTATATGGAATATAAAAATATACTTAAGCCTTATTTTACGGAAGAAGAAGTAGAAAAGACTGGCGGACAGATAAATGCAAAAGAATTAAAAGAATTTTTTGTAAGACTTAGGGAAGCTATGGATAACCTGGATATGGATGCTATGGAAGACGCTGTAAAAGATATGGATATATATTCATACAGCGGTGAACATAAGGAATTTTATGAAAATATAAAGAATGCAGTAGAAGATATTGATATAGAACAATGTGAAGAAATTATTGGAAAATGGGAAGAGACCCTGCAATAAAAAGTAAACGCCAGCTGTACAGTTTTTGTATAGCTGGCGTTTTGTTTTAGATTATATTAGTTCCTTAAAGCAGGGACTTGCACTATACGATATTTCCGGTTACAATAAATGCTATATGTTAAATAGTTCTGGATTAGGCAAAACGCTGGTAACGGAGGTAGGCAATGAGTAAAACAATAAAAGTAGTAGTTGATGCAATGGGAGGTGACAATGCACCAGAAGCACCCGTAAAAGGGGCTGTAGAGGCGTTAAATGAAGTTCCTGGCATAAACATTATTCTTGCAGGAAGGACAGAAGAAATAAAGAAGGAACTTGATAAGTATACATATGATAATGGGCGTATAAGCATTGTACACGCTGATGATATTATTGGTTTTGATGAGCCGCCAGTTATGGCTATAAGGAAAAAGAAAAATTCCTCAATCGTTGTAGGGATGAATCTTGTAAAACATGGTGATGCAGATGCATTTGTTTCAGCAGGAAGCACAGGTGCAATACTTGTAGGAGGCCAGTTTGTTGTAGGAAGGATAAAGGGCGTTGAACGTTCACCGCTTGCCCCGCTTATACCTACTGCCAAAGGGCCAGCACTTCTTATTGACTGTGGTGCCAATGTTGATGCAAGGGCTTCACACCTTGTACAGTTTGCAAAAATGGGTTCAATATACATGCAGCATGTAGTTGGAATTAAAAATCCAAAGGTGGCAATAGTTAATATTGGTGCAGAAGAAGAAAAAGGTAATATGCTGGTTAAGGAAACATATCCTTTATTAAAAGAATGTACAGATATTAACTTTACAGGAAGCATAGAAGCAAGGGATATTCCGAAAGGTGATGCTGACGTAATAGTATGTGAGGCATTTGTAGGCAATGTCATACTTAAACTTTATGAAGGGCTTGCGTCAACCCTTATAGGTAAAATAAAAGAGGGGCTTATGTCTTCATTCCAAAGCAAGATGGGGGCACTTCTTATAAAGCCAGCACTTAAAAAGACATTAAAACAGTTTGATGTGTCAGAACAAGGAGGTGCACCGCTTCTTGGACTTAACGGTCTTGTTGTAAAAGCACATGGAAGCTCAGGTTCTTTGGAAATAAAGCAGGCAATAAAACAGTGTATCCAGTTTGGGGAAGAAAAGATTAATGAGAAAATCAAAGAGAATTTAACTATTGTGTAAGGTGGTGTAATAATGGAGTTTGAAAAGCTTAAAACAATTATATCAGAGGTATTATCTATAGATGATGAAAGCATTAGCAAAGATATGTCTTTTTATGATGACCTTGGGGCAGATTCACTTGAACTGTTCCAGATAGTTATGGGTGTAGAAGGGGAATTTGATATAGTGCTTGATGAAAATATTGCCAGTGAAATAAATACAGTTGAAGATTTGTATAAGCTTATTGTTGCAGGATAGGAGACTTGCCAGATGAAACGGGATAAAATATTGGAATTTGAGGAAAAGGCAGGATACAGGTTTGAACATCCAGACCTGTTAATTACTGCCTTTACACACAGCTCTTATTCAAATGAGAACAGGCTTAAGAAGTTTGAATGTAATGAAAGGCTTGAATTTCTTGGGGATGCTGTACTTGAGCTGGTTTCAAGTGAATATATATATGGTGAAAATCCTGAAAAACCTGAAGGTGACCTTACAAGGATAAGGGCAAGCTATGTCTGTGAACCCACCCTTGCACTATGTGCAAGGGAATTAGGCCTTGGTAACTATATCCAGCTTGGCAAAGGGGAAGACTTGACAGGTGGACGTGAAAGGGATTCTATATTGTCTGATACGCTTGAAGCTACGATAGGTGCAGTTTATCTTGATGGAGGGTTTGAGCGCGCCAGAGAGTATATATATAAACATATTTTAAAAGATATAGAGAAGAAAAAGCTGTTTTATGACAGTAAAACTATTTTACAGGAAATAATCCAGGGGGAACACCAGGAACTTGGATATGAGCTTCTTAGCGAAGAAGGCCCGGACCATAATAAGTCATTTACAGTCGCTGTAAAAATAGGGGGTGAGATAGCCGCAAAGGCTACAGACAGGACTAAGAAAAAGGCGGAGCAGTCAGCTGCATACCAGGCTATTCTTAAGCTTAGGGAAAATAGAGACAGGAGATAACCAATGTATTTAAAAAGTCTTGAAGTACATGGCTTTAAGTCATTTGCCAATAAGATGGTTTTTGAATTCCATAATGGTATCACAGCTATTGTAGGGCCTAATGGCAGCGGCAAAAGCAATGTTGCTGATGCTGTACGCTGGGTTTTAGGCGAGCAGAGTGCAAAGCAGCTGCGTGGTGCAAAAATGGAAGATGTTATATTTGCAGGGACGGAGATGCGCAAGCCTTTAGGGTTTGCTTATGTAGCAATTACCATTAATAATGAAGACCATAAACTGCCTGTGCCATATAATGAGGTGAAGATTGCAAGGCGTGTATACCGTTCTGGTGAAAGTGAATATCTGCTGAACGGGACATCATGCAGGCTTAAAGATGTACAGGAGATATTATTTGACACAGGTATAGGTAAAGAAGGCTATTCTATTATAGGACAAGGGCAGATTGATAAAATATTAAGTGGTAAGCCTGATGAGCGCAGGGAGCTTTTTGACGAAGCTGCAGGTATTGTAAAATACAAGAAGCGTAAGGCAGCAGCAGAGAAGAACTTAGAAGAGGAGAAACAGAACCTTGTACGTATTGAAGATATACTTTCAGAATTAAGCAAACAGGTTACACCTCTTGAAAGGCAGGCAGCGAAGGCAAAAGAATATTTAAAATACAGGGATGAGCTGAAAAACCTTGATATAAATATGTTCCTTATGGAATATGAAAGGACTGGAAGTGAACTTCTAGAAACTGGCAGGAAGAAAGAAATAGCAGATAATGACCTGGATACTGCCAAAGCAAGCCTTGAAGAAAGCAGGAACCAGTATGAAAGTTTTGAAAAGCAGTTAAACAATTTAGAAACAGTTATAGAAGAAGAAACTGCAGAGCTTTCTGAAAAGAAAGTACAATACAATAATTATGAAAATAATATAAAAGTATTAAATGAACAGATAAATGCAATATACCAGAATGAAAAACATTATAAAGAACAAATAGAAAATTTTAATATGCGTAAATCTGCTTTTGAAAAAGAGCTTGAAGATTATAATACACAGCTTAAGAAAAATAATGAAGAGATTTTAAAAGCAGAAAAAGCAAAGGAAGAAAATGAAGTAAAATTAAAAGAACTTTCAGAAAAAATTGCTGCAGGCCAGAAAGAAATTGACCAGTGCCGTAACAGCATGATGGAAGCATTAAATGAAGCTTCTGGGATAAAAGCAGAAGAAAACAGGTTAAAAACACTTCTTGAACAAAATAATATTAAGAAAGCAGAATTTACACAAAGGGTTATTAAAAATAAGTCAGATGCAGCAGTATTTAATGAAACTATAGAAAGGGAGAAGGCTGTCCTTGATGATGTTTCAGAAAAAATTGCTGGATTAAGTACAACAAACCAGGAGATTAAGCAGGCCATTGCAGAACTGGACATCAAAAAGGAAAACCTGGACAAAGAGCACAGGGATGTACAGCAGCAGTTCCATATAGAGAATTCCCGTTTAAGTTCCCTTAAAAATATGGCAGAAAGATATGACGGCTTTGGGCAGAGCATAAGGCGTGTAATGGAACAGAAGGAAAATAATAGTGGCATAATAGGAGTAGTGGCTGATATTATAAAAGTGCAGAAAGAGTATGAAACTGCAGTGGAAACAGCACTTGGTGGCAGCATACAGAATATAGTTACAGAGGATGTACAGACTGCCAAAGATATGATACAGTACCTTAAGAAAAATAAGTATGGGCGTGCTACATTCCTTCCATTAACCAATGTAAAGGCAAAACAGGAGATACAGGCAGAAGGAATAATGGGGCAGAAAGGTGTTATAGGGATTGCATCTTCACTTGTTAGTACAGACAACAGATTTGAGGGTCTTGTAAAATATCTGCTTGGAAGGTTTATAGTAGTTGACAATATTGACAATGCTGTAGTGATTGCTGAAAAGTACCATCATACTATAAGAATAGTTACTAAAGAAGGTGACTTATTAAATCCTGGAGGCTCAATGTCTGGAGGTGCATTTAAAAACAGCAATAACCTTCTTGGGCGGCGCCGTGAAATGGAAGACCTGGAAGCAGAAACAGGGAAGCTTAAGACAAGGCTTTCTGGCATAGAAGAAGCACTTGGAAATATAGCCAGTGAAAGGCAAAGCATTGCAGAAAAGTCTGCTGCAAATGAAAAAATAATACAAGAACTTATTTTAAAACAGAATACTGCCAGGATAAATTATGACAGGGCTTTGAGTGATTATAAGGAAAATGAAGACAAGCTGTCATTTATACATCTTGAAGCAAGGGAAACAGAGAAAAGGAATGATGAACTTAAGCAGGCACTGGAACAGGTGGGCCTTAAGCTTTCAGACAATGATGGTAAGAATAAATCATATGAGGATACAATTACTTTATTAAATGGGCAGCTTGACGGATGGCATAAGCTTGAAGAAAGTATTTCCCAGGAAAATTCAGCATTTATGCTGGAGATAACATCCCTTGAAAGCAGACGCAGTTTTATTTCTGAAAATACAGGACGTGCAAAGCAGGAAATAGCAGATATTGAAAAGGGTATTGAAGAAGCTGTTTTAAACAGCAGCAGTACCAGCCAGCGTGTACTTGGAAAGCAGCGGGAGATAGCAGATGTACAGGCAGAGATAGAAAACATAAAAAGCAGTATAAACCAACTGTCAGATGGTCTTGTAAAAAGAAAAGAAGAACGTGGGGAACTGTCACAGAAACATAAAAACTGCCTGGCAAAGAGGGAGGAACTTGCAAGCCTTGTAAACGAGCTTGATAAAGAGTGTTTCCGTCTTAATAACCAGAAAGAGCAGCTTGATGAGAAGATTAATTCTTATACAAACTATATGTGGGAGCAGTATGAGCTTACATACCACAGTGCGGAGGCTTTAAAAACTAACAGCAGTTTAAGTTTTAATGATATGAAGAAGCGCATTGAGGAACTTAAGGGTACTATTAAGTCACTTGGGGATGTAAATATTAATGCAGTAGAACAGTATAATGAACTTATGGAACGCTATGAGCTGCTTACAGGACAGCATGCTGACCTTACAGAAGCAGCAGAAGTCCTTGTTGGTATAATAGAAGAACTTGATACTGAGATGCGCAAACAGTTTGAAATCCAGTTCCAGGAGATAAGCAGCCGGTTTAACAAGGTATTTAAAGAACTTTTTGGCGGTGGGCGGGGAACTATTGAACTTGTGGAAGGTGAAGACATACTTCTTGCAGGGATAAATATAATTGCCCAGCCTCCAGGCAAGAAATTACAGAATATGATGCAGCTTTCAGGTGGTGAAAAAGCACTTGCGGCAATCGCACTTTTATTTGCAATACAGAGCCTTAAGCCTTCACCATTCTGCCTGCTTGATGAGATTGAAGCGGCACTTGATGACTCAAATGTAGGACGGTATGCGGATTATCTCCATAAACTTACAAAGGATACACAGTTTATTGTTATTACCCACCGCAGGGGAACTATGAATACTGCTGATATATTATATGGAATAACAATGCAGGAAAAAGGTGTATCAACACTTGTATCAGTAAACCTGCTTGATGTTGGTAAGTAAATATTGCTATTTATGGCTATTCCATTTATAGTAACAAATAAACACTGGATATAGTAATATATAGAAAGGTTTGGTTATTAGATATGAAAGAAAAAAAAGGTTTTTTTAGCAGGCTTAAAGAAGGCCTTACAAAAACACGTGACAACTTAGTAGCAGGAATTGACTCAATTTTTAAAGGGTTTTCAGAGATTGATGAGGATTTTTATGAAGAACTTGAAGAAGTCCTTATTATGGCAGATATAGGTGTTGCCACAACAGAAAAGATTATTGAAAACCTCAGGCAGAAAGTTAAAGAGCAGAAAATTAAAGAGATAGAAGTATGCAGGCAGCTTCTTGCAGATTCCATAAAAGAGCAGATGCGTGTTGATGAACATGCATATGACTTTGAAAAAGAAGTTTCTGTAGTTATGCTTATAGGAGTAAACGGAGTTGGCAAGACTACTTCTGTAGGAAAGCTTGCTGGACAGCTTAAAAGCAGTGGGAAGAAGGTAGTGCTTGCTGCTGCTGATACATTCAGGGCAGCTGCCATTGAACAGCTTACAGAATGGGCAGGACGTGCTGGAGTTGAGATAATTGCAGGGCAGGAAGGCGGAGACCCTGCCGCAGTAGTATTTGATGCAGTAAATGCTGCCAAAGCAAGAAATGCAGATGTACTTATATGTGACACAGCAGGAAGGCTTCATAATAAAAAGAATTTAATGGAAGAACTTAAAAAGATAAACCGTATAATTGACAGGGAATTTCCAAATGCGTGCAGGGAAACACTTGTTGTACTTGACGGGACAACAGGCCAGAACGCACTTGCACAGGCGAAGCAGTTTAATGAAGTTGCAGATATTACAGGCATAATCCTTACAAAACTCGATGGTACAGCTAAGGGCGGAATTGCTATTGCTATCCAGTCAGAAATGAATATACCTGTAAAATATATAGGTATTGGCGAGAAAATTGATGATTTGCAGAAATTTAATGCAGATTCATTTGTGGATGCACTATTTTCAGTACAGCCATCTGAAAAAGAAGGAAATGCATAATTAAATAAATAATAAAATAAATAAAAAGGAGGTGTGTTATGAAATTATCTTTAAAAAATATTGGAAAATTGCAGAAACTACTGTAGAAATAAAAGGGATTTCTGTTATAGCTAGTGAAAACAATACAGGAAAAAGTACAGTTGGAAAAGCTTTGTTCTCAGTTTTTAATAGCTTTTATAAAATCCAGGAACAGATTTTACAAGAAAGAATAAATAGTATAGTAAATATTTTGCAGCTTATTCACCTTAATGTTTATCTCAGTGTTTTTGAACAAAGAAATATTGCAAGGGATATTTTAAATAAGGCAGATGAGTATAAAAAAGAGCTTGTAAAATTAATAAATGATATATATTCAATGTTTGACCCTTTTTAGCTGAAAATTAATCCATAAATAAAATATGTCTTATACTAATTATGAAAATAGAGGAGTAATAAATGTTTTTTCCTGAGAAAATTTATAAACTGGTTGCAGATGAAAATTATAAAGTAGATAATATTGGTATGTCTGGCTCATCAGTTTTAATGTATGAAAATAAAGTTTTAAAAATACAGAAATATAATGAAGAGTCAGAAAATGAATACAATATGCTGCAATATCTGTATGGTAAACTTCCTGTTCCAAAAGTATATGCCTATGAGATATCAGATGGTAAATCATATCTGCTAATAAGTAAATGTGCTGGGGAAATGGCATGTAGCCATGAGTATATGAATAATACAGGTATTTTATGTAAATTGCTTGCCAATGGACTCAAAATGTTATGGAGTATAGATGTTTCAGACTGTCCATCTGGCCAGGGATTATCCAGGAAGCTTGTACAGGCAGAATATAATATAAAAAATGGCCTGGTTGATTTAGATAATGTTGAGCCTGGTACATTTGGCGGAAATGGGTTTAAAAATCCAGATGGATTATTACAATGGCTATATGATAATAAACCAGAAGAGGAACTTGTTTTATCTCATGGGGATTACTGCCTGCCAAATATATTTGGGATTAACGATGAAGTTACTGGATACATAGACTTAGGTAAAACAGGCATAGCTGATAAATGGTGTGATATAGCTCTATGTTACCGTAGTTTATCGCATAATTATAGTGGAAAATATAACTTAGATATAAATAACCAATATCTGGATTATGATGAATTATTTTTATTCAATGAGCTGGGTATAAAACCAAATTGGGAGAAAATACGGTACTATATATTATTAGATGAATTATTTTAATATGAAAATAAAATATATATTTATTAAATAACTGTATAAATTTATTAATTCTGGCGTGTTCCAAAATTTCATTTGTAAACCAACAGCAGCCTGCTTGCGCTTAGATGGATACGTAGCGGTGTATAAGTTTCAATTACAGCTGCTTTTTGGTATAATATTTGGAACTTGCCAGAGGTGTATAAATATTAGTTAGTAAGCATCTTGTCAATATCAGAAAAGTTTATATATAAGTCTTCATATATATTTATCTTTATAATGGAATTAAATGTATAAGGAATATTTAAAAGGTTTCCTTCAAAATAGTTTATAGTTACACTTTTTCTTTGTGGGTCCACAATCCAGTATTCACGGACTCCATAATTTTTGTAGTAATATAATTTATTTATATAATCATCTGCTGGATTGCCAGGAGAAACAATTTCAATTATGAAATCAGGTGCACCATTACAACGTTTTCCATCCAGTTTATTTTTATCACATATAACCATAATGTCTGGTTGTACAATTGTGAGAGGGTTATCATTTAATTTTACGTCAAATGGTGCTGGAAATACAGAACATCCTCCATTTTTGTTGTAAATATAATTGCGTAATAATACAAGCAGTTCTGTAAGAATTGTCTGGTGGTTTTGCGATGGACTAGCCATATTATAGATTACGCCGTCAAATACTTCTGCTCTTGTATTTTCTGGTAAAGTTTCATATTGTTCTAATGTAACAGTTTCAGTTTGTGATTGTAATAATGGCATGGTAACACTCCCTTTTTATATATTTTTTATGAGTATAACATAAAGAAAATAAAAGTTGCAATATAATGTAAAAATAAATAAAAGCAATAAGTAATATATTTTGAGTTTCCAGAGGCAAAATACCTGTGTATTAAAAAAATGGGAAAATTCAAAGTAATAAATAAATAGTGGGGCTGTATTAGTTAAATGAAAGGAATAAAATAAATGAAACAGTTTAATTGGAAATACTATTTTGTATTACTATTATTTGTACCTGTTTTGCTAAAAGTCTTTCTAGAAGCTGGGAACCATATAACATTTTTATGGACATTTGTTTTATTTATGGGATATTTGGTATGGATACTATTTTCAGGGATTATTTTTTATAAATATAATAAGAGGAGAGGATTGCGGAATGGATTTTGCATAAATTATGAATATGAAATGCTGGCAATGCATTTTTGGATTGATACAGCTAATAAACAGCTGGCTGTATTATGTTTGTTAAATCCATTTAAAGTACAGTATTTTAATTTAAACAGTATTGAAAAAATAGAGCCAATAGTTTCCTATGCTGGAAGAAAGAAGAATTATGCATATGGTGTATATTTTTATATAACAATTAATGGGAAAAAGACCAGCGTAGGTGTTGCATCTCCAGGTAAAGGATATTTAACCAATATGAATTATGTAAACTGTTATTTGGAATATATACAAAATTTTAAAGATATTATCTGGAATGCAAAATTAATGTAAAAATACCAGCCTGTATATGTTAATATCTGGCTGTCGGATGGAACAATTTTTTATTATTAAACCAGGAGAATAATATGGATGAAGAAATATTTGAAATTTATAAAAGGAATCTTCCTTTTATTACAAGAGAAAAAGAAGTAGTATTGCAAATATTAGGCAATAAGCATAATATTATTTTAGAAAAAAGAAACAAATCCAATAAATTAACTGGAATATCTGTTATTAACGGAAATACATTGCTTTTATTATGTGTGGACGCTGGATACAGGAACCAGGGCATTGGGACAGGACTTTTGGAAAAATCGGAACAGATTGTAAAGGATAATGGATATAAAAAAATAGTGGCTGGAAATGGGTATGATTATATTATGCCAGGAGTTCCTACATCCAGACGTTATTTTGATGCAGAGAATGAAGAACTGTACCAAGAGCTCGATGAGAATGCAAGTGTTTTTTTCAAAAACGGGGATATATACATTCATGGAACTGTAATTGTTTTGATATGAAACTTCTGTTAAAAAATTTTACAAATAAAGATTTTAAAGTGGGAAATTCTATTGATGGTGTTACATACTGCTGGGCAGGATTAAAGGATATAGAAAAAATATGTGCCTGTACAGATGATGCATATAAAGACTTTACCTGGTATTACCAGAATAAAGGATTGTACCAGGAAGACAGCCTTTCAAGGGTACTTGTAGCAGTTATAAATGGAGAAATTATTGGAACTTTAATTATAACAGCTGGAGATAAGTGTAAAAAGCCAGGAAGCCTTGCTTGTATAACAGTTAAACGTGCATACCAGGGAAGACATATTGGTATAAATCTTATTTATTTGGCCAATAGTTATTTAAAAGAGAAAGGAATGGAAGAAGCCTATATAGGTTATACTTATACAGGTTTAGACCATATGTATGGTTATGCTGGATATAAAATATGCATTTATTATATGATGGCGGAAAAAGAATTGTAAAAGTTGTTATTTATTATAAAGAAATAAAAAATTAGCAGAGTACTGTGGTTGTGAAAATATTTTATAAGTAAACAGGGAGTACCTGCTTAAAAGTAATACAGATATTTTTTGCTTATTTTAAAGAACATGGGTATCTGTGGTATTAAAGGAGACATGCATATGCAGTTAAAAGAATATATTCCAGATTATATTGTATTTGATTTAGAAACAACAGGAATTTCCTGTTCCAACGATAAGGTGGTGGAAATATCAGCAATAAAAGTTAATAACCATAAGGCAGTTTCTAAATTTACTACCCTTGTAAATCCAGAGTGTCCAATTCCTTATAGTGCCAGCAGGATAAATGGAATTACTGATGATATGGTAAAGGATGCACCAGTATTTAAAACAGTCCTGGAGGGTTTTCTTAAATATATAGAACAATATATACTGGTAGGACATAATATCCATGCTTTTGATATGAAGTTTATTTATAGGGACTGTAAAAAGTATTTTGGAAAAATACCAGAAAATGATTATATAGATACATTGAAAATGGCAAGAAAATGCCTGCCGCAGCTGGGACACCATAAGCTTACAGACCTTGCGGATTATTATGGTATTCCAACAAAGGGGGCACACAGGGCATTAAATGACTGTTATATGAACTATAAAGTTTATGAATATCTAGGAAAAGAAACCAGTAAAAATAATTTAGTTGTAAAGAAATGTCCTGAATGTGGAGGGATTATGAAAAAGAGAAATAGTATATATGGGATGTTCTGGGGATGTGGAAATTATCCAGACTGCAGACATACTGAGAATTTGTAATACATATATTATACAGAAAACAAAAATAAGTTTATACATATAACAGATAAATAAACGGACTGGCCAGATATTTAAGGATAACAATGAAAAAGCTGGTGTGGCAGAAGAATAAAAGTAGCGGCAAAGGCTGTAGGAGATTAAACCTGCAGCCTTTTTATAAAATTAATTATATATGTTTTTTATGGCATTTTTTATCTGTTTATATTTTATTAGAATATGCTGTGCCTTTTATATTAAGCATTGTGGAAGTATTTCCTGATAAAAATGTATCTAATGTTTTTTTTAACATATTTGTAAAAAATTTCACTACAATTCCAGTAAGAAAAGCAGAAATAATTGTACCTTCCCTTGTTCCAATAATTTTCATATCAAAAAATATAAGTGATAATATTATAGATAAAATTACACATATAACATCAAAAGCAATCTTTATATTGCCAAAATTTTTATTAATAGTACCAGCAATAGCTTTAACAAAAGCTTCTCCTGAATTCATAATAACATCTGCTATTACAGATAAGGATTGCAAAAAATTGACATAAGCTAGAAAGAAATATATAATCAATAAAAAGATATTTTTAAAGGAGATTTTCCTATGAATGAATTATGTCAAATTATAAAAAGTATGGTTATTCCTAATTTTATTAATATGGAAACATCAATAAAAACTTATGATAGAAATGCTGTCTGCTGTGGAGCATCTGCTTGGAGATTTGTTTATCATGCATTACATTCAGCAGATAAATGGTTTTTTAATCCATTTGAATATGATGAGCCTGCTTTTCATCAAAAAGGGATGGATAATCCCGATAATATATGTACAGTTATTCTTTCTGATGAGCAGTTATTAGAGTATCTTATGAAAATCAGAAAAAAGACTTGTGATTATTTAGATACACTCACTGATGATATGCTTTATGAAAAACCTGAAAATTGTCCATATTCAAGACTTGAGTTAATATTAAGGCAATTCAGGCATCTTTCTTTTCATATAGGAATGTTAAATGGCCAGACAGCAGAACATACAGGTAAATTTCCTATATATGTTTCTGAAGATAGTATTTTCCCAGAAGATGGTTCTCTGTTTGGCAGATATGTAACAAAAAAGAAATAAATAACTCTAATTTGTTGAGAGGTTTATAAAATTTTTAACAGGCAAAAAATGTTGTAATTACCCAAAATAAAAATTCTTAAGCTTAAAACTATTATTTTATTGTGTTTTTCAAAAAACTTTTAAACCAGAATAATAAAATAAAGTAATATAAAATAACTAAAATTACAGAAAGTGAAGGATTCTATGGTTACAGGAATAATTAAAAATAAAATTGATAAAATCTGGACAGATATCTGGGCAGGTGGAATTACTAATCCATTAACTGTAATAGAGCAATTAACATATTTAATGTTTATACGTTCTTTGGATGAAAAAGAGCTTGAAAATGAAGAATTTGAAAATATGACTGGCCAGAAAATGGATAAAATATTTCCTCAGTCAGAAGCAGGGCAGTCTATGCGCTGGAGTAAATTTAAAGAAAAAGATTCACGTGATATTTTTGATATTGTATCACAAAGGGTGTTTCCAGCAATAAAAAAAATGAAGTATGGACAGTTGCCAGATTTCAGTGAAACAGGTGAATTAATAGAGATTATAGATAATGGTAATAAAAAAGAAGAAGGAAAAACTGCATTTGCAAGATATATGGAAGGTGCTGCATTTTTAATTCCAACACCACAGGTATTACAGAAAATTATTACAGGTCTTGATGATTTGTATGAACATGATATTTCTGATTTAGATATGCAGGGGGATTTATATGAGTATATGTTAGGTAAATTAGCAACAGCAGGACAGAACGGACAGTTCAGGACACCTAAGCATATAAGGGAAATGATGGTAGAATTACTAGCTCCATCTCCAGATGATTATATTGTAGACCCTGCATGTGGTACTGCTGGTTTTTTAGTATCAGCCTCAGAATATATTAGAAGAAAATATGAAGATACTATGACAAATGCACAGTGGGAAAATTTCATAAGCACTGCATTTACAGGATTTGATACAGATAATACTATGTTAAGGATTTCTGCAATGAATTTAATGCTTCATTCAATTACTAATCCAGAAATTGAATATAAAGACAGTGTTTCTAAGCAAAACCAGGTAAGCAGTAAATATACAATTTGTCTGGCAAATCCACCATTTAAGGGTACTGTTGATGCAGAAAGCATAAATGATGATTTAAAAGCAATTACAAATACAAAGAAAACAGAGTTACTATTTCTTGCTTTATTTATACGTTTATTGAAAACTGGTGGAAGATGTGCATGTATTGTTCCAGATGGTGTTTTATTTGGAAGCAGTAAAGCCCATAAATCTATTAGAAAAGAACTTGTAGAGAACCAAAAACTACAGGCAGTTATTTCTATGCCATCAGGGGTGTTTAAACCATATGCAGGTGTTTCAACAGCAGTCCTCGTATTTACCAAAACTGGCGCAGGCGGAACTGGTAATGTATGGTTCTATGATATGAAAGCAGATGGATTTACATTGGATGATAAGCGTTCAGAAATATCTGAAAATGATATTCCAGATATTATTGAAAGATTTCATTCTTTGGATAAAGAAACTGGAAGGAAAAGAACGGAACAAAGTTTTCTTGTACCTAAAGAAGAAATTGCTGGAAACGATTATGATTTATCTATAAATAAATATAAAGAAGTAAAATATATTCCAGTAGAGTATCCACCAACAAGTGAAATACTTGCAGAAATAAAAGAACTACAGAAAAAAATTTCAGATGGGATTGAGGAATTGGAGGAGATGCTGGGGTGAAAGTTAAATTAAAAGACATAGCTGAATTTTCAAAGGGGAATCAGATTAATGGAAGTGATTTGATAGATGGAGCGGAATATATATATCTTAATGGTGGAATTAATCCATCAGGAAAATGGAATGACTATAATGTAGAAGCAGGAACTATAACAATTAGTGAAGGTGGAAATTCTTGTGGATATGTTAATTTTATAAATGAACCATTTTGGTGTGGAGCACATTGTTATTATTTATATAATATTGATGGTAATGAAAAATATTTGTATTATGCATTAAAAAGTCAAGAAAGCCGTTTAATGAGATTAAGAAGTGGTGCATGTATGCCTAATATTAAAAAAAGTGATTTGGGTGAATTTTATTTTACTTATGAAAACGATTTAAAAAAACAGGAAGATATAGTTAAGAAATTTGATAATGTGGAAAATTGTATTTTTTTATTACAGGAAGAATTAAAAAAGATAGAGTTATTAATTAAATCAAGGTTTATAGAGATGTTTGGAGATCCACTAGCTAATCCTTTTAAGTGGAATGTTAAATTAATTGAAGATGTTGTAGCATCAAGTAAAAATTCTTTAAAATCAGGACCTTTTGGTTCAGCGTTAAAAAAAGAATATTATGTGAAATCAGGATATAAAGTTTATGGGCAAGAACAGGTAATTAGTGGAAATTTCAAAGTTGGAAATTACTATATTGATGAAAAAAGGTATAAAATTTTAGAAAATTATGCCATACAGGAAGGTGATGTCTTGATTAGTCTTGTTGGAACATATGGAAAATTATTAATTATGTCGGATAATTTTGAACCAGGTATCATTAATCCGCGTTTGCTTAAAATTACTTTTGATAAAAGTAAAGTTAATTCTATTTATTTTAAGTATTATTTTGAATCTGAATCATTAAAAAAGGCTCTTTCAGAAAATACTCATGGGGGAACAATGGCGATTCTTAATCTTAGTATTGTTCGTAAATTAGCTATGCCATTGCCGCCATTAGAATTGCAAAATCAATTTGCTGATTTTGTCCAGCAGGTGAACAAATCGGAATTAGCGGTTAAAGCAAGTCTTGAGAAATTAGAAACTTTAAAAAAATCATTAATGCAACAATATTTTGGTTAGAAGAAATGGAATATTAATAAAATGATTATTTATGATGGAAGTTATCAAATAGTTAAAACACCAGAAACCAGAATAACGAAATATAATAAAGATTTTTACTTTGGTTTTTATTGTACAATTATGAAAAAGTAGACAGAATGTTAATCTGTAAGATTTAGATAAAAAGAATACATTAATATTTATAAATATATTTCAACACAAGAGTTAAATGTACTGGTTTTTGAAAAAATAACAGAAAACTGGCTGGATTTTATTGCTGCTTGCCGTATGGTATAACCACATGCTTATGATATTGTAGAAGAACCTGACAAATGATGCAATTTATAATTATGTCAGGGGTTTATTGATGGAAAATATTCAAAAAAGTTTTTTGGAAACTTGCTAAATTTAAATATCTACACATCAGATTAGTTTTCATAAAGCAAAGGCATTAACAGCATTAAAATTTTTAGATGGAGTGGCAGTGTATGGAGAAGAATAACAACAATTTGTTTTATGTTTGCGTTTTGATAGAATATATTGCAAGAAAAATCCAAAATTACAGATATGATGTTGTAAAGTAGTTAAATAAGGATTTGCAGCGTATTTATGATTATTCAGATGTTTTTTATTGTTAACAAATATAAAAAATTGCTGATAATTTTATACAAAGAAATAATATTTTATGTGGTAAGTATGATAATATTTTAAAATGTAAATATGCAGTTCCTGATTACTGGGATATTGGAGAGGTATTTGCATGGTTAATAAAGGATTGTTATGAAGAGAATAATGTAATTACTGGAATTAGAGAGGTGTATTCTTTATGGCTGGCAAATAAGATTTTGAAAATTAAATTTATACAAAAAGTATATTACTCTGGCAAGTTCCAAATGTTTACCAAAAGCAGCTGTATGGGGGCGCTGGTGCTTAAATCTGGTTTTTTCAGATTTTATGCACCACTGCGTATCCCATCCAAGTGCAAACGTGTTGCTGGTGGTAAACATTTGGAACTTGCCAGAGCCACTAACTTGTGAATTATTTAATTTTCCAACACCTATAAGCCCCTATTTACAGAAACTTTGATTAACTAAATAACATTGTATAAAAAGTTTGAAGTGTTATTGGCATAGATAGAGGGGGTATAGTTGGGCAGAATGTTTTTGCATTGGTATATTATGAAGGAAGATGTATACTGGCATGAAAAAATAATTTATTTAAATGGGGGTGTATATAAGATGATGATTGATACAAATATAATAATTCCAATAACTGAAGCAAACAAGAATTTTTCAAAAGTGGATAAGATAGCTGATGAGCATAGAACAGCAATAATCCAGGAAAATAATGTACCCAAATATCTTGTGGATAGTTTAAGTGAAGATGGGAAAGAAGAAATAGCTAATACACAAGATGTTTTCGCAATATCTGTACGGTTTATAAAACAGAATAAGGAAGCATATGAGGTTCTTGCAAAATGATGGTTTTAAGCAAAGAGCAGGTATTACAGCTTCATGCAAATCTTATAGAAGCAACTGGCGGGAGTACTGGTGTCCATGACGAAGGAATGTTGGATTCTGCATTAAATAATCCTTTTCAGTCATTTGGTGGTAATGGATTGTATCCAGGTATCCATACAAAAGCGGCACGGCTTTGTTTTGGTCTGGTAAAAAACCATGCAATGGCAGATGGTAATAAGAGACTTGGCGTACATGTGATGCTGGTTTTTCTAGCTTTGAATGAGTATGAGCTGTTATATAGCCAAAAGGAGTTAAGTGATATTATTATTGATTTGGCTTCTGGAAGAATTGGCATTGCGGAATTATTGGAATGGATTATGGAACATCAAAAATAAGTTTTATAGGTAGAAGAAATATTCCTTCCGTATTTTTACATTTAGTATTGTATTTTTTAAAATTAGTTTAACTTATTGTGATGTGCAGGCTTATTTTTTATTATAAATGAAAATAAACTTGAATCTATTTTGGATTAAATAGTATAATTAATTACGTTCTAATAACAAAAATACCTTGTCAATTTTATTTATAGGAGATAAATGTATATGATAATTAGCAGAATAACAGATACAGATATACCAGCAGTTTCGGAGGTTCTATTATCTGCATATAAAGATGAGCCTTGGAATGAGAACTGGACGAAGGAAAGGGCAATTATAAGAATAAGAGCAATATTATGTAATTATAAAGCAGCAGGATTAAAGGCTAATGATGAAAAAGATATTGTTGGAGCAATTCTTGGCTTTGTTGACCCGTATTCAAATGAAGACTTTTTTTATGTTTCGGAATTGTTTGTAAAATCAGAAAGAAAAGGACAAGGAATTGGTACAGCTTTGCTGGATGCCTTGTATAAGTATCTTAAAGCTAACAATATTCAGGCAATACAATTAATATCTATTAAAAATAATTTTAAATTTTACAAACAAAATGGTATGGAAAAGGATATGGCAGATGTATTGTATAAGAGAATTGGTTAAGATACATGAACTTGCAAGAAGCAAATGGAAATAGATAAAGGAGTATAAATAGATGATTAAACTAATAAAAATCAGAGAAAACAGAAGTTTTGCAGAACAGGCTGCAAACTGGTTTCATCAAAAGTGGGGTATTCCATTAGAAATATATCAGGAAAGTATACATGACTGCATTGAAAATAAAAATATTGTACCGCAATGGTATCTGGCAATAGATAATGGTATGATTGTTGGGGGACTAGGGGTAATTGAAAATGATTTTCACAACCGGAAGGATTTAACACCAAATGTTTGTGCTGTTTATGTTGAGGAAGATTACCGTTGCCAGGGTATTGCTGGGCAATTGCTGCAATATGTATGTGCTGATATTAAGGAACAAGGAATTGATACACTTTATCTTGTTACAGACCATACTTCTTTTTATGAAAAATACGGATGGGAATTTTTGTGTATGGTTCAAGGGGATGGAGAACCAGACATGACAAGAATGTATATACATCAATTATAAATAAATGTTTTTTATAAAGAGGAGGAATATAAATATTTGCATACCATGTTATTACAGACAGACCTGTCCAGACAGGACAGCAAATTATCTTTGACAGCACATATCACAATGGAGTGCATCAAAGAGTATATGAAAAAATAGAAATTGTAAACGACATATATAATAATCCATCAAAATATAATACTGGTTCTTTAGAATATTCTGTTATGGTTGCTTTAAGGGAACTGGCACTAGAAGAAACCAGACTGGAAAAGTATCCTGGATATCCATCTAGGATGAGCTGTTTATATGTGTCTAAAACCCTCAAAGAGGCTGATGACTGGGGAAAGTATTTCGCAGAAATAGGACGTCCAACGTATGGTATTGCTAAATTAGAGATAAAGGGGAACTGTTTTATTGGTGATGCTACAAAATGTTTTGACGGTGGAACAGATAGACAAGAAAACCTAAGACTTGCTGCTTTATATTGGGAAAATAAACATACAGATATGGATAATCCGCCTATTTGTGAAATGATAGTTGATGGTATAATAACAGTTGTTGAAATAATAAAAGAAATAAATGCTAATATTGGATAGTTATATTCTGTTGTTAGTTTTTTAGCAATTAGCAGCAATCTGGAATAAAAAGCTGTCTGGTCTATCCAATATGGGTAAAATTATAGGAGGGGTTTTATGTCTAACTTTAAATTTCTTCAAAGTAAAAAAGAGTATGCACTTTTTTCTGCAGCAGCAATAGAGGCAGAGAAAGTGTATAATTCATCTTCTGCAATGTGTGCTGCTGGATGCAGGAAAGCTTTAGAACTTGCAGTAAAGTGGGTATATGCAGCAGATAATTCAATACAGATGCCTTACAGGGACAATTTACAGTCACTAATACATGAGCCAACATTTAAATTTGCGCTTGATTATAATACATGGGGCAAGCTTCCCTATATTATTAAATTGGGAAATCTTGCAGTACATACAGAACGCAGTGTACAGCCAGGTGATGCCCTGGCTTCTATGAAAGGTTTATTTGAATTTATAGAATGGATTGATTATTGTTATGGTACAGACTATGAAGAGAGAAAGTTTGACATAGCTGCTATCCCAAAAGAAAAAGTTATTATTGATACCAGGAAAATAAAAGAACAGGAAAACCTGCTTGGAGAAAAGGATGCTGAAATTGAAAGACTGCGTAAACAAGTGGAAAAGATGTCAGAAGAACTTACTGCACAGAAAGGAAACCACCAGGAAAGCAGGAACTTTACAGCAGAGGATATTACAGAATGGCAGACAAGGAAACAATATATAGATGTTGATTTAAAAGAATTTGGCTGGAAATTTACAGGAGAGGATTCTGATGTATGGGAAGAATATCCTGTTAATGGCATGGCAGGTATGCCAGGACAGAAAGGATATATAGATTATGTGCTTTTTGGCAAAGATGGACTGCCGCTTGCATTAGTAGAAGCTAAAAGGACAAGTAAAGACCCTAATACTGGCAGAAGGCAGGCTATGTTATATGCAGACTGCCTGGAACAGAAATTTAAGCGCAGGCCTATGATATTTACCAGTAATGGGTTTGAAACTTATTTCTGGGATGACCAGTCAGGCCCGCAGCGCAGGGTAAGCCGTATATTTAGCAAGGGAAGCCTGCAGAAACTTATGAACAGAAGGTTAGTTAAAAAAGATTTATTATCTGTGAAAATTAATGATAAAATTACAGACCGGTATTACCAGAAAGAAGCAATAAGGGCAGTTTGTGAAAATATAGAACAGGGACACAGGAAAAACCTTCTTGTTATGGCTACTGGTACAGGCAAGACAAGGACAGCAGCAAGCCTTACAGATGTATTAAGCCGTGCAGGATATGTAACTAATGTTTTGTTTCTTGCAGACAGGACAGCACTTGTAAAACAGGCAAAAGATGATTTTAAAAATTATCTTCCAGATATGTCACTTTGTAATCTGTGTTCAAATAAGGATGATATAAATGCAAGAATTGTATTTTCTACATATCCAACAATATTAAATATTATTGAATCTGTGGAAAATAATAAAGCAAAAGAATTATTTACACCAGCGCATTTTGATATAATTATTATTGATGAAAGCCACCGCAGTATATTTAAAAAGTACAAAATAATTTTTGATTATTTTGATGCAGTATTAGTTGGGCTTACAGCAACCCCTAAAATGGATGTAAGCAGAAATACGTATGATTTTTTTGAAATGGAAAATGGTGTGCCTACATATGCTTATGATTATGAAACAGCAGTATATACAGACCATGTGCTTGTGCCATACTATACTTATATAGTAAAGACAGAATTTTTAAATAACGGGATTACTTATGAAAAATTATCAGATATAGATAAAGAAAGATATGAAGAAGATTTTACAGAAGATGACAGCCTGCCAGAATTTATACCATCAGAAGCATTAAATAAATTTGTATTTAATGAATTGACAGTTGATAAAGTTATACAGGACTTAATGGAGAGGGGGATTAAGACCGCAGGCGGGGACAGGCTTGGCAAGACAATTATATTTGCCCAGAATAAAAGACATGCAGAATTTATTCTGGAAAGGTTTAATAAATTATATCCTGGTTATAAAGGGATATTTATGCAAAGAGTTATATGTGATGATTCTTATGCACAAACAATTATTGATGATTTCAAGAAACCAGAGGGAGAGCCACATATTGTAGTATCTGTGGATATGATGGATACAGGGATTGATGTACCAGAATGTGTTAATCTTGTTTTCTTTAAAAAGGTACGTTCAAAAACAAAATTCTGGCAGATGATTGGCCGTGGTACAAGGCTTGCTAAAGATTTAAACTGTATTGACATGGTAGATGGGGAGTATATTGGTAAAAGAAGGTTTTTAATATTTGACTATTGTAATAATTTTGAATTCTTTGGTACAAAGCCAAATGGCTATGAAGGCACAGAGGTAAAAACACTGCAGGAAAATATATATGGAAAAAGGATACAATTAATAGCAGCTTTGCAGGAAAGTACTTTTGCAGAGGATAAGTACCAGGAATGGAGAATGGAAATGGCAGAAACATGCCATAGCCAGGTTACAGCCTTAAATAACAGGCTGGCATCAGTCAGGTTAAAAAGACAGTATGTTGAAAAATATAAAAATAAGGATAATTTCCAGTATTTAAGTGAAGATGGCCAAAGGGAACTTGTTAAAGAAATAGCACCTCTTGTTACTATGGAAGATACGGATGAAGCAGCAAAGAGATTTGATAATTTTATCTATGGAATGATTTTAGCATATATTAAGGCAATGCCAGGTTTTAAACGTGCAAGAATACAGTTATGTAATCTTGCCTCAGAATTAGAAAATAAAGCTAATATTCCACAGGTTAAAGAGAAAATTAAAATAATAAAAGAAATTAATACAGATGTGTTCTGGGATTCTGGTGATATTCTAATGTTTGAGGAAATTAGAAAAGAGTTACGTGGGCTTATGAAATTCCTTGACAAAGATACAGATGGAAAAAAGCCAGTTATTACACATCTTTCTGACCCTGTTATAGAGGAACAGGAAAATATCCAGTTAGACACTGCTTATGATTTTGAAAATTACCGCAAGAAAGTGAACCGTTATGTGGAAGAACATAAAAATTCCATGGCAATTTATAAACTAACTCATAATAACCAGCTGTCAGAAAGTGATTACAGGGAATTAGAACGCATATTAACAGAGGAACTTGGAAGTAAGGAAGATTACCAGCATGAGTTTGGAGATACTCCTTTTGGTTTGTTAATACGCCAGATTGCAAAACTTGACCATGAAGCTGCTATGGATGCATTTTCTAGATTTATTAATGATTCTTCACTGAACCAGAAACAAATACAGTTTATTTACAAAATAATAAACCATATTGAGAAATATGGGTATATGGAAAATGTCCTGGATTTGCAAAAACCGCCATTTGATAAGCCAGTACCATTTATAAAAATGTTTGATGCAAAAACAAGGAATTTAATTATGCAGGCGATTAATGGAATTAAGGATAATGCAATAAATATTATTGCATAGATATTAGCTGGATTTTCTATGCCTGTATGCGGGGTATAAGCAGATTAGTAACAGAATTTACGGGGAGAGGGATTTTTGAAATGGAGAGTAATGTGCTTTCCATTTCAAAATATTTCTGTCCAATTAATAATTTTATCAATATTAATTAAAGTCTTTTTTTTAACCAGTTTTTTTAAATTCCAGTTCCAGGGTTGTAAAAAAACAATGTCCACTATATTTTTGTTCTGTAATCTCATAATGAAAAGTATCTGAAAAACGTTTTATATATCCATATTCACACAGAGTACCATTTTGTATATGAAGACTATATATTTTATGCTTCCACCTGGTAATGGGGTTAAATTTTTATTATACTTCTTTTGCACCATCAGGAGATATCGTGGCAATGATAAATTCAGTATATTCTAATAGATTAACAAAGTAAGTAATATAGAATAAAAAATTTTATAAAGTAATATTAATGAAAAATTATTAATATTTTACTTAAATAAACATAAAATTAAATAAAATTAGTTGTTTAATAAATATGCAAATTTTACTTTATTAATTAACAATTATATGTTATACTTTATGTAGATAGTAAATATGCTTGCTATCAGTGTAGTTTTTTGTTTTTTAAGTATTTATTTTAAGGAAAGAAAGGAGGATATAGTATTTTTTAATTAATTTTTAATTGCAGATTAAGTAAAGGGTTTTATGCAACAGGCTCAATAATAAGTATTATGAGCTGCCAAAAAGAAAGGAGAAAATGAATGATGAGGAAAGAATCTTATGTAAAAAAAAGGTTAAAACGGGTAATTGTTACTGCTATGACATTTTGTCTTACAATAACCAGCCCTGTTTTTACAAAAACACAGGCACAGGCTGAAACGCAGATGCGTGATGCATGGACTATTACAAAAGATATGAAAGCAGGATGGAATTTAGGGAATTCCCTGGAATCTGAAAATGATGAAACAGGCTGGGGAAACCCTAAAGTTACCAAATGTATGATTGATGCAGTCCATGATATGGGTTTTTCAACACTCCGTGTACCAGTACGCTGGGATGACCATTATATTGATTCAAACTACACTATTGATACAAATTATTTAGAACGTGTAAAAGAAGTTGTTAATTATGGTATTAATAATGATATGTATGTAATACTTAATGTACATCACAATGACCTTCAGACAAAGACCAGTACAGAATACTGGCAGCAGGAACAGGTGAAAAATGAACTAAGGACTATATGGACACAGATTGCAAATTATTTTAAAGATTATGGCGATAAGCTTGTATTTGAAGTAAATAATGAGCCACGTGCAGGTGAAGACTGGGGCGGAAACAGCGGATTATATGATTGTGTAAACCAGTACAATGAGGCTGCACGTGCTGCAATAAGGGCAACAGGAGGCAATAATAGTCTCAGGCTTATTATGCTTCCTACATACTGTGCATCATCTGACGAGCCTAAGCTTGCTGGCTGGAGGAATCTTAGTAGTGATGACAGAATTGCAGTTTCTATTCATGCATATGTGCCTTTTGGTTTTGCTTATGAAGGAAATACGACACAATGGAACAACAATCTGCATGAAGAACTGAAATCTATTTTTGGAAGATATTATACATATTTCCATAGTAAAGACATTCCAGTTGTAATCGGTGAATTTGGTGCTACCAATATGAATAATACATATGACCGCGTACAATATACTTCTGCATATGGTACTCTTGCAAGCAACTCTGGTATTCCTTCTATTTTATGGGATAACCACAAATTTGATTATGGACAAGAGAACTATGGTCTTTTGGACCGTTATACTTGTACATTCCGTTTTCCTGAAATCGCAAAAGCACTTGTTGATGCATATGGTGGCAATGGCGGAGAAACAGGTGATCCTTATAACTCTTTATACTGGAGTGAAACAGGCAGCTCTGCTTCTGACTGGGGCCAGGCTGTTTCTGTAATGACAGAGAAAAATGGTGGTACTTTTAAAGGCAGTGATATTACAAGAGGTGGTTACTTCTATGTAGAGTATGATGGTACACAAGGCGGGGTAGAATTTATTCTTCAGAATTTTGATTCAAAAAAATGGGCAAAAGTAACAATTAGTGAGAGTGGTTCTGCTAATGGCCATTATTATGCAAAATTCTCATATGATAACTGTGTATCCGCTTTTGGCACAGATAATTTTAATGGTATGCTGGACCAAATCCATGTAGGTGCAAAAGATAATTGGATTAATGTTTACTCTGTATGTTATTGTTATCCAAAATAATGTATTTGATAAAATTATGTGTATAACTTATATGTTATATATTATACATAACAGCTGCTTGGTTTTTAAAGTGGTATGTAATACAACAGAATATATTATATTTATATAAAATATGGGTTGTTGTTTTAAGTAGATAATAAACAAAAATTTTATGCAATCTATCCAAAATAAAGCAGCCCTATAACAAAACAATCCAGGCTAATGGCATGTACAGTAATAAAAATGTCATTGCTTTGGACTGTTTTTGTTTTATGAATGAATAAAATATACAGCATTTATGTAAAAGGAGTTTTATTTTATAAAACTTTGTGTATATTAACTTGTACTTATTCAACTGCCAGGTGAATTATTGTATTATATTCCCTTATTGCGTTATTGCAGTAATCATATGATTATACTAAGATAAAGAAAATACAGCACAGTATTTAATTTACCAGTAAAGGAGAGGAATAGTAAAGATGGACAATATGAAAACAGGAGATATAATATGTAAGAGACGTAAGAAACTGGGATTAACACAGAACCAGCTTGCTAAATTTCTAAATATATCATTCCAGGCAGTTTCAAAATGGGAAAATGGCACAGCATATCCTGATATAGAAATGCTTCCAAAACTTGCAAATATACTTGATACAACAGTTGATGCATTGCTTGGTTATGGAAGTGTAGTAACAGATTATGATAACAGGTATAATAAAGACGGCTATTATTGGGGGCTTACGCCTAACCGTATTTGTTATGATATTATGAAAATCCTTCCGCCGTCCAGACCTTTGCGTGTGTTAGATATTGGCTGTGGCGAAGGGAAGGATTCTGTTTTTTTGCAAAATGTGGTTATGATGTTACTGCATTTGATATATCTGTACAAGGTATAGAAAAAGCGAAAAGGCTTGCAGAGTACAATAAAGTTGATGTCAGGTTTTTTAAGGCAGACCTTTTTGACTACCGTCCTGATACAGAGTATGATATTATATTCAGTAGTGGAGTTCTTCACTTTATTTCACAGACAGAAAGAAAAGAATTGTGTGACAGTCTTAAAACGCATACAGCAGATAATGGTATAAATGCCTTGAATGTATTTGTAAAAAAACCTTTTATTTCACGTGCTCCAGATAGTACAAGGGATGAAGAAAAAAGACATCCATGGTATTCAGGAGAGTTATTTGGATATTATAATGACTGGCTGTTCCATACTTGTAAAGAAGAAATATTTGATTGTAATAGTGGTGGCATACCTCATAAGCATTGTATGGATACTCTTATTGCACAGAAAATATCAAGTAGCTGGTGATATATCTGGTATTCCATGCAGACAAGAATTTCACATCTGGAATTAAGTAATTCACACCATTACAATTATGAACAGACTGCAAATAATGATATAATAAAAGACAATGGATTTTTATTATATATTTTTTATGTTATGAAAGGAAGTCCAGAGATTATGAGGATTGCAGTTTGTGAGGACGACCAGGCAATACGGAAAGAACTTTTAAAGTTGATAAAAAAGCAAGTGCCAGAAGTGGATATAACAGAGTATAAATCAGGGGAAGAAATGATAAATGCCAGAGAAGATTTTAATATTTGTTTTCTTGATGTTGAAATGAAAAAAATATCTGGAATGGATATTGCAAAGTATATAAGAGAACAAGAAGAAAATAGCAAGCATAGAAGTATTATTATTTTTGTAACAGGATACCGGGAATATATGGAAGAGACATTTGATGTAAATGCATTTCATTATTTAGTAAAGCCGGTTGATGTGGAAAAGTTTTCAGAAGTTTTTGGCAGGACATGTAAAGAAGTTTATGTTTTTCAGGAGCAGACAAAAAAATATATTATAGTGAAAAACTCTGGTATACATAGGAAACTATTACTGAAAAATATTTATTATTATAGAAAGTGGCAATAAAAAAGTTATTTTCCATACAACGGATGAAATACTAGAGGTTTATGGAAAAATGAAGGAACTGGAAAAAGTATTAGGCAGCACCTTTTACCGTTGTCATAGATGTTATATTGTAAATATGGAGAAAATATCTGCTTATAGTGCAGATAATATACAGGTTACAAATGGGGACAACATGTTGCTTGCAAGGAAGAAATATTTCGGTTTTATTAAAACTTATATGAGGTATGTGAAAAATGGAGGTATTGTAAATGTCTGAAATGCTGCTGTTTCCAGTTTTTATTTATCTGGTTAACAGTATGTCTGGTGTTATTTACACAAGGAATTTTTTAAAAGAAGAATATGAAAAAGGGATAACTGTACTAATATGGAGTATAGTTTGTTTTCTTATGCAGATTATGATATTTGAAATATTAGACCGCAGATTTCCGGTAAGTGAAGTTTTAAAAATAATTTTAAATCTTTGTCTTATGCTATTTCTCTAGTTTTGTTTTTTTGAAAAAGATATAACTAAACAGATTTTTGTAGTTTTTAGCTTTGTAGCAGGAAAGGAAACTATAAAATATATTACTACTGTATTTCTACAGAAAGATGAGATGGTAAAGGAAAGAGGAACAGAAAATACTTCTTATACGGAACAGGCAGTAAATAAAACAGTAAATGATAATGTATCAGATTATTATTCTTACTTACAGAAGAACTATGACTGTGTAAAAAATGGAAATGTGGCAATTTCTGGTACTTATCTAAAAGAATGTGCAAAAAATCCAAAGAACTTGAGGAAAGTTTATCTTTTTTTAAAGAAGGATACCAAAGTGGTCTTAGAAGTGCACAATCAAATGCAATGGCTATTGGTGCAAAGCTGGCGGATTATTCAGAAAGCTGGAATATAGACAATACAGGAAATATAACAATGATGGCATCTACAACAGTAACATCTGGCAGCAGTATAAAAGGATGGAAAGAGCTGGCAGAAAAACGGGAAGAAAAGTTAAAAGAGAAGAAAGAACAGGAACGTACCAGTGAAAAGATAAAGGAACAAAAAAACAGGAAAGACAGTTGCTTGAAAAAATGCGTATGCAAGCACTGCCTGTCCATGTTATAAAAGATGCATACCATAAACCTGTTGATATGAAAGCATAAGCAGAAGAGTGCTGTTCTTAATAATATCTGCATTATTGTGCAGATATAAAAAGCTGGTCTGGTAATTAAAAATTGTAATATTGTATATGGAAAAAGGAGATTTTCATTTTTGGAAATTGTCCTTTTGTTAATTATTATATAATACCGAAGAATTTTTTCTGTCTGGGGAAATAATGATTTTATAAGGTTTCTTGCAAATATTACCTGTGCATACTATAATGTTTTAGAAGAATATCATGTTTATAGTGTGTTTTTTATTAATGCAGGAAGTTGTTGTAATTTTAACATTGGTCTGGAGGACAGCTTGTGGAAAAGTTAAAATATATCATTGAAGATAGTACAATTTCAGAAGTATTGGGAGTGCAGAATTTTACAAATGAAGAATCTGCAGTATTAGAGCTTGTAAAAAATGCGTATGATGCCCAGTCAGTAGATGTTATTATTGTAATTTCTAAATCCCAGATTATAATTGAAGATAATGGGATTGGAATGAACCGTCAAAAAATACTTGAGGCATGGATGCATGTTGGTATAAGTGATAAAGAATATATTGTAGGTGATGGAGAAAATTCAAGAGTATTGGCAGGTTCTAAAGGTGTTGGCAGATTTGCTATAGCCCGGCTGGGTGCAGAAGCCAGTGTTTATACGAAAATGGATGGACAAGAAGCTATTTTGTGGAAGACAGATTGGAATACCAATACTTTGGAAACTTGTTATGAGATGAAAAGGAGAGGTACTAAAATAGTTATTGGGAAGCTCCGGGATAATTGGACAGAACCAAGAGTATGCAATTTGCGTGAATTTTTGTCTAGAACTTATAATGATGATAAAATGAAGATACAAATAGATTATAAAGAGGATAGAAAAACTGTAATGCGGTATTTTGGAAAAATACAATTAGGTGTTAATTGTGTTAGTATAATAAGACTACAGTATCTTGCAGGATTTCAGAAATTAATATGTGATATAAAATCAGATGAATTTAAAGAAAATGTAAAAGAATTATGTCCTGGTATTAATATAAAAGAACAAAAAACAGAATTAAATATTGTGAATGAGCTTGATTATATAAAAAATGAGCTATATGAAGAAGCGGCCACTGAAGAATGGAAAGAGTTGTTGGAAAATGTGGGTAATTTTTCAGCAGAATTATATTTTTCATTAAAAAATCCTTCTACGTTTGATGCGGAAAAGTATTTTTATAAACATAAAATCTTGGATGAACGGTATGAATCTGGTGTTATTTTGTACAGAAATGCATTTAGTATATCATCTTATGAAGGTAAGAAGGACTGGCTTGGATTCGGGAAAAGGTCTAGAAAGTCTCCCGCAGCGGCTAGTCATCCTTCAGGCTCATGGAGGGTCCGTGAAAATCAAATGTCAGGTAAAGTTATTATTGATAAAAAAGAAAACAAAGGTTTATCTGATTTAATGAATAGACAGGGTTTGGTGGAAAATGATATCTATAAGGTGTTTATTGCAATTATTATTACAGGAATAAATTATTTTGAACGATACCGGCAAAATATAATACGTTGTATTGCAAATAAATATAATGAATCAAAGGAAGAAAAAAAACCTAAAGTTATTGACAGTGTAATGAAAAATCCACAAAAACTGATGGAGTTGTCATTAGAAGAGAAGAAGTTATTTATGGATGAACTGGAACAGATGAAAAAAGATAATAAAACAAGTAAAAATCAAATTGATGAAACAGAAAAAAGATATAAATATGATATCCGTTTACTTAATATCCTTGCTACTTCTGGATTAAAAGCAACATCTATTGCACATGAACTGTATAATGACAGGAATAGTATTGACGAAAATGTTGATTATATTATTAATGCATTAAAAAGATATGAGCTTTGGGATGTTGTGAATGATTTTGAAAATACGAAATATATGCATAGAGATATCCCTGCACTTTTAGAAAAGAACCGGAGAGTTAATAAAAGAATTATTAATTTTATGGATGTAATGTTGTCAGAGTCTGAAAAAGACCAGTTTGTACCAGAGGATGTTAACATATATGAATTTTTTATAAATATAAAATCTGTATGGGAAAAGGATTATTCATGGATTAATATTCAATTGCATATAGAAGAAAGTTTAGAATATAGAAGTTCTAAAGATATTTTCAGAGTAATATTTGATAATTTGATATTGAATAGTATACAACAAAATGATGCTGAAAATATACTGGAAATTCATATATATGCAGAAAAAAAAGGAAAATATATCAATATGATGTATATGGATAAGGGTAAAGGACTTTCAGAAAAATATAAATTTGAACCCTTGCGTATTCTTGAAGTACATGAAACATCAAGAAAAAAAGGTCATGGAATAGGAATGTGGATTGTGAATAATACAATTGTCAATACAGGCGGAGAGATTAAAAAGATTGAAGGATTAGATGGATTTAAAATAGAGTTTATGTTAGGAGATAAAATATGAATATTAAAGAAAAGATAAACCTTGTTTATATTGATGATGACCGGGATGAGGCAATATCTGCTTATTTAGAGGATGTTTATCAGAATGATAATTATGTGGTGAACTACCAGGAGGTTGTATTTGAAGGTAGTAAAGGTTATGAAGCTTTATTAGATTCTCCAGAAGTAGCTTCAGCAAACGTTATTTTAATTGACTCTAGATTGTTTGAAAATGATAGTATAAAATGTAAAGGAAAGTTTTCTGGAGAAGAATTTAGAATGATTCTGAGAAAAGTATTTCCATTTATTGAAGTGCTGGTAATTTCCCAGAATGGTGAAAATAAAGATTTTGAAATTATTCCAAAGTATAGAAGTGGAGGTACAGAAACGTCAAAAGAATATTATGAACGGGTGTTGAAAGGTAAAATAGATGAAAGTATAAAACGGGTAATTACATTCCGGAATATTTCTAAAAAATTAGAGAACAACAAAGGGATTGAAAAGTTTTTGGTTGAAAAGGCGGTGGATTCTTTAAATGGGATAAATGATTATGAGGATTTGTCTAAAGAGGATATTGATAAATTAATTACCGCTTTCCAGAGTATGGGACAGGAGTAAATAATATGGCAAGAGATAAGGATTATAGAAATACTATATATTGTCCTGTATTGGATAATGTAGAGAAGCAAAAAAATGCTTTAGAAAAAGAAATAAAATCAGCTTTTCCACGGACAAAGATAATATATAATAAAGTGAATACCAGAAATAGTGTGTATCATAAAAAATTTGCGGAAATTTATAATTATAAATGTGCATATTGTGGTGCTATGTGGGGACTTCTGCCTGTAGAGTCCTTTGAAATTGACCACTTTTTAAACGAAGCTTCTTTTCCAGATACAACAGAGGGAAGAGCAGAAGCAGGGATGATGGTTAATCTAGTATGGTCTTGCATATCATGTAACCGTGGAAAATGTGAAATTACAGTTAAGCCCCCATATGATGATTTACTTAATGTAGATAATGGGAATATAGCAACTGTTTTTAAAAGAGATAATAACTTTTATATACAGATTTGTGATACATATCAATATGACCAGTTTATACAAGAATTTTACGATGCACTTCATTTGGGATATGAAACAAGACGTTTAGATTATTTAGCATTACAACTTGAGGGCAGGTATAAAGCTGAGAGGGATGTGGAACGTAAACGTAAATTAGGTGAAAGTCTTAGTATTTTATTGAAGAAAAGAAACCGTATGGCAGTTACAAGCAATTTATATTAATTTTATTATACACCAAAGTTGCTTGTATTTTATTCTTTATTCTAAAAAATTATAAAGAGGTATTAATTGTAATAACAGGGATATTAAAATTTATAATATAAATCTAAGTGAAATGTCATTTAGATAAGAGTATTTTCTATAAATGCCAGGATTATAGGTGTTTGAAAACAAGTAAGGTGATTATAACTATGAAGGATTTAATTAGATTAACCAGTTTGCAAGTAAACGGGGTATATGAAATATTTAATATTGCAGATAAAATCAATGCTGGAAAATATAGTGGTTTTCTTAATGGAAAAAGTGTTGTTATGTTTTTTCCTGCATCAAGTATCAGGACAAGGGTAACATTTGAAAAAGGAATATATATGTTAGGTGGACATTCTATATTATTTCCAGATAATACATTGGACAAAAAAGAAGATTTAAGAGATGTATGTGGTTATTTAAATAACTGGGCAGATATTGTTATTATCAGGCATAAGGATATACAGCTTGTTGAAAGATTTGCAGAATATTCAAAAGTTCCAGTTATTAATGCAATGACTGGTATTAACCATCCTTGTGAAATTCTTGCAGATATGTATTCTCTTTCAAAAACCAGGGATGATTTTATAAATGATAAATATTTATTTTGTGGGAAAAAAGGTAATATTGGACTGGCATGGAAAGAAGCCTCTGAGGTTATGGGATTTGATTTGTCACAATGTTGTGGTATGGGTTATGAAATAGATGGTATAAAGGTATACCATAATATAAAAACAGCAGTTAAAGGAAAAGATATTATATGTACAGATTCACTTGCGGCCAATGAATTAGATGATTTTAAGGAATGCCAGGTAACTAAGGAAATAATGGATATGGCTAATAAAAATGCTATATTAAATCCTTGCCCGCCATTTTACCGTGGGGAAGAAGTGTCTGATGAAGTGATAGAATCAGAGTATTTTGCAGGGTATGGATTTAAAAAGAATTTATTAGTAATCCAGCAGGCAGTTATGGTATACTGTTTAACAAATTAATAGTTTTTAACTTTATATATATTACAGCACTTTACAACTTTTTGAAATATAAACTATATATTGTATCTAATTTTCACATACAACAACTATATATATTACTAAAATTAAAAAGTTGGAAGTTGCTGTATATATTAAATAATAATTGGAATTTGAAAGGAAAAATTATATGTTCTGGGATAAAGTATCTGTATTATATGACCTTTTTGAAATGGTATATAATGGTAAAGTATACCAGGGTCTTGGTAAAAAAGTAGCTAAAGAAATTGGACAGGATGATGTTGTACTGGAGTGTGCTTGTGGTACAGGTGCTATTAGTAAATATATTGCTCCTAAATGTAAACAATTAATTGCAACAGATTTTTCCAAAGGAATGTTAAAACAGACATTGAAAAACTGCAAAAAATATAATAATGTAAAAATAAAACATGCAGATATGACAAAGTTAAATTGCCGTGATAACAGATTTGATAAAGTAGTGGCGGGAAATGTAATACACTTATTGGAGGAGCCATATGCTGCAATAAATGAATTAGAAAGAGTATGTAAACCAGGAGGTAAAATTATTATTCCAACATATATTAATGCGTCTGGCGGAATTAATAGAAAAGCTGTATTCTTGTTTGAACTGGCAGGAGCAGACTTTAAGAGACAGTTTGATTTTAATTCGTATAGAAAATTTTTTGAAGATGCAGGTTATAGAGATGCCAGATACGAAATTGTTTATGGAAGAATGCCATGTGCTGTAGCAATTATTACAAAACAATAAATGATAATATTTTACAAAAGATATAATATAACAATAGTTATAATATAATAAATATGAAAGAGGTATTTATGGGAAAGGTTTATGATGGAATAATTGGCCTGGCAACAGGAGATGCATTAGGGGTGCCGGTGGAGTTTAAAACCAGGGAAAATATTATGAAAACACCTGTTACCACAATGCTTGGATATGGAACACATTACCAGCAAGCAGGGACATGGTCTGATGATACAAGCATGACATTGGCACTGCTTGACAGTATAGCCAGAAACCATGGTATAGATTATAAAGATATTATGGATAAATTTTCGGAGTGGCTTTTGTATGGTGAATATACAGCAACTGGGGAAGTATTTGATGTTGGGAATACAACTAGCAGGGCAATTATGAATTATGGGCATGGAATTAATCCAATAGAATGTGGAGGAAAATCTGAATATGAAAATGGAAATGGTTCTTTAATGCGGATTCTTCCAGTTGCATATTATATTAAACAGCAGACAGGTATTCCAATAGAAAGCCAGATGGAAATTATACATAATGTGTCTTCTTTAACACATGGACACAGGATAAGCCTGGCAGCCTGTGGTATTTATATAACAATAGCTTTGGAATTATTACCAGGTGGCATATCATTAAATACAGGAATTAGCAATGGTATTGAAAAAGCCTTCCAGTATTATTACAGGCAAGGATGGAATGAGATATCTGTGTATTCCAGGGTAAAGAATTTAACAAGTTTTATGCTTTTACCCAGAAGAGAAATAAACAGCAGTGGTTATGTTGTTGATACATTAGAAGCAGCAATATGGTGTTTATTAACCACTAATTCTTATAAAGAGTGTGTACTTAAAGCTGTAAATCTTGGAGATGATACGGATACAACAGGAGCAGTTGCTGGAGGGCTGGCTGGAATTTATTATGGTGCTAAAAATATTCCACAGGACTGGCTTGGTACAATATTAAAAAGGAATTATATAAAATCTTTGTGTGACAGCCTTGAAAATTAATTTGTATTTTTTAATGGCTTTTGTTATTATTTGTACAATGTAGCTGTACCCCATGGTGTAATACACATGAACCCCATGCTGTGCTTTCTAGTGGTAAAAAGGGGTATTCTATTGCATTGCGTACAGGTCCTGGTATAAAAGAATGTAACAGGATAATTGAGAGTATAGAACATTTTTATGGACATTTAGAAATAGAAGCAAGTGGAAGCCTGGGGCTTTGCTCTGTTGAATATAAAGAAGATTTGGAAAACAGAAAAGGTGAAATAAAAGATTTTTGTTCTAGAATACTAGGTTGTTATTTACATAAGCCTTTATCATAATTATGGCAAGTGACAGGATTTTATATGGTTATTGAAATAGAATATTATAAAGGTGATATCTTATTGTATGGACAAAAGATTTCTTTTAAGGAATTTAAAAAACAAATTGAAAATATAGAGAGTTTTTATGACAGGAATGAAGATAATTTTATAGCATTGTTGTGCAGGGTTTATAATTGGACAATTATTAAAGATAAAGTACAGGCTGTGTATATTTATGACAGGGATATACAGAAAGCATATATAATTAAACATGGATTTTCTGGTTAATTTTGAAATATTTAAGTTTTTTCATTTTTTAAATTGCACAAAGACTATATTACTCTGGCAAATTCCAAATTTTTTATCAAAAAGCAGCTGTATGGGGGCACTGGTGCTTAAGACCCGTATTAAATGTTTCGCAGAAACATTGAGGCTCTATGCATTATTGCGTATCCCATCCAAGTGCAATACGTGCAAAGCCACGTTTGCAACATGGCTTCCGGTTGGTAAACATTTGGAATTGCCAGAGCCAAAATACTTGTGTATTAAAAAATGGAGAACTTAAATGAAATACCATTGCTTTCTCTGCTGGTTTTGATATAATAAAATGCATGGCCGTAACCCGGGCCGCTTATAAATAATTCCTGGCAATTCTCGGGCAGGAGGGATGATGATATGGCAACAAGGCCAGTATTTGTGGTGTCACTTGATGATAAATTCTGCATCAGGGAAAATACAGATTTTGAGTTTTTCAGTGGTTTTTCAGATAAACAAAAAAAGAGATGCATATGCAGCCTGCATAAAGAATATTTAAAAGCTAATAATGGAAAAAAGGTTTTAGAGATTTCCAGTAAATCAGAAGACAAGCTTGGTGTGGATTTAAGCGCATTTAACCTTATGCTTAAGACCAAAAGTGGCAAAGAAGTTTCTGTTGAATCTGCATTCCAGGCTGGCAAAGTTTTTGAAAATGGCGGGCCATATACAGATTTATTAGATGTATCATCAAAAGCTGCTAAAAAAGATGAACGTTTAAAAAGTAGTGGCAGAATTATTTCATTCTGTTTTGATGGCATAGAATTTGAAACAGAGCCAAAGACATATTTCTATAACTGGTTATACATAAATGCATTGCATTTGCATGACAGCTTTACAGAACAGCTGCTTGGATATAATGCTTTTACGGATATTGAGTTTAACCCTCAGAAATCTATAAACTGCCAGGCAGAAGCTGCTGCGGTTTATGTTTCTTTAAGAAAACAGGGATTGCTTAATGAAGCATTAAAAAACAAGGATAGTTTCAAAGAGATTGTATATATGCAAAATATGTGAATTAATAAATATTTGGAGAGGAGTTTTTTATAACAATGATGACACTGGATAAATTTGAGGAAGCTTCAGAAAAAGTTAAGGAAGTAGTGCTTCCTACTAATTTGATTTATAGTGAATATTTTTCTGCACAGACAGGAAACAAAGTGTACCTTAAGCCAGAAAACATGCAGTACACAGGTGCTTATAAGGTAAGGGGGGCTTATTATAAAATAAGTACACTGCCAGAAGAAGAGAGGGAGAAGGGGCTCGTTACTGCTTCTGCTGGGAACCATGCCCAGGGCGTTGCATATGCTGCCAAGTTATTTGGTGTACCTGCAACTATTGTTATGCCAGAAGCAACCCCGCTTCTTAAAGTAAACCGGACAAAAAGCTATGGTGCAGAAGTTGTACTTTATGGTTCTGTGTATGATGAAGCAAGCCAGTATGCACTTAAGCTTGCAGAAGAAAAAGGTGCAACATTTGTCCATCCATTTAATGATGAAACAGTTGCAACAGGACAGGGAACTATCGCAATGGAAATATTTAAAGAACTTCCTACAGTAGATATAATACTTGTACCTATTGGGGGCGGAGGGCTTGCCGCAGGCGTATCAACACTTGCCAAGCTGCTTAACCCCAATATACAGGTTATTGGTGTTGAACCTGCTGGTGCAAGCTGTATGCAGGCATCAATTAATGCAGGGGAAGTAGTAACGCTTCCAAATGTTGAAACAATAGCAGATGGTACAGCAGTAAAAACACCAGGTAATGTTGTATTTCCATATATACAACAGAATATTGATGAAATTATAACGGTAGAAGACAGTGAACTTATAGTGAATTTCCTTGATATTATAGAAAACCATAAAATGATTGTTGAAAATTCAGGGCTTCTTACAGTAGCAGCATTAAAACACCTTAAATGTAAGAATAAAAGGGTTGTTTCTATACTTAGCGGCGGCAATATGGATATAATAACACTTTCTTCTGTTGTACAACATGGGCTTATCCGCAGGGGACGTGTATTTACAATAGCTGTGCTGCTTCCAGACAGGCCAGGTGAGCTTGTAAGGGTGGCAAATGTTATTGCAGAAATGAATGGCAATATTATAAGGCTTGAGCATAACCAGTTTGTAAGTATTAACAGAAATTCAGCAGTTGAACTTACAATTACACTTGAAGCATTTGGGCATGAACATAAACAGCAGATAATTAATGCCTTGCGTGAAAAGGGATATAATCCCAAATTAGAAAACCCTACAGGGATTTATTAATATTTTAAGGGAAATGTTGTTAAAGAGAGGAATTAGTACAGATGGGACAAGATAGATATATGGAATGGGACAGCAGTGGAAGCGGGCTTCTTCACACTCCTGGAGGTGTAAAAGATACTTATGGGGTTTTGTGTGCAAATAAGCTTAAAGTACAGGATGCTGTGCATAATGTGCTCCGTTCATATGGTTTCAGGGATATACAAACACCTGCATTTGAGTATTTTGATATATTTAATAAGGAAAGAGGGACAGTTGCATCTAAGGAAATGTTTAAGTTCTTTGACAGGGGAAATAATACCCTGGTTTTAAGGCCTGATATGACACCTCCTATTGCAAGGTGTGTTGCAAAATATTATAAAGATGAACATATGCAGCTGCGTCTATGTTATATTGGAAATACATTTGTTAATACAGATAAATATAAAGGCAGGCTGCAGGAGGTTACACAGGCAGGTGCAGAGCTTTTTAATGATGGCAGTTCAGATGCAGATGCAGAGATGGTAGCAATTACCGCTGAATGTCTTTTAAAAAGCGGGCTTAAGGAATTCCAGATTGAAGCAGGACATGCAGGTTTCTTTAATGACCTTGCAGAAGAAGCAGGATTTTCAGAAAAAGATACAGCAAAGCTTAGAAGCCTTATTGAAAGTAAAAATTTCTTTGGTGTTGAAGATTTGCTTGATAACCTTACAGTTTCAAAAGAACTTAAGGAAATCTTTTTAAAACTTCCAGATATGCTTAATAACCTTGATGAAGCAATAGACTTTGTTAAAGCACGTTCCAAAAGTGAAACTGTATATAAAGCGATGGAACGTCTTAAAAAGCTTGAAAGTATTATACAGTCTTATGGATTTGGGGATTATGTCACAATAGATTTAAGTATGTTAAGCAATTATAATTATTATACTGGTGTAATTTTCAGGGCATATACTTATGGAAATGGTGAGGCAGTTGCAACGGGAGGGCGCTATGATGGTCTTGTAAGCCAGTTTGGCAAGGAAGCACCTGCAATAGGGCTTGCAATAGTAATAGACCAGCTTATGACAGCATTGTCACGCCAGAAACTGCTTGAAACAGATATTGTACAAGGCATAATTATACTTTATCCACAGTCTTTAAGGGATGTGGCTCTTAAAAATGCAGAAGAAATGCGTGGTAAAGGCAAAATTGTACAGCTTGTGCGCAAATCTTCTGCTGTCCCGTTAGAAGAATATAAAGAATACGCAAAACGTATGGGAATTGAAAGAATATTATACCTTAAACCAGAGGGTGGAACTGAAGACTGGGGGATATTAAGATGAGATATATAACATTTGCACTTGCAAAGGGAAGGCTTGCAAAGCATACCCTTGGGCTTTTAGAAAAGATTGGCATAACATGTGAGGAGATGAAGGATGAAAAGACAAGGAAACTTATATTTACAAATGAGGAACTTGGCTATAAGTTCTTTTTGTCAAAGGCAACAGATGTACCAACTTATGTAGAACTTGGCGCTGCTGATATTGGTGTGGTTGGCAAGGATACAATTATTGAAGAAGGAAGGAAGCTTTATGAAGTACTTGACCTGGGCTTTGGAAAGTGCCGTATGTGTGTAGCCGGGCCTGCAAGTGCAAGGAAGCAGCTAAATGATGGTTCACTTATAAGGGTTGCAAGTAAATATCCAGGTATAGCAAAAGATTATTTCTATAACTGTAAACACCAGACAGCAGAGATAATTAAACTCAATGGTTCAGTTGAGCTTGCACCTATAGTAGGGCTTTCAGAAGTTATAGTTGATATTGTGGAAACAGGCTCTACCCTTAAGGAAAACGGGCTTGAAGTTTTAGAAGAAATATGTCCGCTTTCTGCACGTGTTGTAGTTAATGAGGTAAGCATGAAGATGCAGCATGAGCGCATAACAAAACTTATACATGATTTAAAACAGGTAATAACAGAGTAGTTATATATAAGGAATGAGGTTAAGTATGGGAATGAAGATTGTTAAACTTACAGAAAATGAACGCAATAATATTTTGGAAAACCTTTTAAAGAGAAGCCCTGGGCAGTATGTGGAATATGAGAATAAAGTCAGGGAAATCCTGGATAATATAAGGGAAAGAAAAGACGAAGCATTATTTGCATATACAGAGAAATTTGATGGTGTAAAAATTAATGCTGGAAATATAAAGGTTACTAAGGAAGAGATTGAAGAAGCTTACAAAGCAGTTGACCCTGGTATGATAGATATTATCAGGAAATCACTTGCAAATATATATGAATACCATAAAAAACAGGTACGCCAAAGCTGGTTTGACAGTAAGCCGAATGGTACTATACTTGGACAGAAAGTTACCCCGCTTTCAAGGGTTGGTGTATATGTGCCAGGCGGCAAAGCTGCATATCCATCTTCTGTACTTATGAATATCGTGCCTGCCAAAGTTGCAGGTGTTGAAGAAGTAATTATGGTAACTCCTCCAGGAAAAGATGGAAAAGTTTACCCTATGACACTTGTTGCTGCCAATGAAGCAGGGGCAGATACAATATATAAAGCTGGTGGTGCACAGGCAATAGGTGCGCTTGCATTTGGCACAGAGAGTATTAAGAAGGTTGATAAAATAACAGGTCCTGGAAATATATTTGTGGCACTTGCCAAGAAAGCAGTGTATGGCCATGTAAGCATTGATTCTATAGCAGGCCCTAGTGAAATACTGGTTATAGCTGATGAAACAGCTAATCCACGTTATGTAGCAGCGGATTTACTGTCACAGGCAGAACACGATGAAATGGCTTCTGCTATTCTTATAACAACCAGTGAAGAACTTGCAAAGAAAGTTTCTGATGAAACAGATGGCTTCCTTAAAGAACTTTCAAGAAGTGAAATTATAAAGAAATCTTTAGATTCTTATGGTTATATACTTATTGCAAAAGATATGCAAGAAGCAGTGGATACAGCTAATGAAATTGCTTCGGAGCATCTTGAAATTGTTACAAAGAATCCTTTTGATATAATGACAAAAATAAAAAATGCAGGTGCAATATTCCTTGGGGAATACAGTAGTGAACCACTAGGAGACTATTTTGCAGGACCAAACCATGTACTTCCAACAAATGGTACAGCAAAATTCTTCTCTCCATTGTCAGTTGATGATTTTATAAAGAAATCAAGTATAATTTCATATTCAAAAGAAGCACTTGGAGATATACATAAAGATATTGAGAAATTTGCGGAATCTGAGCAGCTTACAGCACATGCGAACTCAATAGCAGTAAGGTTTGAATAAAAAAGCAGGCGCTAATGCGCCAGCTGTTGCATATTTTAGATTATAACAGTTCTTTATTAAATAATAAATTGACAAAAGTATGCTATGCTCTTTTTTAATATTACACTGTTTTATTATTAAATAATACCAGCTGCCATAAAAACCGGGCAGCTGGTATTTATATAAAAAAGAAAATGTTGTTAAAAGAATATAAGGAAAAAATAGTTTTGTAATACCAAGTGAAATAGGTAATGATGTTGATTATATATTAGGGAGATGAGGGAGGAGTATAATGAAAAAGAAAATACTTATTATAGAAGATGACAAGATTATTAGAAAAGAATTACAATTGTTACTTGATAACCAAGGGTATGATGTAAAAGCTATGGAAAAGTTAAGTGATGTAAAAAAAGAAATCCAGTTTTTCAATCCTCATTTAGTTATATTAGATATAAAACTTCCAGAAAAAGATGGTCATGAAATATGTAGTGAAATCAGGGGTTTTTCTAAAGTGCCAATTATATTTGTTACTAGTAAAAATACAATAATGGATGAGTTACATAGTATAATGCTAGGGGGAGATGATTTTATTACAAAGCCATATAATATACCTGTTTTATTAGCAAGAGTTAATTCGTTAATACGCAGGGCATATTTAGATGAGGAAGAGGTAATTGAATATCATGGAATAAAGCTTTTTGTAGAAAGGAATCTTGTAAGTTATAATAATGAAACAGTTGAACTTTCTAGAACAGAATTCCGTATTCTTCTTATAATAATGAAAAATCCAGAAAGAATTGTAACACGTACAGAACTAATTGAAGATTTATGGCAAAACAGGGCATATATTGATGATAATGCCTTAAGTGTCAATGTAACAAGAATACGTGAAAAATTAGGCAGGATAGGAGTTAAAGATTTTATTCATACAAAATATAAACAGGGATATTGTATATGAAATTTAAAAATTATATAAAAGATAATATTTTTAGTATTTTATTTCAAATAAATGTTTTTGGAATGATTGCTGTATTGGCATATTTACTTGGAAATCCAGCAGAATTAATTTTATTATTAGGAATAGCATGGGCAGGACTGTTTTTAATATTTTTTGGAATCCAGTTTTACATTAAGAAACATAAGATTGAGAAGCTGTTGTTTTTGCTAGAAAATTTACCAGATAAATATTTAATTTCTGAAATTATGGATAAACCTTCCAGCCAGGAAGAACAGTTATATTATTACATATTAAAAAGTGCATGTAAATCAATGATGGAAAAAGTACGTAAAAGCATTACAAGTAAAAAACAATATAAGGAATATATTGAACAGTGGGTACATGAAATTAAAACACCTATAGCAGGAATAAAACTTATAGCATTAAATAATAAAAGTGAAGTAATGAGGGAAATTTTATTGGAAATTGAAAGTATGGAACGGTATGTGGAACAGGTTTTATACTATGCAAAAAGTGAAACAGTGGAACAAGATTATGTAATAAGAAAATGTAAAATTATGGATATTTGCCATGAAGCAATTTCATTAAATTATCTTATGCTTTTGAATAATAAAATCCAAGTTGAAATGTCTGGATCTGATGTGGAAGTTTTTACAGATGAAAAATGGTGTATTTTTATATTAAGCCAGTTAATAACAAATTCTATCAAGTATAAAAGCAAGGTGGGAAGATGTATATTAAAATTTTATTTGAATGAAACAGGACACGATATCCAGTTACATATATGGGATAATGGAATAGGAATATCTGATGAAGATTTATCAAAGATATTTGAAAAGGGATTTACAGGCAGAAATAATGAGGGTACAGTACGTTCTACGGGGATGGGGCTGTATATATGCCAGAAATTATGTGGACATCTTGGAATTGGATTACAAATTATATCAGAAGAGGGGGTTTTTACAGAAGCTCTTTTGACTTTTCCTAATGAACATTCTATAGAATAAATTGTAATATTTAATAAATGTAATAATAAATAAGCATGTTTTAGTTTTTGGTAAACATGCTTTTTTATTTAATGTAAACAATATTACAATTTTGTAAGATTTTTGTAAAGTAAAAATATATAATATTTATATTGTTTATTATATAATGCTTAAAAAGATAAGGAGTGAGAAATATTATGGATAGTGTATTAAATGTCAGACATATAGAAAAGTATTTTGGCAGTAATGGAAATGCAGTAAAAGTTTTAGATGATATTAGTTTTGAAGTAAAACCAGGTGAGTTTACTGGAATTATGGGACCATCTGGTTCTGGAAAAACAACACTTTTAAATTGTATTTCTACAATTGATATGGTTAGTTCAGGTAATATTGAATTAGGAGGAAATGATATTACATTACTAAAGGAAAAAGAACTTGCAAAATTCAGAAGAGATAATATAGGATTTATTTTTCAGGATTATAATTTGCTGGATACTTTAACTATTAAAGAAAATATTGAACTTGCCTTATCAGCAGCAGGGGTATCACTTGATAAAGCAGAAGAAAGGATAAAGCAAGTAACAGAAGAATTAGAAATAGATGGTATCTTGCAAAAGTTCCCAGCAGAGGTTTCTGGTGGTGAAAAGCAGCGTTGTGCTTGTGCAAGGGCAATTGTAAATAACGCTAAAGTAGTTCTGGCGGATGAACCAACAGGGGCTTTAGATAGCCATTCTTCTATGAAATTATTACAATTATTTGAAAAAATGAATAGTACTATGAATGTAACTATTTTAATTGTAACACATGATGTATTTACAGCTAGTTATGCAAAACGTATTTTATTTTTGAAAGATGGACGTATCTTTGCAGAAATAAGAAAGGGGAATAAAAAAAGAAGGGAATTTTTTAATGAAATTTTGGATGTTATGGTAATGCTTGGAGGTGGTTTTATTGATGTACGTTAAATTTGCATGGAGAAATCTGGAGCGTTCCATAAGAGATTATCTAATATATATATTGACTTTAGTGCTGTCAGTAGGGCTGTTTTATAGTTTTCTTTCTGTTACAAGTCCTTATTATGCCGCACAGCTTCCAATATCGATAAATCTTAGTTATCTGTCACAGCAGATGGGAAAACTTATACCAGTAAGTACAATATTCCTAAGTTTTTTAATAGTTTATGTTAATTCCTATATTATGCGTAGAAGAGAAAAAGAATTTGGTCTTGAAATGATAATAGGAATAGATAGAAGAAAAGTTAGTTTTATATTTTTTATAGAAAATTTTTGTATAGGAATTGTAGCAGTATTTGCTGGTTTATTATTAGGTATATTTGGTACACAAGTAATAAAAGGAATAGTTTTAAAATCTTTTGATGAACCATTTAAGCTGGATTGGTCAATATATCCAGATACAATGGGGTGGACGATGTTATTTTTCTGGATTTTATTTCTATTAACAGGCATTATGAATGTAAAGACAATAAATGAAAAATCTATTAAAGGGTTATTGTATTCTGCAGAATTGGGAGATTTACAAAAATATGACAGAAGTGTTCATATAATTGTTCTGGCGGACCTTATTGTGACAATTATTTTGGAAGGAATGTTGTGTTATGGGATATTGCCAGTTTATAAAAAAGTTAGTAGCAATATACAACAAAGTATTGGATTATGGATTGCATTAATGCTAGTTTTAATTATATGTTCATTGAAGCTTTTGTACAAATATTATATTAATAAAGAAGGAGGGATGACAGAAGTTGTTTTCACAATAATATGTTTCTGTAATTCTGGCTTATCATTTGGATGTGGCGGAATTATGGAAGGAGGTGTAAAAGAGGGGGCTTTGCCTGAATATTGGATTGTTCTTCCTTACTTATATGGCGGTATATTATTAATTGTTGCAGTAATATTTTTATATACAAGTTTATCTTGGACATTTTTAAATAAAATTGAGTATGCAAAACTATTTAAATATCATAATCTTTTTTTAGTTGGACAAATCCGGTCTAGTATAAAAAAAATATCCAGGACATTAGGAATTATTACAGTAGTAATGATTATGGGTCTGGTTATTTTGGGCTGGATGCCTGTTTTAAGCGGGGAGGCTGAGGGTTATCTTAAAGAACGTTCTATTTATGACTTACAGATATTTACTGCACGTTATGGACTGGAACCAGGAGAAAAGCAGGAAAGTATCAGGCTGGATTATAAATATATTGAAAATTATTTAATGAAAGAGCAGGTTAAAGTAAAAGATAAAGCAGAAATTAATAGTTATTATATCAATGAAACAGATGAATTACAAAGAAAACCAATACTTGCAATAACTGTTTCTGATTATAACAAACTTCGTGTTATGTCAGGTGAAACTCCAGTTACTTTGCCAGATGACAGTTTTGCATTACAATGGGAGAAAAAAGTAATCCAGAGTGATATGGATGAATTTGACAGGGAATATCCAATATTGCAGATTGGAGAAATTAAACTTAATAAGTTATATAATGGTAATTTCCAAGTTTCTGTTGGAATGGGGTTATTTACAGGGAATGTAAAAGTTGTTTATATTTTGCCAGATTATGTATGTAAAGAACTTAAAGTAGCTACGAATTATTATGTTGCCAATTTAGCAGAACAAATAAATATTAAAAAAGCTGTGAAGATAGATGAAGATATAGGTTCATGGTTAAATTATTTGTCAGGACAATATCAAGGGGATGGTTATATCCGTATAAAAGCTTTGCAGTTAGTGCAGGGAATTTCTTACACGCTTATGCAAAGACTTGGTTCAACGTATATCAGCCTGGTTTTAATTATTGTATGTGCTGCTATACTTGCATTGCAACAGATAATGGATGTTTCAGAACATAAAAAGAGGTTTTCTATAATTAAAAAAATGGGAATTGGTGAACAGGAAACCAGTTATATTATCAGAAAACAGGTAGGTATGTGGTTTGTTGTATCTACAGGAATTGCATCAGTTATATCAATATTAGTTTTAATATTTATCTGTATAAAGAATTACCGTAATTATATAAATTATATTCCTGTTACCAGGATTATAGGACAGATAGGCTTGGTTTATATATTGTTTTATGGAATTATGTTTATATATTTTATAACAGCATGTAATTTGTTTAAAAAGAATATTTACACATAAAAGATGTGTAGAAAGTACATTAGTAAAAATAAAATGGCAGTTTAAAAATCTTTATAAGCAAAATTTTAATAAATACAGAAAAATGAAACTTTATAAATGGATACGCTTTGATGTAATGGTTGCTGTTTTTAAGGTAGAATGGATGCTTGAATAAGTGACAGATTTATTAAAGAGTAATTAGAAGTAATAAAATTTTATATGAATAAATGATCTTATAAAATTAGATATATGTATTTGGAGCTGCCGCATTAATAAAAATTATACTAATATATAGTGGATATAAAATTTATCAGATGCCATATATTGTATGTTTTCTGTTTAATTCGGCAGCCCAGTTTCATACCACAATTTCAATGATTTTTTTGTTATTAATTGTAATTTCTTTTATTCCAGTTTTTTTATTTTTATTAAAATTAAAACTTAGAAGATATTCTATATCTTGTTTATAAAAATCAAGATAGCCAGCAAGTTGTTCTTCACCACGTTTATTATATGCATTGCCGTGCCATAGTTTCATTTCTATTATAAAACGTTGTTCTCCATAATCAACAATAACATCAGTGCGGGTCTGGTCACGTGTCTGGGCTTCAATATAATAATTACCAGAACCATTGATAATAGGCCGCAGGTACATAAGGAAAATACGCCTTCCTTCATTTTCAAGGAATTTTTCATTAGTATTTCCAAATATTTCTTCATAATATTCTAAAAATTTTTCCATTACAATATGCATATTTAATTTGCCATCCTGGATAAATTCTTTTCTATTATCTGTATATCTTTGCATTGTGCCTTGTGCCAGTTCTTTTTCTGAAAGCAGGATGTTATATATTTTAGTTTCAAAAATGCGGTTTGCAACTGCAACTAAATTGCCAGAATTTTTTAGAAACCCAAACATTATACCAATATTTATTATTGGGCTGTTTGCTTCAAATGTATATTGTGCACCATAAAATAATATATCACTAATCCGTTCTTTTAAAACAGGAAATTCATCAAGTTTTTTGGACATATCATCAAAAAGTGTATTGGAATCTTGTAAAAAAATTCTTATAGCTTTTAAAAAACCAGGTTTTGTCCAGGCTTCTTTCTTTCCAGGAAAGCCATTACTTCCAGCAACATATTTATCTATAAGGAAACATATGCGTGATACCATATAAGGGTATCCGCATGTATATTCATATATAAGGCTGCTAATATTTTTAATATCCATTCCTGTATGGAAATCTTCTTCATACATAGAAAGCATATCCGAAATTTCTTCCGGATAAAAACACATATCTACCATGAAATCAGAAGCAATATTCCATGGACTGTTGTATTTAGGTTCTTCTCCAGGATGCAGTTTTAATTTCAGGTTTTTAATATCATATACACCTGCAAGTATAACAGACTGGAAAGTAGTATCTCTTTGTTGTTGTTGTTCCAGGTATTTATTTCTAAGAAGCCCAAGAAAGGATAAAAATATCTGGTTGTCAGGACTTTTATCTATTTCATCTATCATAAGTATAATTTTTTTATTACTGTTTTTGCATAATTCTGTGATATGGCGGCTTAAACTATTAAATGGAAATTCATGTGAAACTGGCTGGTTCCATTTATCAAGTATATTTTTATCTATTCCTTGGTTTTTTAATTCATTGTAAATAATATATACCAATCCTTTTGCAAAACTATATAATGAATTAAATAATTCGTCTGCAATTTCAAAGCTAAGGCGTATTATAATATATTGTTTTTTTAAATATTTTTCAAGAAGGTATAAGGTTGTTGTTTTTCCAAATTGTCTTGCACGGTTTATTGTAAAGTAACAGCCATTTGCTATATAATTTGTAGCAATGTCTTTAATGCGGTCCTGGGTGTTTACCATATAATGCAGTTCTGGAATGCATACCCCTGTAATATTAAAACTTTTGGGCATTTTAAAGTTACCTCCATAAATGTACAGATTTTATTAAAGTATAACATATATAGTTACTGGCTGCAAGAAAAGTGCCTGGCAGGATATTTTATATAGCAGCAGTTTTTTTGTTGGAACAGCTGTATTTTATCCTGTAAGAATTTTGCTTTTTATTGATTAAGTGAAGTTAATAATGTATAATATATCCATTATATTTTCTATAATAAATAAAAATAAAAGGAGCTGTAAATATGGGACGTGAAGCAGATATAGCCAGAAAGACAGGCGAAACAGATATCAGGGTTAAATTAAACCTTGATGGTACAGGAAAGACCAAGGTAAACACTGGTATTGGGTTTTTTAACCATATGCTTGATAGTTTTGCAAGACATGGGCTTTTTGACCTGGAAGTATCAGCAGATGGTGATTTAGATGTGGATTCACATCATACTATTGAAGATACAGGAATTGTACTGGGGCAGGCTATAAAAGAAGCAGCAGGGGATAAGAAAGGGATTAAACGTTTTGGTGAATGTATACTGCCGATGGATGAATCCCTTGTATTGTGTGCGCTTGATTTATCTGGCAGGCCATACCTTATGTATAATCTTGGGTTTTCAGTGCCAAAGGTAGGGGATTTTGATACTGAGATGGTGCATGAGTTTTTTTATGCAGTTAGTTATAGTGCTGGTATAAACCTTCATCTCAAAATGCTTGACGGGGTTAATAACCATCATATAATTGAAGCATCATTTAAGGCATTTGCAAAGGCTCTGGACAGGGCACTTGAATATGATGAAAGGATTGCAGGAGTTCTTTCTACAAAGGGAAGCCTTTAAGAAATAAAAGAAAGGAGAATATGCCACTGGGATAATACAGATGGTAAAATGGTGGATAATAGCGATGAGAGAGAAAAAAAGTATTAAGCAGATTATTGTATTTTATGTTACGTCAATATCTGTTATTTTAGGGATTGTACTTATATTGCTTATGGTAATTACAAGTTTGTTTTCTACATCATCAGTACTCCGTGACAGCCTTCAGGTTACAGCAAGGACGGCTGCGCAGAATTTAAGTTCTAATTTACATATGCTTGCTGACAGGATTGACAGCATAGCACAGGAAAATGTACTGGCAGACCAGATGGCTTCTGATATAGGGAAGCAGCAGCTTCTGGATAACCAGAAGTTAAGGATTGAGTTTGTATGGATTGCTGTTTATGGTTTATCAGGAAATAAAATGTATGGTGATGATACAGCACCATCTTCTATTGATGGTACAGAGTATTTCCAGTATCTGTCTGGTACAGATAATATTACTATTGGAAAGCCAGAATATAATAATAATATATGGCAGCTTTCTGTAGGTATTCCTGTTAAGGGGCAGGAAGGGGATTCTTATGCTTACCTTGTAGGAAGTTATAAATATGACTTGTTAAATGATGTGCTTTCCAATATTAATATAGGCGCAGGCGGGCTTGTTTATATTGTTGATAATGAGGGAAATATAATTGCTGGTAAAAATATTAGTGATATGGGAAAAAATGAAAATCTCTATAAAATATATAAATCACGCAAAAATAAAAAGATTTTTGATTCTATGTTAGATTTCCAGACAGATGCCAATTCGGTATTATTAGGTTTTAAGCAGCATTATATAGCTTATTCACCTATTGCAGGAACTAACTGGACTCTTATGGTTGCTGCGCCAGGAAATGACTTTATGAAGATTTTATGGGGTTCTGTTTTAACGAGTATTGTTGTAATTATTGTATTACAGTTTGTTACAAGGAGGCTGGTTGTAAATATAGCAGATAAAATATCTGGTTCGCTTTCTATTGCAACAGAGCGTCTGGTCTCACTTTCAACTGGAAACCTGAAAGACCCAGTTGTACTTGCAGATAACAATGCGGAATCAGAAGTGCTTACAACGGCACTTTCCAAGACAGTAACAAGTCTTGCAGGCTATATTGATGATATTACAGAATACCTTGGACAGCTTTCAGCAGGTGATTATTCTGGAAAAGTAAAAGATAATTTTGATGGTGATTTTATTGCAATAAAGGATGCATTATCTTATATAACTGCATCATTAAATGAAACTATGCTGCATATAAATAAAGCTTCACTTGCGGTAAGCAGCAATTCTTCTGGGACTTCTGGTTATGCAAGGCGTCTTTATGATGGTTCAATAGAACAGACTGCTGCATTGGAACGTCTGGATGGAAAGATTACAGTAATTACACAAAAAATAGATGAAATAAATAATAATGCAAGACGTGTTAAGAAAAGTGCAGATATTGCGGAACAGCGTGTAGAGGAAGGAAAAAAACAAATGGATGACATGCTTTCTACAATGGACAGTATACATAATGATATGCAGGAAATTATAACTATAAGCCATCTTATTGAGGAGATATCATCACAAACAAGCCTGCTTTCACTTAATGCGTCAATAGAGGCAGCAAGGGCTGGTGAAGCTGGAAAAGGCTTTGCAGTAGTTGCACAGCAGATAGGGCTTCTTGCAGAACAGACAACAGATGCATTACATAAGACAGGGGAAATAATAGAAAAAGTAAGTTTTTCTATTGGACAGGGAATGGTAACTGCAAGGGATACTGCAGAGTCATTCCAGAATATAAAAGAGGCAGCAGAGGATTTTTCTGATATTTCTGATAGTATGGCACGTATTACAGTAGAACAGAAAGAAGCTATTGTAATGGTGTCAGATGAAGTTGGGACGGTTCTTGCTATTGCAGATACAAACCAGGGACTGGCAAAGGAAACGGATGAAAATGCATCATTGTCATTAAAACAGGCTGAGGAGCTGAAACAAATTGTTTCTGCAGTAAAGTTAAAGGAGCAGTAAAATAATGGATATAAAAAAGAAAATAGCGGCAGGAGTCCTGGTAATAGTGGTTCTGGCACTTGTATTGGTAGTTTATTTTAAGAATTCTGGCACTATAAAAGATGGTTATTATACAGCAGAGATGGACGGATTTTCACATGGCTGGAAGGAATATCTGCGTATCCAGGTTAAACAAGGGACTATTATGTCAGCAGAATTTAATGCTAAAAATGAAAGTGGTTTTATTAAGGCATGGGATAATTCATATATGAAAAATATGAATTCAGTCCAGGGCACATATCCTAATAAATATACCAGGGAATATGTCCAGCAGCTTATTGACGGGCAGACGGATGTTAAAGTAGATACGGTTACAGGTGCAACAAATTCAGGGGATAATTTCAAGAAACTTGTGGAGGCGGTTTTAGAACAGGCTAAAAAAGGTGATTCTAAAACAAAAATAGTGAAATCTGAATAAAGGACATTGTACTTATATTGTAGTTACTGGCCACATAGCAGTGGACAGTAACTCCTTTTTTTGTTGATTAAGTTGTTTTTATGTTGTATAATGTACTTGTTGTTGTGCTGCTATACAATATAATGCTTATATCAGGACATACTATAGACAGATTTGGAAGGGAATGGTTGAAGTTTAATGATGCAGAAAAAGATAATTTCATTTATAAATGCAGAAAATGAATTTCCAGCAAATGTTTTGAACCTGGCTGACAGATATTCATGTGAAGGGGCAGATGGCTTATTTATATATAATTATACAGGCGATGAGGCTTCAAGGGAAGAATTCCTGTTAACTGCAAGGAAGATTGAAAAGCAGGTTGATATACCATTTTTCATAGGTATTTATGTAAATAGGTTTGAAGATGCCAAGAAGGCACTTTATACAGGTGCTTCAAAGCTTGTAATAAGAAAAGCGCTTCTTCCAGAAGAGGAGGAGTTAAATGAAATAATTGCCAGGTTTGGAAAAGATAAGCTTGCAATAGAAATTGATATGAAAGCAGATTTCCATAATGCCAGACAGTTAGACAAGTATTATGAAATGGGTATAGGGACAGCTGTTTTAAAGCATATTGATACTACACATTCCTTTGAAGAAGCAATATCTGGTACAAAGATGCAGGTGCTTATAAGGGACGGGCTTATAAGGAATGACCTTGCAGAACTGCTTTCTTATAGTAAAACAGAGGCAGTAATTACCAATTATTTTGAAGATAAAGATATTTATAAGGCAAAGCGTGCTGTAAAAAGACAGGGTATAGATATCCCACTGTTTGAAAGCCTTATAGATTTTTCAGAATTTAAGCTTATGGATAACGGGCTTATACCTGTTGTTGTACAGGATTACAGGACAAGGGAAGTCCTTATGGTTGCATATATGAATGAAGAGTCATATAAGAAAACTATTGAAACTGGCAAGATGACATATTACAGCCGGAGCCGCCAGGAGCTGTGGGTTAAAGGTGAAACATCAGGACATTTCCAGTATGTAAGGTTTCTTTCACTTGACTGTGACAATGATACAATACTTGCTAAAGTACGCCAGGTTGGAGCAGCATGCCATACAGGCAGTTACAGCTGTTTCTTTAAAAAGCTGGCAGACAGGGGATATATTGAAACAAACCCTCTTAAAATACTTGAAGAAGATTATAATATTATTATAGATAGAAAGAATAATCCTAAAGAAGGTTCATATACAAATTATCTTTTTGATAAGGGAATTGACAAGATACTTAAGAAATGTGGCGAAGAAGCTTCTGAAATAATTATTGCTGCCAAAAATGAAGGCAACGAAGAACTTAAATATGAAATTGCAGATTTTCTATACCATATGATGGTTCTTATGGCAGAGTGTGGCCTTGACTGGGAAGATATTACAAGGGAACTTTCTAACAGGCGTTAAATACTGCAGGGAGCAGTTATAATATATTTATTTTTATAATATTAATAAAAAGAAAGGCAGGTTGGGATTATGGTTACAACATTATTAGCTAAGAGTCTTGTAGATTTAAGTTTTGGAGGAGCTTTTGCATGGTATCTTGTAAAGTTTCTTATAAGCCTTGTTATTGCTTTGGGAGGGATTATGCTTGGCATTAAGCTGCGTAAGTCTAAAAATGCAAATTCTGGAATGTAAGCTGGCAAATCAGAATAAAGAGGCATATATATGGAAATAGAAAAAAAATTTCTTGTAAAGGTCCTGCCAGATGGGCTTGAACAATATGAAAAAAAGGTTATAGAACAAGGTTATCTCTGCCAGCGTCCTGTTGTGCGTGTACGCAGGAGTAATAATAACTATATTTTAACTTATAAATCAAGACCTGGTGATTTTGAAACAGGCAGTGCAGATGTAATTATAAATAATGAGGCGGAGTTTCCTCTGTCTAAGGATTCATATGAACATTTGCGTGAAAAGACAGATGGTTATCTTATAGAGAAGACAAGGTATATTATCCCTCTGCCAGACGGGCATAAGGGAGAGCTTGATATTTTTGGTGGTAAATTAAAAGGGCTTTACTTTATTGAAGTAGAATTTGCAGACGAAGAAGATGCTGCTGCTTTTATACCGCCAGGATGGTTTGGTGAAAATGTAAGTAATGATAAAAGATATACAAACAGTTATTTGTCACAATGTGGCAGCCTGGATGTATTTTTAAATAATTAAAACACAGCCACAAAAGCAGCGCTATATTATAGTGTAAAACGCTGTTTTTGTGTTTTGTTATAAGTTAAATCCTTATTGGATTAAGAGAAAAATGGAGGCTCATTATGTTTAAGATTTTAAAGAAAGAGTATCTTGCTAATAATATCTGGCTTATGGATATTGAAGCACCAAAAGTTGCGAAATCATGTAAGCCTGGACAGTTTGTTATTGTAAAGATGGATGAAGAAGGGGAGAGAATCCCGCTTACAATATGTGACTATAACAAGGAAAAGGGAATAGTTACAATAGTATTCCAGATTGTGGGCGCTTCTACGCTTGAGATGGCAGATTATGAAGAGGGACAGTCATTTATGGATTTTGTTGGTCCTCTTGGATGTGCTTCTGAGCTGGTTGAAATGCCAATAGAAGAATTAAAGAAGGAGAGTATTCTTTTTGTATGTGGTGGTGTGGGCACTGCTCCTGTATATCCACAGGCTAAATGGATGAAAGAACATGGTATTGATGTTGATGTTATAATTGGCGCACGTACAAAGGATATTATTATTCTTGAAGAAGAGATGAGAAAGGTAGCTGCTAACCTTTATGTTGCTACTGACGACGGGTCATATGGTTTTAAAGGAAATGGATGTGACCAGATTAATGAGCTTGTAAAGAACCAAGGCAGGAAATATACAAGGGTAGTTGCCATTGGACCTATGATTATGATGAAATTTGTATCCCTGCTTACAAAAGAATTAGGTATTCCTACTATTGTAAGTATGAACCCAATTATGGTTGATGGTACAGGAATGTGTGGTGCATGCCGCCTGCAGGTTGGTGATGAGATTAAGTTTGCATGTGTAGACGGGCCAGAGTTTGATGGGCATCTTGTTGATTTTGACCAGGCTATGCGCCGCCAGAGGATGTACAAAACTGAAGAAGGCAGGGCTATGCTGCGTTTTCAGGAAGGTGATACACACCATGGCGGATGTGGGAACTGTAATTAACCAGATATATTACATACCAGTTATGCGCATAATAAGCGCTGGAATGGAGGAAATAAAATAATGGAAACAGATGTATTGAAAAGAGTGCCTGTACGTGAACAGGAGCCAAAAGTCCGTGCTGCCAATTTTGAAGAGGTATGTTTAGGATATAATAAAGAGGAGGCTATGGCAGAAGCAACACGCTGCCTTAAATGTAAAAACCCACAATGTGTAAAAGGATGTCCTGTAAATATAGATATACCTGGGTTTATAAAAGAAGTAGAAGAGGGTAATTTTGATGAAGCATATCATGTAATTAATAAGTATTCAGCACTTCCAGCTGTATGTGGGCGTGTCTGTCCACAGGAAAGCCAGTGTGAAGCTAAATGTATACGTGGGATTAAGGGTGATGCTGTTTCAATTGGCAAACTTGAGCGTTTTGTTGCAGATACTGCGAGGGAGAATGGAATTAAACCTGCCAAAGCAGAAACAAAGAAAGGCAAGAATGTAGCAGTTATAGGTTCAGGACCTGCAGGGCTTACATGTGCTGGCGACCTTGCAAAGCTTGGATATGATGTTACAATTTTTGAAGCACTCCACAAGGCTGGTGGTGTTTTGTCATATGGCATACCAGAATTCCGTCTGCCAAAGAGCAGTGTTGTTGACAGTGAGATAGAAAATGTAAAATCACTTGGTGTAAAGATAGAGACTAATGTAGTAATAGGCAAGGCAGTTACAATAGATGAGCTTCTTAATGAAGAAGGCTTTGATGCGGTATTTATTGGTTCTGGTGCAGGTCTTCCAAGGTTTATGGGTATACCTGGTGAAAATGCTAATGGTGTATTTTCTGCTAATGAATATCTTACAAGAAGCAATCTTATGAAAGCTTTTGATGATAATTATGACACCCCTATATCAGCAGGAAAGAAAGTGGCAGTAGTAGGCGGCGGGAATGTAGCAATGGATGCTGCAAGGACTGCGTTGCGTCTTGGTGCAGATGTACATATTGTATACCGCCGCAGCGAGGCAGAACTTCCTGCAAGGGTAGAAGAAGTGCATCATGCAAAAGAAGAAGGGATTATATTTGACCTTCTTACAAACCCTGTTGAGATATTTGAAGATGAAGATGGCAATGTAAAAGGTATGAAGTGTATACGTATGGAACTTGGTGAGCCTGATGAATCAGGACGTAGAAGCCCTGTTGAAATTCCAGGTTCAGAATTCGTACTTGATGTAGATACAGTTATTATGTCACTTGGCACAAGTCCTAACCCTCTTATTTCTTCAACAACAGAAGGTCTTGAAGTGAACAGGAGAAAGTGTATTGTGGCAGAAGAATCAGATGGAAGTACATCCAAAGCAGCAGTATATGCAGGCGGCGATGCTGTAACAGGTGCTGCTACAGTTATACTTGCAATGGGTGCAGGCAAGGCGGCTGCTAAAGGTATAGATGAATTTCTTAGCAAATAATTTATACAAGCCAAGATAGCCAGGATAGTTAATTGTTTTTATCACAAATATATATTTTTTAGTTAAATAATAAAGGACTGCCACATTAAGATATATTATGTATAGTATTTTCTTAATGTGGCAGTTTCTTAAAACCAGAGGCAAACTGGTTATTAATTCTATAATTCTCTTAACCAGTTTGTTTTTCTATTTATTAATAATTTACAAAAAACAGTCTGGCAAGAATATCAGCAAAATATTTGCTATCTGTAGTTTCTATTGTCCTTGATACTACAACAGGTATTGACATATAAAGGTTATCATTAATGGCGTATTTTTCATATCCTATAATATCACCAGAGCGTACTGGGGCTTTAAGGCTGTCTGGAAGTTCATAACTTATTGTTACAACATCATCTTTTGACATAAGCAGTGTAAAACTGCCAGTATCTGTGCGTTTTACAGGAACAGATGCTTCTTTGCCGCCTTCTACTTTTATTTCAGGCAGCGGGCTTTCTGCGGATATGCCAGCTTGTGTATATCCTTTAAAACCGTAGTCCATAAGTTTTCTTGTATCTGCCCATTTATAGCTTTTATTAGGAGGCCAGCCACATGCAAGTACTGCAGATACCAGTGTGACACCATTTCTTCTTGCTGCGCCACAGAAACAATAGCCAGCATTACCAGTAAATCCAGTTTTAATTCCAAGTGCCCCGCTGTAACTTGTAAGAAATGCGTCTTTATTATTTACAGAGTATGTACGTGTGTTATCACAGTTGGAAAACTGGTGTGAAGGGGTCTGGACTATATCCATAAATGTTTCATTTTGTATTGCATATGATGCAATACAGCATAGTTCATATGCTGTGGTGTAATGTTCTTCACTGTCAAGACCATTTGGTGTTACAAAGTGTGTATTAGTTAGCCCAAGTTCTTCTGCTTTCAGGTTCATAAGTTCTGCAAAGCCTTCAACACTTCCACCAATGTGTTCTGCTATTGCAACTGCTGTATCATTATGTGATTCAAGCATCAATGAATATAGCAAATCCCCAAGCCGGAACTTTTCACCTTCTTTCATATTAAGCTGTACATCTGGCATTGAAGCAGCATATTTTGAAACTGTAACAATATCATCAAGGTTTCCATTCTCAAGTGTAACAATACAAGTCATAATTTTAGTAGTGCTTGCCATTGGAAGCTGTTTGTCTGCATCTTTTGATGTAAGTATCCTGTTACTGTCTGCATCAATAAGGCAATAAGCCCTGGAGTACATTTTTGATGGTTCAGCAGCAGAAGAGGTAATTCCAAGGCTTTCTGCTGTAATTGTCTTTGGGGCAGCTGGATTATAGGCTTCATATGGATTAAACGGGGCAAACCCAGAGAGAAAATCTTTAGTACCATTTATATATGCTAATGAGAGAAGTATAAGACAGATGGTATATATAGCGCTGCTTAATAATTTTTGCATAGTAATCCTCCATTTATATCACAATTCAAATATATGATATGGATTGCTAAATATTACAGGAGAATTATTATTTATTTATACTTTGATTCTTTAGCTTTATATAAAATTTAATTGTCAATAATACAGGCCAGTCTGTCAAATATTTCACTTTTTGAGTTTCCCTATTTTTCAAATTACACAAAGATTATATTACTCTGGCAAGTTCCAGATGTTTTACTAAAAGGCAGCTTTATGAGGACGCCGGTGCTTAAATTTATGCTGACAAAACAAAGAAACTATGCTAAAATAAATAAAAAGACGCTAGATAAGGAAGGAAAATTATTGCAAATATACCAACTCCGCATACCGGAGCAAAAGCAGGTAAGATACGTGAACCAGATATGGGGAATGCCAGGTTGTACCGGAGAGCGGTGAGAAAGGAGAAACTTATGGGAAAAGGGATTAAAAAGAAATTAAGCATACTGCTGGTAGTGGTAATGCTTCTGGGTGGAATACAGATACCTGCGCTGGCAGAGGAAAACGGGATTACCGTCTATAACAGGGAAGAATTTATGGCTGCCTTAGCTGGGAAGAAGAGTCCTATTACAGTAAGTACAGCTATTACTATTGGCCAGGAGGCGGAGGATAGTGGACGTATGAAGCCTGTGGTGATCCCAGAGGGAACTGTGATACAGGGAATGCCGGGGACAAAGAACGGGCTGAACTGCCGGAGCCCCATCCAGCTGGCAGGCGACGGTGTTGTTTTTAAAGATATGATCTTGCACTTTGAGTCCAGTTCTTCTTTGAATAGTGTTCCGCATCGGGAAATTTTTCTGGCGGGGCATAGCCTGGTTATGGATAATGTGGATACCTTTCTGCCAGGCGGGGCAGGTAATCTCGGGGATTTGGGAGGTCTTGAAGATGAGCTTCTGCCTACAGTATATGGTGGTGGATATCCAGGAACAGAAGTGGGGGCTCATGCGTCATTAACAGTAATGAATTCCAACGATGATACTGTTTTCCAGGCAATATGCTTGGGGCACGAAGCAGGGGAGGATGGAAATGTCCCCTATGCTGGTTCTGCATCACTGTATTTAGATACCAAGGCAGCAGTACGTGACGGCGTAGATACCAGCCTGAACAGCAGTGCTGGGATTCAGGTTGCCGGAGACAAAAATAGTTCAGCCCGGGTAAAAAAGTTTTCTGGGAATGAAAATACTTCTTTAACCTTATCGGAAAGCATGCTGGAAGGAGCCAGTGTGGAGGATATTGGCAGCATTACCGTGGAAGACGGGGGATGCCTGTCCCTTGTGTCTGGCAGCCTTGGAAATGTCACCTTGAAAAACAGCGGCTGTCTGGACCTGCATGAAGCGGGGGATGCAGAAATCAAAGGTAATTTTACCAGCGTAAGCGCTTCCGGGGAAAACCGGTGTATTCTTGTATTGGACAAGGAAGGTTCGCTAACCATTGCCGGAACAGTTACCGGGACTACCCAGTTCCAGACGGGCAGCCGGTTATTTCCAAGCTGGTTTGTCCAGGGCAAGGCTTATATCCATGCGGATGCCGCCAAAGCGGAAGAGGGGAATTTTGTTTTACCTGATAAAAAGGTGGAAGAAGGATATGAATTAAAGTATGAGAATGGAGTCTGGAGTACAGATTGTACGATTATTGATGATACTCCCAGAGTGGGAAAAGTTGATATTATTTCTGCACCCCTGGAGGTTGATTTAAGTAAAATCAAACAGGATCAGGATGAGACAGCAATTCCAGACGAAACGGTATTTTTTGAACTTTCCTGGTATGACCAAAGCGGGGAGAAAATCAGTAACGAAACTGTAGAGGAATACGGGCTGTATACAATGGATTATGTTGTAGGCATTAAAACAGAATATTGGGAAAGTGATGATCCTGGTGTTTTGGAGAAAACAGATTGGTGGAACAGTATTGTGTTGGTTTCCAGTCCAGGGGATTATCCAGGAAGGTATTATCTGCAGGCAGATTATACGGTTGCAAGCCCAGGGGATTATACATTTTTGTTTTTAACGGAATATTGTGAAGAAGAGCTGCTTACCGTTGCAGATGTGAAAGCGCTACAGGGAAATGTGGCGGCACAGCAGCGTATTATTTTCTGGGATTCAGCGGATGGAGGGCAAAAGCCAACAGTAATCCCGACGCCAGCGCCAAGACCAACACCAAGTGTAACACCAACCACAGCACCAGGCGCAACACTGGCGCCTACACCAACCACAGCACCAGGTGCAACACCGGCACCTACGCCAACCACAGCACCAGGCGCAACACTGGCACCTATGCCAACCACAGCACCAGGTGCAACACCGGCACCTACGCCAACTACTACACCAGGTGCAACACCGGCATCTACGCCAACTACTGCACCAGGCGCAATACCAGGTTCAAAGCCAATTGGAATGCTGTGGCCGGTGCCAAGTGTAACACTAACACCAACCACTGCACCAAGTACAACACCAGTACCTGTACCTACACTAAGTGCAACACCGGCATCTACAACTACACCGGCTGTGATCCCAGCACCAGAGCCAACAGGAGCACCTTCAGAAGAGGAAGGACATATCCACCAATACCAGCCAGTATTGGAGCAGGCAACCTTTCAAAAGGATGGCGTTAAGATGAAAGAGTGCAGCTGCGGCAGCATCATAGAACAGCAGACCATTTACCAGATCCAGAAGATTGAACTGTCTGGTAAACCGTTGGTTTATAATGGCAAAAGCCGGGAACCTGGCGTGAAAGTCATAGACAGGAAAGGTCATACCGTTGGAAAGCAGCAATACCAGGTGGTTTATCAGGATAATGTTGATGTGGGGCAAGGCACGGTAAGAATTTATTTTAGTGGTGATTACAGCGGAAATAAGAAAGAAAACTTTATCATTCTGCCGGAAGAAACCAGTTTATCCAAATTGAAGGCAAGGAAAAGGGGATTTTCTATCAAGTGGAAGAAGCAGGGCAGACAAACCTCAGGGTATCAGATTCAATATTCCACCAGCAGTAAGTTTGCCAGAAAATCAACCAAAAGCATTTTGTTGAAAAGCAATAAGACTACCAGTAAAGTAATTTCAAAGCAGAAAGCAAAGAAGAAATATTATGTTAGGATACGTACTTACAAAACGGTAAAGATAAACGGGAAAACAACGAAATTATATTCCAAATGGTCAAAAGTAAAATTAGTGGAAACAAAAGAAAGGGGATAGCAATATCCCCTTTTTTTACTGAACTGGTGCTGGATTTCTTAAATCAAATTTCTGCTGCAATACCAACCGGATGGACAACGGGCAGCCTCTGGTTTAAAATCAAAATTTTTTTGTATACCCTGTAAATAATACCTTTTTTACAAAAAGAAATAGATAAACAAAATAAAAAGGTTGCTATTTTATGGTAAAAGTAATAGAATTATACTTGGTATAGATTTTGTTTTTACAAATTGGCTTATGCCAGGTGGCTTTAATAAAACCGCCACAATTAATTTTACTATATTGGAGGGCTGAACATGAGTAACAAGAATGCTTTATCAGCAAAAGACCGTATTGCGGCTTTAGTTGATGAGAACAGTTTTGTTGAAATTGGTGCTGGTGTCACAAAGAGAAACACTGATTTTAACATGCAGGAAAAGTCAGTGCCATCAGATGGTGTAGTAACCGGGTACGGGCTGGTCCAGAATAATCCTGTCTATATATACAGCCAGGATGCATCTGCACTTAATGGTACAATCGGTGAGATGCATGCAAAGAAGATAGCACATATATATGAGCTTGCAATGAAAACAGGAGTACCTGTAATCGGGCTGGTTGACTGTGCAGGAATACGTCTTCAGGAATCTACAGATGCACTTGCAGGTTTTGGCCAGGTGTACAGGATAAAAACAAAAGCATCAGGTATAGTTCCACAGATAAGTGCTATATTTGGCAGTTGTGGCGGGGGAGTTGCTATACTTGCTGCAATGAGTGATTTTACATTTATGGAGAAAAACAATGCAAAGCTTTTTGTTAATTCACCAAACACATTAGAAGGAAATTATACAGAAAAGCTTGATACTGCATCTGCTGCTTTCCAGCAGGAAGCATCAGTAGTAGATTTTGTCTTAGAAGGTGAAGAAGAAGTTTTAACAGGTATAAGAGAACTTGTTTCAATTCTTCCTGCCAACAATAATGAAACAGCATTTTCTGATGAATGTATGGACGACTTAAACAGAATGACAGAAGATTTTGCGGCAGAAACAGCTGACCCAGCTGTAGCGCTTGAAGATATTGGTGACAACAATTTCTTCCTGGAAGTAAAGAAAGGCTATGCCAAAGAGATGGTTACAGGCTTTATCTGCCTTGATGGTATGACAGTAGGTGTTATTGCTAACCGTACTGCACAGTTTGATGAGAATGGCAAGACAGCTGCAAAATATGATGCACGCCTTACTACGGCAGGATGTGACAAAGCAGTTTCATTTATTAAGAAGTGTGATGCATTTAATATTCCTGTACTTACACTTACTAATGTAGAGGGATTTGCAACATCAGTAGATGAGGAAAGAACAATAGCGTCAGCAGCAGCAAGGCTTACAGCAGCATTTACAGAATCAGATGTGCCAAAAGTAAACTTTATCACAGGCAAGGCATATGGAAGTGCGTATATCTGTATGAATTCAAAGCATATTGGAGCTGATATGGTATTTGCGCTTGAAGGTGCTGATATTGGTGTAATGGATGCACAGGTTGCAGCAAAGATTATGTATGGTGATGACAAGGGCACAGATTTAGGCTCAAGGGCAGCAGAATTTGCGGCACAGTCTAGTACAGAAGCAGCTGCAGCAAGAGGCTATATTGATGCAATAGTGGCTCCAGGCTCAGCCAGGAAGCAGTTATTATATGCGTTTGAAATGTTATTTTCAAAAAGCGGGTATCCAATCGGTAAAAAACATGGAACCATCTAGGTAAGGAGTGGCATATGAAGAAGAGATTAGCTTTAATTTGCTGTATCATATCCTGTATACTGGTGATGGCGGGATGTAGTTTTAGTCTTGTCAAGACTAATGAGAATTTTGATGAAAAAGTGCTTGAGGAAAATACTGACTCTTTTGTAAAAAGCTGGTTTGAGTATGATTTCGACAGCGCTGTATCAGATTATGCAGACCAACTGGATGATGATACATTGGCTCTGTATACAGAGTCAGGAAAGTTGCGGGAAAAGTATGGCGAATATGACAAGAAAGAAGACAGCAGTTTTACAATAACTACTGATACTGCAACAGTAAATGAAACAATTCTTACAAGTTCAGGCAAGAAGCTTGTATTCTCAGTAACTTATGATGAAGCTGGCAACACAACTTCATGGAACGTGGATAAATATGAGAGTAAAGGCCAGATTATGGGCAGGGCAGGACTTAACACAGTTATGAGCATGGGTATAGTGTTCCTTGTTCTTATATTTATTGCTATTATTATTGCGCAGTTTAAATATATTGGCAATGCCCAGAATAAGAGCAAAGAAGCAGTACCAGCTGTAGCAGAGCCACAGCCAGCGCCTGTTGTTGTTGAGGAAGAGGAAGAAGATTTAACTGATGACCTTGAACTTGTTGCAGTTATTACAGCAGCTATTGCAGCAGCAAGTGAAAATGAATGTACAGATGGTCTTATAATACGTTCAATTATCAGAAAATAAAAATCATATAAGTTAATAAAGTATATGGAGGACAAAATAATGAAGAATTACACAATTACTGTTAATGGTAATGTTTATGATGTTACAGTAGAAGAGGGTGGCGCAGGTGCAGCAGCAGCACCTAAGGCAGCTGCTCCAAAAGCGGCAGCACCTAAAGCAGCAGCGCCAAAGGCAGCTGCTCCAGCTGGTGGTGCAGGTGCAGTAAAGATAAATGCACCAATGCCTGGAAAGATTTTATCTGTTAAGGCTTCAGCAGGCCAGGCTGTGAAAAAAGGCGATGTTATTATGATATTAGAAGCTATGAAAATGGAGAATGAAATTGTTGCACCACAGGATGGCACAGTAGCAGGCATCAATGTGGCAGCAGGTGATTCTGTAGAAGCAGGAGCTGTACTTGCATCATTAAACTAGGAGGGAATGGCTTTGGATTACGTTATTACAACGATAGAAAACCTTGCAGGCCAGACCGCTTTTACCAGTTTGTCACTTGGTAATTACCTTATGATACTGGTCGGCTGCATATTTCTCTATCTGGCGATTAAAAAAGGGTACGAGCCATTATTGTTAGTCCCTATTGCATTTGGCATGATACTGGTAAATATTTACCCTGATATTATGGCAAGCCCTGAGGACACATCAAATGGTGTCGGCGGTTTATTACACTATTTCTATTTACTTGATGAATGGAGTATTTTACCTTCACTGATATTCCTTGGTGTTGGTGCGATGACGGACTTTGGCCCGCTGATTGCTAATCCAGCAAGTTTCCTTCTTGGAGCAGCAGCACAGTTTGGTATTTTCTCTGCTTACCTTATAGCTATCCTTCTTGGGTTTAATGACAAGGCAGCAGCAGCAATATCAATTATAGGTGGCGCTGACGGGCCTACATCTATTTTCCTTTGTGGTAAATTAAAGCAGACTGAATATATGGGTCCTATTGCAGTGGCAGCATATTCATATATGTCACTTGTGCCTATTATCCAGCCTCCTATTATGAAGCTTTTCACAACAGAGGAAGAGCGTAAAATTAAGATGGAACAGTTACGTCCAGTATCTAAATTAGAGAAGATACTTTTCCCTATTATAGTTACTATTGTTGTTTGTCTTATATTGCCAACAACTGCACCTCTTGTAGGTATGCTTATGCTTGGTAACCTTTTCAGGGAGTCTGGTGTTGTAAAGCAGCTTGCAGAGACAGCTTCCAATGCACTTATGTATATTGTAGTTATCCTGCTTGGTACTTCTGTAGGTGCGTCTACAAGTGCAGAGGCATTTTTAAGGGCTTCAACTCTTAAGATAGTAGTATTAGGACTTGTTGCTTTCTGTGTTGGTACAGCGGCAGGTGTATTATTCGGCAAGCTGATGTGTAAAGTTACTCATGGCAGGATTAACCCATTGATTGGTTCAGCAGGTGTGTCTGCAGTGCCTATGGCAGCAAGGGTGTCACAGAAAGTTGGTTCAGAGGCAGACCCTACAAACTTCCTGCTTATGCATGCAATGGGACCAAACGTTGCAGGTGTTATTGGTACAGCGGTTGCGGCTGGTGTATTTATGGCAATATTTGGCATCTAATTTAGGAGGATAAATCATGGCAGATATAGAAAAGAAACCTTTAAAGATTACGGAGACTATTCTCCGTGATGCGCATCAGTCACTGATTGCCACAAGGATGACAACAGAACAGATGCTTCCAATAATAGATAAGATGGACCAGGTAGGGTACCATTCAGTTGAGTGCTGGGGTGGTGCAACATTTGATGCTTCCTTAAGGTTCCTTAAAGAAGACCCTTGGGAGAGGCTTAGGAAATTAAGGGCAGGTTTTAAGAACACAAAGCTCCAGATGTTATTCCGTGGACAGAATATCTTAGGTTATAACCATTATGCAGATGATGTAGTTGAATACTTTGTACAGAAATCTATTGCAAATGGTATTGATATAATACGTATATTTGACTGTCTTAATGACCTTCGTAACCTTGAAACAGCTGTAAAGGCAGCAAATAAGGAGAACGGCCATGCACAGATAGCCCTTTCATATACACTTGGTGATGCTTATACACTTGATTACTGGAAGGATATGGCAAAGAGAATTGAAGACATGGGTGCTAAGTCACTCTGTATCAAAGATATGGCAGGGCTTTTAGTACCTGTAAAGGCTACAGAGCTTGTTACTGTACTGAAAGAAGCAGTAGATATACCTATCGACCTGCATACACATTATACTTCAGGTGTAGCTGCAATGACATATATGAAAGCAGCAGAAGCAGGATGTGATATTATTGATACAGCTATGTCACCATTCTCAATGGGTACAAGCCAGCCAGCTACAGAAGTTATGGTTGAAGCATTTAAGGGAACACCTTATGATACAGGACTTGACCAGAATAAGCTTGCTGAGATAGCTGATTACTTCCGTCCGCTCCGTGAGGAAGCACTTAAGTCAGGCCTTATGAATACAAAGGTGCTTGGTGTAAATATCCAGACACTGCGTTACCAGGTTCCTGGTGGTATGCTTAGCAACCTTGTATCACAGCTTAAAGAGATGGGACAGGAAGATAAGTACGAGAAAGTGCTTGAAGAAGTGCCTAGGGTACGTAAGGACTTTGGTGAGCCTCCTCTTGTTACCCCTTCATCACAGATTGTTGGTACACAGGCTGTACTTAACGTAGTTTCAGGTGAGAGATACAAGATGGTTACAAAAGAGTCAAAGAAACTTCTTGCAGGTGAATTTGGACAGACAGTTAAACCATTTAACCCTGAAGTACAGAAAAAGTGTGTTGGTGACGTTAAGCCAATTACATGCCGTCCAGCTGATTTAATTAAGCCACAGCTTGCAGACCTTGAGAAAGAAATGAAACAGTACAAGCAGCAGGATGAAGATGTACTTTCATATGCACTTTTCCCACAGGTTGCAATGGAGTTCTTTAAATACAGGGAAGCACAGCAGAATAAGGCTGACCCTGCAGCAGCAGATAAAGAAAATATAGCATATCCTGTTTAAAAAATATGGTATAATATATAAGATATCCATTATATTATATAAAGATAAGGTTGGAGATACACAGTCCCAGGCCAAGGATTTTTATACACAGTCCTTGCCTGGGACGATTTAGGAGATAGTGAAAAAATTATGGAAGCCTTGCATATTAATTAAAAAAGAAAGATGAGGTAAGATATATGAGAAACCGGGGTATTGGGTTTAAGGTTATGCTGCCTGTTATCTTGCTGGCAGTTTTATTAATAGGGGCTTGTTATGTTAGTTTAGCCAATATGGACACAATGATGGAGGCAAGTGAAGAAATTTCTGGCAATTATGCGGTAAGCATGTCCTGGCTTGGAAGTATTTCAACATCATTTGAGGCACTTGAAAGAACAGCATATGCGCACTGTATAACAGAAGATGCAGAAGGGATGCGTACATATGAGGAAGAAATAACACAAATTTTTGAGCAAATGGAAGTATTATGTAAAAATGTTGAGGAAAAACTGACGCCTCCAGAGATAGAAACATATAATACTTTCCAAAGTAAATACCTGGATTACCAGGATACTCTTAAACGTGCAATAGAATACAGCGCAAAAAATAATAATGAACAAGCACTTGACGTTGTCACAGGAGAACTTGCAGGTGCTGGAGCGGAAGTTTTTGGAATAATTTCAAATATGCGTACAATGAACCGGGAATATATGGAAGACGCTGTTGAACATAGTAAAAATATTTATAACAGGGCAAAAAGGGTTGGTTTCGGGCTTATGGCTTTTGCTGTTATACTGGCAGCGTTTAGTGTGCTGGTGTGTATATTTGGAATTGTAAGACCAGCCAGGAAGAGCAGTATTGAGCTTAAAAGTATTATTGATGGCATTGAAGCTGGTAAAGGAGACCTGACTAAACGTATAGAAGTAAAAGGTAAAGATGAAATTGCACAGATGGGCAATGGGATAAATGTATTTATTAAATCTTTGCAGGGGATTATGAGAAAAATTACAAACACTTCAAATGCATTGGATAAAATGGTAAATGAGGTACAGGAAAGTGTTTCTTCTGTAAATTTAAACGCATGTGATATTTCTGCTGGCATGCAGGAACTTTCTTCATCAATGGAAGAAGTGTCAGCTACAGTTTTTACAATAAATAATAATGCAACTACAATATCAGGCCATGTAAAAGAGCTTGCAAATGCTTCTAAGGATTTATCTGCTTATGCAGATGGCATGAAAAAGCGTGCGTCCCATATAGAACAGGATGCAGTGGCAAATAAAAATGATGCGAGCAATGTGGTTAGCGGGATACTTGAGTCCCTTCAGAAAGCAGTTGATGATTCTAAGAGTGTAGAGCGTGTCGGTGACCTGACAGAAGAGATACTTAGTATTTCTTCGCAGACTAACCTTCTTGCCTTAAATGCTTCAATAGAAGCTGCAAGGGCTGGGGAGGCAGGCAAAGGTTTTGCTGTAGTTGCTGATGAAATAAGGCAGCTTGCAGATTCAAGCCGTGAAACAGCAGGAAATATACAGAATATCAATAATATGGTAATTGCTGCTGTCAAGGAGCTTGTAAGGAATTCTGATATTATAATTAAATATCTGCAGGAGTCGGTCCTTCCAGCATATGATAACTTTTTGTCTGGTGGTGAACAGTATAAAAAGGATTCAAGCCATGTAGACCATATTGTTATGAAGTTTAGTGAAATGTCTGTGAACCTGGAAAAACTTATGAATGAGATTAGTGAGGCTATGGGTGGTATTGCAACAGCAGTTGATGAAAGTGCTAATGCCGTAACAACAGCTGCAACTAATACAGGAGACCTTGTAAAGGAAATTGACCAGATTTCTAATAAGACAGAAAATAACCATAAGATTGCAAAACAACTGAAAGTGGAGGCTGGTAAGTTTATAAATGTTTAACTTCATTAAGTAGCAGGGCAGATTGCGGATATTATTTGACAAGGCAGGCAGAATATGACAGAAAACAGGAATGGACATTCAATAGAAGAGCGTATTGGATTATTAATGTTATATGATTTTTATGGTGCATTGTTAAAAGAAAACCAGCGCAGGATGTTTGAAGCCAGTTTGCTGGAGGATTATAATTTCAGTGAAATAGCACAAGAAGAAGGCATTACAAGGCAGGGTGCTTATGATATAGTAAAACGTGCAACAAAGCAGCTCAGGATGTATGAAGAAAAGCTTGGGCTTGTTGCAAAGTTTGAGAACCAGAAAAAGCTTGTAAAAAGTTTGTATAGTAAACTTGAGGAGATGGATATATCTGCAGAAGATGGAGAATGGAAAGAAATATTTAAGCTGTTAGAAGAAGTAATTAGTGATTAAAAAAGATATATTAATTAAGTTGACCTGTATATCTGTGTTTATAATGTAAAACTTATAAATATGGATATTACAGGTTTTTTGTGTTTATTTATAACATAATGTCTATATTTAATAGTTTTATTATGTTTGTATTATTATATTTGTATAACTTTGTTTACAATAATTACCTGTAAAAGCTAAATTTCCTATAAAATTATAGAAAAAAAGAAAGTTTATATATTAATATTGACAAAATTTAAAAAAAGAATATAATTAAGTTAAAAATATTAAATATAAGATTAATATTAGTTATGAATAATTTGAGTTTAGTTAATTTTAAAATAAAATTTAACCATAGATAAGGGAGCTTTTTATAATAAATACTATTAAATCGTATAATTATTAAGCTTAAAAAAGTTATTAAGCGTTGTATATTGAGGAAATACAATATTATAAACGCATAAATAAAATATGTAAAATGGAAGGAGGACTGCCAGGTGTATATTAACACCCTTATTTCATGCAGTAATAATGCTGGTTGTTAAGTTTGTTAATGATGATAAAAAGTCTTCTTATACTGTTACAATACCACAAAGTGAACTTAAAAAGATGAAAGACGATATTGATATAACTGTAAATGCTGGAAAAATTGCTGTAATGGATAAAGATAAGCAGAAAAATATAAAAAGTATTTTATCCTCTAACAAAATAAACACAGATAATGCATGTGTTATATCTACAGCAAATAACAACACAAAAGGAGGTATTAAAGTATCTGTCCCTGTGATGGAATATTTAGCAAAACCTGGTGACAATGTATATGTTTACTGTTATAATAATAAAACAGGAAAGCTTGAAGAAACTGCTAACAGCAAGAGAAAAGTCATTAGTGGTGGTATGGCAGGGATTGAAGCATACAGTGGCAATGATTATATAATTACAAGCAAAGAGTTATCTGGAAAGAATGTTGTAACTCTGCTTGGAAGTATAAAAGTAAAGGCTGGCAAGGTTTCTATTAAAAAAGGTGGAGAGACAAAGATTAATGTTGTGCTTCCAGAAGGACTTGTATCTAAAACAAGCCTTAAAAAGGATGTGCCTTATGGAAAACAGGCAGCAGTAATCCAATATAAATCTTCTGGTACAAAAGTTGCCAAGGTATCAAAGGATGGAACAGTCAAAGCATCAGGAACAGGCAAAGCTGTAATAACTGTAAAGGTAAAACTTGCAGATGGCAAAGTTAAAACAGTAAAGAAAAAGATAACCGTAAAATAATTTATGCAATGGCATAAATATTAACTAAAAACTTTTATAAAACAGAGGCAGGGGTTCTGGTGTAACAGAAGCCCTGTCCCAGTCTGGAGGTATTTATATGGCAGATTATATTATTAAAAATGAATTTCTTGAAGCAGGAATTAATAATAAGGGGGCAGAGCTTACCAGCCTTGTACGTATAAAGGATGGCAGGCAGTATATGTGGAGTGGTGATGCTGCATACTGGAACCGTGTATCACCAGTGCTTTTTCCTTTTGTGGGAAAGTTAAATGGGCAGAGGTACAGATATAAGGATAACTGGTATGAAGGAATTGCACAGCATGCATTTGCAAGGGATATGGAATTTGCACTTGTTGATAATAAGGAAACGGAAATCTGGATGAAGCTTGAAAGCACAGAAGAAACATATAAAATATATCCATTTAAGTTTACATTTGAAATTGGATATTGCTTAGAGGGAAATTCTTTAAAAGTTATATGGAAAGTATATAATAATTCGGATGGAACAATGTATTTTTCACTTGGTGCACATCCAGCATTCCTATGTCCTGGAAATAGTAAAGAGGGCTGCTTTATTAACCTGCATACAGACGCAGGAAGCATAGAAAGCGGGGAACTTACAGCAGATGGTGTGCTTGGGGATGTTGTAAGGACATTTCCTCTTGTGGATGGACGCCTGGAGGCAAAGGAAAATATATTTGACCAGGATGCTTTGGTTGTAGATTCATCTGCTATTAAAAAGGTTTCATTGGAGAAACCAGAAGGTGAGGGGTATTTATCTGTTTTATTTGATACACCATTGCTTGGGATATGGTCTCCAGCAAAGAAACAGGCTCCATTTATCTGTATTGAACCTTGGTATGGAAGGTGTGACAGGGCAGGGTTTGAAGGCAGTCTTGAAGAAAGGGAGTATGGCAATAAGCTTGAAACAGGGGAAGTTTTTGAAAAAAGTTATACAATAGAAGTGGAAATGTAAAGTTTCCGGCTGGTCTTGTCTATTTCAGGCAGAGCAATACAGATACACAAAACATTCCATCCTTTTGTGTAACCTGGAATACGCCGTTATAGCGCATTGTAATCTGCCTGGCAGATTTAATGCCAAGCCCCGTCCCGCTATGTTTAGTAGAAATATAAACCCCGTTTTTGTCCTGCTGTATTTTTCCGTTAAATGTGTTGTCAATAGTAAGGAAAAGTGAATTATTTTTAATCTGTCCCCTTACAATAATATGCCTGTTACTTTCTGGCTGTAAAGTGCAGGCTTCAATAGCATTTTCAAGAAGGTTGCCAAGCAGTACAGATATGTCAATTCCAGCAATATCCAGTTCCGCTGGGATATCAGCATATACAGAGAATGTAGTATTATTATTTTTGGCCTGCTGCGCAAAATAAAGCAGCAGGAGATTTATTTCATAATTCTTGCAATAAACAATAGGGCTGTTATCAGGCAATGTCTGCTGGTAATTGTATAAATAATCTTCAAGTTCTTTAATTTTACCATTGTGCAGATAAGCTGTCATAGTGGTAATATGGTGGTGCATATCATGTTTTGTGCGCTGTACTTCAGAAATTTTATTGGTAAGGTTTTCGTATTGCAGTTTTTGCAGTGCAAGCTGGTGGTTCTGGTTCTCAAGAAAAGAAGTTTTATCATATTCATTAATAAGACATACTACTATATGGTAGATAAGGAAAGCACCAATATTAATAATTAACAAGAAAAGTGTGTGTACAGGCTGTAAGGCGGTTTCTAAGGCAGTCTGCCCGCTGCAGTAAAGCTCATATGCTCCTATAAGATAGAATGTTGCAGGGATTGCCCATAGATAAAACCATATTGGGGAAGAAGGGTTTCTTTTAACAGCATTTGTAAAAATATTCCGTATATAAAAGTATAATGGGATAAGTAAAAACAGCTGTGTTATAAATATTGCAACAGAAAAAGACCATCTGTATGTCTGTACAGCCAGTTGTGGTGTTACTATTCCTTCAAGACATTTTGAAACAACAATAATAAGGTTTGAAATATTTGACAGCATAAAAAGGGTAAATAGTATCTTTCCAAAGTGTGACTTAATAGCTATAAAGTAAAATAAAAAATAAGTAGCTGTACTAAAAGTATTAAGAATCCCTTTTTGTGAAGCTGGAAGTACAGAAGCAATAAAAGCACCTGCAGCCTGGAATACCATAAGTATTAATACTAAAAGCACTGTTACAGGTTTTGAAAAACGCAGGCTGTCATAAAATGGGCAAAGTGCCAGAAATATATACGGAAGAAGGCTCAATATAGTATATATGGTAATTTCAATAATGTGATAAGAAGAAAAAATCATAAATAAACCTCCTTACGCATCTGTTCAAAACAAAATTTAATATAAGAATTTTGTACATCTTTTGATTTTCTCCGGCTTATAGGTATTTGGCTTCCGTCACTCATAAGGAAAATATCTTTATCCTGGTTTTTTACTTCATAAAAGTTTGCAATTATGCCTTTGGAGCAGCAACAAAAATATGGATGGCAGCATAGTAGTTCTTCGAGTCTGCCGTGGGTAATCCTTGTCTTTGTATCCCTGCCTTTTTTATTGTGTATTGTTACAATATGGTTAAAATATTCAGTAAAAATAATATTTCTAAGAAGTATTTCTTGTCCGTCTGGCAGAATTAAAGAATGTGGGCTGTTGTTTTTATTAAAATTTAAGCGGGAAAGCATATCTGTTATATTTTTTTCTGAAAATGGTTTAAGTATATAATACTGTGCATCAACTTCATAACTTTCACTGGCGAATTCATTGCTTGTAGTGCAGAATACAAGCTGGGTGTTACTGTCTGTTTCACGGATTTTACGGGCAATTTCAATTCCGGTAATACCATCCAGGTATATGTCAAGTACAATTACACCATATTCTCCTGCCTTCCAGGAGGATAAGAAATCTTTGCCATTACAAAAAGTATCAATAGTGCATGACATCCCACAAGCTGCCTGCCATTGTTTTCTTATTATTTCTGAAAGGCGTGCCAGTTCTGCAGGTTCATCATCTATTAATGCAATTTTCATTATAATTCCTCCTAGCCACATGTTTTTTGGTTAAATACTATGTTTTATATATTATAAATTTAGAATAAAAATATTACAAGTATAAATTATATGCCGTTTGAGTTAAAAATTATCCACTTGGGTTAAATATATTGTCACTGGTTATTTTTTGGAATATCCTTATATCACCATTTCTGGAATATTTGTAAACCATATGTAATGTGTTTATATATAAGCCCAGAATTATGGAACCAGTAAAGAAAATGTAGGATTTTAACCTTATTGTAAGAAGATTCCGCTTGTAAACAGCCACTTTTATTAAAAATGTAAGTGATGTTTAACTAAATGACAACGGACAATAAGGTTATAAGCAGCAAGCCACGCAGATTGTGGATATCTGTCTGGCTTTAAGAAAGGAAAATATCTGTAATGACAAAATTTAAGTTAATTTGGAAACGTGGAATTGCCCTGGTGGCAGCAGCCGCCCTGGTGGCAGGCAGCATAAGTTTTCCATCAGTTAAAACTAATGCTTCTGTACAGGATGTCCCGCCAGAAGAAAAGGTATTTGTAAAGAAAACACAGATTGTTGCTAAGGATGAATATGGCATTAGTAATAATGAATTATTTGATGGATACCTTGAACAGCTGTTTTATGGGGGAGCTGCGCCATATTCCCTTGGAAATTTTGATTTAAGCGGACTGGAAACTGATGCAGAACGTGATTTGTATAATGCATTAAAAAATGTTTTAACAGAGATAGGAGATGGCCAAAGAGAATTAACAGTGTTTTATATTGATGATACCATTGAAGGCAATATAAAATTAAGTGTGGAGTATGCCAATGGAAGTAATGATGTATTTCCAGAAGAAGTCCAGAATATTGTTGATAGTAAAATTGATAATATATTATATATGCTGCTTGCAGACTGTCCATATGAACTGTACTGGTATAATAAATTATATGGGTGTGCGGTTGAGTACGAAGCATCATACTCAGATGGCAGATATGAAATAACAAACTTATTGTTTGGATTTGATGTTGCAAGTGATTATGCCCAGTTATATATGCAGGATGGGCAGTTAACATATGATAATTATGCAATCGATGTAGAAATGGTAAACCGTGCGCAGGAAGCAAAAGCAGCTGCAGATAATATTGTTGCAAAGTACGCTTCAATGGATGATTATGATAAGCTGCAGGCTTATATGCAGGAAATATGCAGCCTGAATGAATATAATTCTGCAGAATCAGACGCAGGTCTTGTATCATATACAGACCCATGGCAGCTTGTATATGTATTTGATGGTGACACTGATACAAATGTAGTGTGTGAAGGCTATGCGAAGGCGTTTGCGTATTTATGTGAAAAGAGCATATTTGAAAATGATATAAGGTGTTATATTGTTACTGGGAATTTAGGAGATGACAGCGGCAATTATGGACCTCATATGTGGAATATCGTAACTATGGAAGATGGTAAAAATTATATGGCAGATATTACAAACTGTGATGACAATGCTATGGGAAATCCAGATATGTTGTTTCTTGCAGGTCTTCCAGGAAGTGTTGATAAAGAATATACATTTACACGTGACGGACAGAACTTTTATTTTGGATATGATGATATTACAAAATCACTTTATCCAGAACAGGTATTGGAATTGTCTGGCAGTAATTATGTAAAAAAGGTAAACCAGGATGAACTGGTGGTTTCAGAAATACCAGATAAAGTTTATGGTGATGGGGACTTTGAGCTTACAGCAGAAGGAGGAAGCGGCAGTGGTGTTATAACATGGAGTGTGCCAGAAGATAATGGTGTGCTTGTTATAGACGGAAGCACTGCTTCTATAACTGGTGCAGGAGAAGTAACAATTACAGCTGTAAAGGCAGGGGATGATAATTATAACCAGGCAGAAACAACATACATGCTTGAAGTAGCTAAGAAAAGCCTTACCCCAGTGCTTACAGGGACAGTGGAAAAATATTATGATGGCAATACATCTGTAGAAAATGCATCAGAAAATACTTTATCAGTTGTATTAAATGGTGTACTTGATAAGGATAAAGGGAAAGTAGAGGCATCAGCAGAATTTGCCTATAAAGATGCACAAACCGGGGAAGGAAAAGAAGTAACAGCGTCCAATATTTCTTTATCAGGTGATGCATCAGGTAATTATTATTTAGATAGTGAAGCAGTAACAGCAGTGGCAGGTACAATTAAAGAAGCAAGAAAAGACCAGAAACCTCTTTTTATTAAAGAAATAACAGAAAAAATTTATGGAGATGAAAGCTTTGGGCTGTCTGTTACAGGAGGAAGTGGTAATGGTGCCATAACTTATAGTGTGCCAGAAGATAATGGTGTGCTTGTTATAGATGGCAGCACTGCTTCCATAACTGGTGCAGGAAAAGTAATAATTACAGCTGTAAAAGCAGGGGATAATACATATAACCCGGCAGAAGCATTATATGAGCTGGAAGTAGCTAAGAAAAATGTTGTTCCTTCAATTTCTGGTACAGTAACGAAGAAGTATGACAAAACTACATCTGTAGAAGGTGCAACAGTTAATACACTTTCAATTATTTTAGAAGGAGTACTGGAAAAAGATAGAACTAAAACTGGTGCTGCAGCTAAATATAAATATGAAAGTGCAGACGCAGGGAATAATAAAAAAATAATAGCAACAGATATTGTACTATCAGGTGAAATGGCATGTAATTATATATTAAGTACAGATACGGTATCTGCTAATACAGGAAGTATTGAAGCTGTAATAACAGGAGGGAATACGGGGGCAATATGGGGAGCAGTTGTAAATACACCAGGCGGGGACACAGGGACAACAGAAGAAAATACAACAGACAATTCCCCAGGCAGTAATGCAACAAGTGTTCCTGGTACAGGAAATAGTGGAATTAAACCAACAAGTACCCCTAATACAGAAAATAGTGGGATTAAACCAACAAGTACCCCTGCTCCTGTTTCTGTTCCAGATATACCTGTTTTAACTACACCTTCCCCAGTGCCTGTACAAGATACATCTATAAATAATACAATTACAAATCCTGATGGCAGTGTTACAACAATAGTAACAGAAATATCCGGAGGTAAAGTTAAAGAAGCAAATGCTGCTGTAAGTAAAACAACAGACAGTGGAAATAAAATAACTTTATCTAAAGACGAAGCAGAACAGATTATAAAAGCATCTGGTACAACAGATGTTAAAATTACTATAACTGCCAAAGATAAAGCTGGCAAAGAACAGTATAAAGTTAGTGTATATACTAAAGACCTGGCTGCTGGAAATAAGCTTTATATTTATGAGTTAAATACAAAAACTGGTGAATATACAATGATAAATTCCAAGATATATACAATAAATAATACAGGGAATATACAGATTTCCATGAAAGATAATAAAACTTATGAGTTAGTTTCTGGAAAGGAAAGCCAGAAAATAAATAAAAAAATTTATAATTCAATAACAGTAAAGAAATCAAGGGTTAACGTTAAAAAAGGTAAAAAAATACAATTTACTTTAAGCAGCAAATTAAATAAAGCAAATATAAAGAAGATTACTTATTATTCATCAAAGAAAAAAATTGCATCAGTTTCAAACAAAGGAAAGATTACTGCTAAGAAACCAGGAACTGTTACAGTGAAAGCAAAGGTTGTATTAAAGAATGGCATGTACAAAACAATTTCAATGAAAGTTAAGGTTAAATAATTAGTTTTGTTTAACAACAGTTATTATATTACAGCTTTGAGAAATACAAAAGATAACATTTTTCATTATTTTTAAGCCGTATAGGCGGCAGAAAGGGTTATTATGGCAAAGAAAGTTTTAAGTTTTATTATTGCATTGTCTATGGTATTGTGTACACTCCCAGCTTATATAAAAGCTGAGGCGGCAGGAACGCCAACACTTGTACTTACAGATACTCTTGTACTGGCAGAAGAAGCTGCAGGTGATGAAAGCGGAGGATGGCAGTGGATACCAGGCCAGGCGGGGGGGGGTACACTGATACTGGAGAATTGCTATATACAGTCAGAAACATATGACAATGTTTTTTGTTTTAATAATTTAACAACAGAAAACAGTGAAGTAAATATTGTATTGCGTGGACACAATATATTAGAAATTACACAAAAGAAAGATGGACCTGTATTTTCTTCAAATATGGAAGAAAATGGAGGGAATGGTAAGAAAAGTATATCTGATTATATAATCAGTGAAGACGGAGAAGGAAGCCTGGATATAGTATATGGTTTGCCGAATAGTTTATTGTATGCCTTTTCTGGAAGGTCTGTTACTATTAAATCTGGGGACATTAGTACAAATTCAGCATTTTGTATAATTATGAAAGATTTTTCTGTGCTGGGAGGAAGCCTTAAGATAAATGTGCCAGAAGAAATTGTTAAGACAGATGGTATTTATACAATAAACGGGCCTGTTAATATTAGCGGAGGTACAGTTGATATTGATGTTTCACAGTCTGGTATTGTTGTTGCAGGTATTCCAGCCCAGAATGACGGAAACCAGACAGTTAATATTTCTGGTGGTGATATAAATATTAAATCAGGATTCTCATGTATACATATTCAATCGAATGATTTATCTGGTGAAGATACACAGACTCTTAATATTACTGGAGGCAATGTAACTTGCAGCGGGAAGGAGACAGGACTTTATGCCAAAAATGTCAATATTATTAAGCAAGAGGGTGGCAGCAGTCCTGTTGTAAATGTATCAAAAGGAGAAGATTCCCAGAATCCGTCAATTATACCACGTACTGGAAAGATTACAGTTTCAGGAAGTATTGTTGTAGCAGATGGAATAAAAGGATATGAAAGTACGGATTCATTATTAGAATCCAGCATAATTTTTGATGGTAATAATGGAAATGTATATGGTGATATAGAGATTGCAGATAACTTTACTGTGCCAGATGGTGCAACCCTTACTGTACCAGACGGTGCGTCTGTTTCAGTACCAGAAGATATAGTGCTTACCATACCAGACAGTGCATCTTTGCAAGTATCAGGCCAAGGACAGATAGTAAATAATGGAACTGTTGTTTTGCCAGAGAATAATGATTTATTAAATTTTACAGGCACAGGTCTTGTTAAGAAAGGTGACAGTTTTTACACAAATAATAATGAACAGCTTTATCCAGTTACAGTAAAGCAGAAAGAAAATGAGTATACAGAATATTATAAGGAAGGAGAAATAGTAACCCTTGTGCCAGAAGCTAGTACAGAGGAGTTAAAGTTTAAAGAATGGAAAACTACTCCTGATAAATTAGTTATAACAGACAACCAGTTTAAAATGCCAGCAGAAGCAGTAACGGCAGAGGCAGTTTTTGAAAAGATGTATAAAGTTACAATAAAGCAGCCAGGTGGTACAGTTATAGAATACTATAAGAAAGGTGATAGTGTAACACTTGTACCAGAAAAAGCAGAAGGTAAACAGTTTAAGGAGTGGAAGGTTATTCCTTCTACATTAGTTATAACAGACAGCCAGTTTATTATGCCAGCAAGTGAGGTTATAGCTGAACCAGTTTATGAAGAAATACCTTCTGTAACAGTCCCTCCATCTACAGAAGAAACACCAGTTCCACCAGCAGGAGGGACACCATCACCAAGTCCTGATGGTACACAGAAACCAGGAAATATTATACCATTCCCATATATTCCTGTAAAGAATGTTATTACAAATGTCCTGGTGGCAAGCCCGGCTGACGGTGGTAAAGTTTCTGGAAGAACAGAAGCAATGGAAGGTGAAACTATTACAGTTAAAGCTGTGGCAAATGATGGGTATATATTTATGGAGTGGCAGGAAGACGGCAAGAGAGCCAGTACAGATGCAGAATATACATTTAAAGCAGAGAAAAACAGGACACTTACTGCAGTATTTAAAAAGAATGTACCAGTAAACGGGGTACAGGATACAATACATGTTGGCAATAGTATAAAAACCGTATCTCTTGTACCACTTCCAGACGGATGGGAATGGAGCAGCCAGGACAGCACAAAAACTATTACTGCAGGCGGTTCTGTTACTGCAATGGCAGTTTATACTGCAGAAGATGCCAAGGAGTATATTAATACAGAATTAAAAGTAACAATTACAAGGGATATATGCGAAGAGAACCAGACAGTATTATATACAAAGGAAGGAGAATATGCACCAGATTGTACAAAAGACGGCATTGGACATACAGAGTGCAGGATTTGTGGTGATATTGTAAGGGATGGCATTAAAGTACCAGCTAATGGCCATACAGAAGATACACCTGTAATTGTAAAGGCAACAATAAATAAAGATGGAAGTATTATAAGTAAATGCATAAAATGCAGTACTGTTTTAAATAATACGGTTATTAATAAAGCAGCTAAAATAGAACTCTCTCCAAAAAGTGGAACTTATAACAATAAAACCCAGCATCCTCTAGTATCTGTCAAAGATAGTAAAGGAAACATTCTGGAACAGGGAACTGATTATAAGGTTTCCTGGGCAAAAGGAATGAAAAAGGCAGGAATTTATAATATTAAAATAACTTTTACAGGCAGATATAATGGAACAACAGAACAAACCTATAAAATATGTCCTAAAGGTACAAATATTTCTAATGTGAAGTCAAAGAAAAAAGGATTTGTATTGGAATGGAAGAAACAAGGAAAACAGACATCAGGCTACCAGATACAGTATTCATTAAACAAGAAATTTACAAAGAAAACTGCTAAAAAAATAACTATAAAAAATAATAAAAAAGTTTCAATCTCTTTTAAAAGCGGAAAATCAAATAAGAAATATTATATAAGGATACGTACTTATAAAAAAGTTAAATATAATGGAAAAACTGTAAAGGTATTTTCTGGATGGTCAAATATTAAGACTGTGAAAACAGAGTAATTAAAAAATAGTGTACTGTTTGTATATAAAAGACAGTACACTATTGTAAAAAGGAGTGTATTTATGAGGAATAAAATCTTAAGTAGTATTGTGGCGCTGTCCATAGTTATTAGTGCATTGCCAGTTACTACAAAGACAGCAGTTAGAGGAGGTATTACTAAACAAAAATATATTTATAATATACCAGGAAACAGAGGGGAAAAATTAATAACAACAGACCCACCCGCACCAACCCTAGAACCAACGCAAACCCCAGAAACAATAGATACTTCTAAGCCAACACAAACTCCAGAACCGGAACCAACCCCAACCCCAGAACCAACACAGACCCCGGAACCTGCACCAACCCCAACCCCAGAACCAACACAGACTCCGGAACCAACCCCAACCTCAGAACCAACACAACCCCCAGAGCCAGAGATTCCTGCTGTTACAGAAAAACCAGAGCCTATGGATAAGCCTTTTTTTATACCAGGATATTATATAGATTTACCAGAAAATATTTTTAATGTTAAGGTTTCAACAGAACAAGAGGAAACTGGCAAAGTAAGTGGCCAGAAAGTAGTATTTAATGGGGATACAGTTACAGTGAAAGCTGAGGCAACACCTGGTTATGTATTTATAGAGTGGACAGAAGACGGGCAACAGGTTAGTACAGAAGCAGAGTATACATTTGTACCAGAAAGAAACATAAACCTTATTGCTATTTTTAAGAAAAACATGCCAGAAAATATGAAAGATGATACAATTAAAGTTGGTAATAAAGTAAAAACAGTAGAAACAGTACCACTTCCAGATGGATGGGAATGGGATGAAAAGTATTTTGGGAAAACTATTCCAGCAGGAGGTTCAGCTAAAGCAACAGCATTATATACAGCAGAGGATGCAGAAGACTATTTTACTACATTTATAGTGATAACAATTAGCAGGGATGCCTGCAAAGAAGACCAGACAGTATTATACACTAAAGAGGGTGAAAAAGAACCAGGATGTTTAACAGAGGGTACCGGCCATACAGAGTGCAGTCTTTGTGGTGATATTATAAGAGATGGAGTTAAAACACCAGCTGCTGGACATAAAGCAGGTACTCCTGTAACTAAAAAAGCATTATTAAATATAGATGGAAGTATTAATACTAAATGTGTAAATTGTAACAGTGTTTTAAGCAGTACAAAAATTAATAAAATAAAAACTATAAAACTGAAAAAAGACTATGCCATATATACAAAAAAGGATATTAATATTTATTCTTATATTGAAATTAAAGATAGTGAAGGAAACCTTTTAAACAGTGAAAGTGATTATACAGTTGCTCCTATAGGCCCAGATATGGGGATTTATACTGTCAAAGTAACTTTTAAAGGGGAAAAATATGGAGGTACAGCAGAGCTTCTTAAGAAGTTTAAAGTAGTTCCAAAAGCTCCAAAACTTTTAAGTTGTAGAACATCAAAAAAGAAGATTAAGGTAAATTTCTTCTGTACGGCAAAAGTAACAGGTTACCAGATACAATATTCAACAAAAAAGAATTTTCCAAAGAAATCAATTGAACAGACTGTTTACAAAAGAAAGAACAATTCTTCTAAAACCAGTAAAGTTGTTAAATGCAAGAAGTCAAGGAAAAAGTATTATATAAGGGTACGTACTTATAAGGAAGTTAAAAATAATGGTAAAAAAGCAAAAGTATATTCTGAATGGTCAAAAACCAGGTCTGTAAAAGTAAAATAAACAATATACTTTTTATAGAAATATAATGATATAACGCAGATTCCATGCCATGGTAAAAAATTATTCCATCCAGGGGTACGCTTGCGCTGTGTTAGAAACGCAACAGTACATAGAATCTGAAGAAACCAGATTCAAGTACTGGCGTTTCTAAAAACACCCCTTTAATGGCATAATATTTTTACCATGGCATTGGAAAACTGCTGTATATTGCAGAATTATATAAAATAAATCTTATAAATTGTTTACAAGTATATATGAAGCTGCTAAAGGATAAAGCCTTCTTGTGGGCGTTATATGGAGGGGATGATAAAACCGCTATGACAGTAGAAATACATTGGATATATGTCCGGACAGGAGTCTGGTTTCCCTCAGCTCCATTGTCTAAAAATCCAACCGTTATTGGTTTTAAAACCAATAGTGGTTGGATTTTTTACTTCCATGATATTTGTAGCTGTTTTTTCTGTTTTGCGCAGTCGGAAAGATACAGATTGATAAGAGTTTGATATGGTATGTCGGAATCTTCGCTTTGCAATTTGAAAAAGTCAATCGTATCACTGTCAATATTAATAGTAATTTGTTTTTTAAATTTTTTGGAGTAAGGATTTTTTCTGGATAATTATTTTTTACTTATATGTCAATTCCAGACCAGGACAAACGCACGTCCGTTTCATAAATTTTATTCCAATAGTTTCTATTTATCTTTTGAGAGTGCCATTACACAGGGTTTCCGGTGCCAGAGCCAGCAATAATTCCACAAAAGGGGTACTTTAACCCCGCCAGTGCTTGTATCCTGTCTTAGGTTTTATAAAAGAAATGCCAATTTCTTTTATAAAACAAGGATACTATGCACTGTTGCGTGGGTTATCGTAGCGGAAGCGTACCCCTGTGTGGAATATTCTGGCTCTGGCATGGAAACCGTCCGTCCCCCCCCCCTCAAAAATAAATAAAAATTATTGGAATTTATAAAATGGACGTGGTTTGTCAAGAAAAAAACTTGACATTACCAGGTTCTTATATTATACTTCTCTTTGTGCCAAAGAGTGTGTTATATTTAACAATGTATAGTTTAGGAGGTTACTATGGCATTCGATAGTCTTACTGAAAAATTACAAAATGTTTTTAAGAACCTTCGCAGCAAAGGGCGTCTTACAGAAGAGGATGTAAAGGCTGCTTTAAAAGAAGTTAAGATGGCATTGCTTGAGGCAGATGTGAATTTTAAAGTAGTAAAAGATTTTATAAAAACCATACAGGAGAGGGCTGTAGGACAGGATGTAATGAACAGCCTTACGCCTGGACAGATGGTAGTAAAGCTTGTCAATGAAGAGCTTGTAGCCCTTATGGGCAGTGAAACAACAGAAATTAAGCTTAAACCTTCCAGCGAAGTTTCAGTTATCCTTATGTGTGGCTTGCAAGGTGCAGGAAAAACTACCACTACAGCTAAGATTGCTGGAAAGCTTAAATCAAAAGGGCGTAACCCGCTGCTTGTTGGATGTGATATTTACCGTCCAGCTGCTATAGAACAGCTTAAAGTCAATGCTGGCAAACAAGGTGTTGAAATGTTTTCAATGGGAACAAACCATACACCTGCCAATATAGCAAAAGCCGCTATAGAACATGCGGTAAAAAACAGCCTTAATGTCGTTATACTTGATACAGCAGGACGTCTTCATATTGATGAAGACATGATGGCTGAGCTTATAGAGATAAAAGAAAATGTTGATATTACGCAGTCACTTCTTGTTGTGGATGCAATGACTGGACAGGATGCAGTTAATGTTGCAAAGTCATTTAATGAAAAAATAGGAATTGATGGTGTTATACTTACAAAGCTTGATGGTGATACAAGAGGCGGTGCAGCGCTTTCAATAAGGGCTGTAACAGGATGTCCTATACTTTATGCAGGAATGGGTGAAAAGCTTTCAGACCTTGAACAGTTTTATCCTGACCGCATGGCATCACGTATCCTTGGAATGGGTGATGTGCTTACTCTTATTGAAAAGGCAGAGGCAGAGCTTGACCAGGACAAAGCAAAAGAGATGGAACGTAAGTTCCGCAAGGCAGAGTTTGATTTTAATGATTTCCTTGACCAGATGGGGCAGTTAAAGAAGATGGGTGGTATAAAGAGCATTTTAAGCATGCTGCCAGGAATGGGTCTGCCAAGTGATATTGAGATAGATGATGATATGTTTAAAGGAATAGAGGCAATAATATATTCCATGACATTTGAAGAAAGAGGAAACCCTGCAATAATAAACCCTTCAAGAAAAAGGCGTATTGCCAAAGGTGCAGGGGTTGACATATCAGAAGTTAATAAACTTATGAAACAGTATGAACAGTCTAAAAAAATGATGAAACAGATGTCTGGAATGATGTCTGGCAAAGGTAAGAAAAAAGGCAAGCTGGGACTGCCTAAGCTGCCTTTTGGGCTGTAGGGTATTTGGATGTTATTTTAATAGCATTTGGATATAGATACAAATTTTAAGGAGGTGAATTAAGAAATGGTTAAAATCAGGTTAAGAAGAATGGGCAAGAAGAAAGCTCCTTTTTATAGAATAGTAGTAGCTGATTCAAGGTCTCCAAGAGACGGAAGGTTTATAGAGGAAATCGGCACTTATGACCCAAACCATGACCCTAGCGTATTTAAGTTTAATGAGGAAAGCGCTAAGAAGTGGCTTGCTAATGGCGCAAAGCCAACTGAAACAGTAGGTAAGCTTTTAAAGCATGCTGGCATTATGGAATAATATTTCAAATTATCCATCTATGCAGTTAAGGGAGGTTCAAGGTAATGAAAGAATTAATAGAAGTTCTTGCACAGTCACTTGCTGACCACCCTGAGGAGGTCACTGTAACAGAGACTGAAAAAGATAATGAAATCATCTATGAGCTGAAAGTTGCACAGGATGATATGGGTAAGGTTATTGGAAAGCAAGGCCGCATTGCCAAAGCAATACGTGCAATGGTAAAGGCGGCTGCTTCTAGAACTGATAAGAAAGTAACCGTTGAAATAGGACAGTAATGTTGGTTAAACGCCTGTGCCATTTGGTATAGGCGCTTTTTGGTTTAGCCATATGTGAGGAATGAAACGGGAGGTAAATATGTCAGATTTGTTCAGGGTTGGCGTTATTGCCAATACACATGGTATACGTGGTGAAGTAAAGGTATTTCCTACAACAGGGGAGCCAAAGAGATTTGATTACCTTAAAGATGTTATACTTGATACTGGAAAAGAACAGAAAACTTTGGAGGTTGTATCTGCAAGGTATTTTAAAAACCTTGTGATTGTGAAATTCAAAGGTATTGATAATATAAATGATATAGAGAAATACAAGGGCTGTGAACTGTATGTAACAAGGGAAAATGCAATTCCTCTTGAGGAGGGGGAATGTTATATTGCAGATATGCTTGGGATGAAAGTAGTAACTGATGAGGGAGAAGACTTTGGTATTCTTAAAGATGTAATGGAAACAGGTGCTAACTTAGTATTTGTAGTGACACATAATGGAAAAGATGTACTGCTGCCAGATATACCTGATTGTGTAAAGGAAGTAAATACAGAAACAAATATTATTACAGTCCATATAATGAAAGGATTACTTGATTAAAATGAATTTTCATGTTATGACATTATTTCCAGGCCTTATAGATAATGCAATGGGTGAAAGCATAACAGGCAGGGCAATAAAGGCAGGGTATATTAGTGTAAATGCTGTTAATATCAGGGACTTTGCAGGAAACCGCAGTGGCAGTGTGGATGATTACCCATATGGGGGCGGTGCTGGCATGGTTATGAAAGCAGAACCAGTGTATATGTGCTATAAATATATATGTGGGCAGATACAGGAAAGAAACCAGGGTACTGCAGAAAACAGAAAACCACCTGTGCGGGTAGTATACCTTACACCACAGGGCAGGACTTTCAGCCAGAAACTTGCAGCAGAGTATGCAGACGAAGAGGATATTATATTTTTATGTGGGCATTATGAAGGTATAGATGAACGTGTAATAGAAGAAATTGTTACAGATTATGTTTCTATTGGCGACTATGTGCTTACAGGCGGGGAACTTCCTGCCCTTGTAATGATGGATGCAATATCCAGGCTTGTGCCAGGTGTGTTAAATAACTGTATTTCTGCACAGACAGAATCATTCTCTGGCAGCCTGCTGGAATATCCGCAGTATACAAGACCAGAGCACTGGCGTGATAGAAGCGTGCCGCCTGTCCTTTTGTCTGGAAACCATAAGAAGCTTGCAGAATGGTACAGGGAGCAGTCAGTAATACGTACTGCGTTAATGAGGCCTGATTTACTGGAAAATGCAGAGCTTACACAGGAGGAGAGGGAACTTGCAGACAGCATCATCAATAATTTATAGTAAATACAAACTGGTAAAAAGTATTATTTGTTTATGTATATTAAATGTTTGTATATTTTTGGTTACAGGATGCAGTGCTGGCCAGAAATCTACTGGTACAAGCCAGGAACTTGTGAGAACAGGGTTTGCATTTAATACAACATATACAATAACTTTGTACGAAGGCGGCAGTGAAGATTTGCTGGATGAATGTGTTTTAAGATGTACAGTATATGAGAAATTATTTAGCAGGACATTAAAGGGAAGTGAGCTTTATAATATAAATGAAATTGAAAAAGCTTACCTGGAGGTAAGAAAGAAAAATATAAATAAAAATGCAAAAATCCCAGAAGAAGATATAAAAAGCCTTGTAGATAATGATGCCCCGTTCCGTTTAATGGATGACGGGAGCATTGAATTCCAGATATCTTCTGCAATGTATGAGATACTTGAAAAGGGGCTTTATTATTCAAAATTATCAGATGGGGCCTTTGATATTACAATAGAACCTGTAAGCTCACAATGGGACTTTATGGCAGAAAGCCCTGAAGTACCAGAAGAACAGCAGTTAAAAGAGGCAGTAAAGCTTACAAGTTATAAAAATATGGAACTGGAAGATGGGAAACTGGTATTAAAAATTCCTGGAATGGGTATAGAGCTTGGAGCTATAGCTAAAGGTTTTATTGCAGACAAACTTAAGAAATACCTTGAAGATAGTGGTGTTACAAGTGGCATAATAAACCTTGGAGGCAATGTGCTGTGTATAGGAAGTAAAGCTGATGGCTCTCCGTTCCGCATAGGCGTACAGCAGCCATTTGCAGACAGGAATGAAGTAATTACAGCAATAAAAGCTGATGATTTGTCTATTGTTTCTTCTGGTATATACGAAAGATATTTTGTGCAGGATGAAAAGGTTTACCACCATATTTTAAACCCAGCAGACGGATATCCATATAATAACGGGCTTGTTGCTGTTACAGTGGTTTCAAAAGAGTCAGTAGACGGTGATGCACTTTCAACAACATGTTTTGCACTTGGGCTTAAAAAGGGAATGGAATTTGTGGAATCACTGGAAGATGTATATGCAGTATTTATTACAGAGGATGAGAAACTGCATTATTCAAAAGGATTTAAAGAAATGGAGATTTGAAATTGAGGGAAGATTATATAAGAAAACATTTTATATTCCATGGGCGTGTGCAAGGGGTTGGTTTCAGGTACCATGCAAATTATATTGCACAGAGGCTTGGTGCAACTGGCTGGGTACGCAACCTCTATGATGGCACTGTGGAGTGTGAGATACAGGGTACTCCTGGGATGATAGATGATTTCCTTTATATGTTGGATAATGGGAAATATATTAAAATAGAATATATAGAACAGAATAATATAGCTCTTAAGGAGGAAAGATGTTTCCAGATAAAAGGGTAGAATATAAACTGTATCTTGCAGGCCTGGTGTTTGCTGCAGTATCTGCAGCTGGTATTGCAGTACTTGTATTTACACCATTTAAAATTCCAGACTGTACATTTAAGTCAGTTACAGGCCTTTACTGCCCAGGGTGTGGTGGTACAAGGGCTGTTGCTGCTTTTATACAAGGGCACTGGGCCAGGTCTTTCAGATACCATCCGTTTGTACCATATTGTGGCATACTTTATATAATTTTTATGACAAGAGGAACACTTGCTATACTTTCAAAAGAAAAGTTTCCATATATGAAATTCAGGAATGGTTATATATATTTTGGGATTGTAATCCTTCTTGTACAGTTCGTTATAAAAGATATAATGCTTCTGGTATATGGTGTTGATGTGCTGCGTATTGGGTAATGTGCAGGATATGCCAATAAAAATAATATGGGGGTTTTATTTTTCCAGAATAAAAACTAATTTTCTCAAATATAATATTTGCAATATATACGTATAAATGGTAAAATTATATCATACGTTGAAATGTGTATACATAAAAAACATAGGAGGATTTTTAATGGAAGATAATAATTTTGAAAAGAAACCAGATGATGGTTTTACACAGGCTGGTACTTCACAAAATACACAGCAGAACCTTGCACAGATGTACAGCCAGTCAACGGAAAACGCATCTGGATTTGCAATAGCAGGAATGGTATGTGGTATTTTATCAATCGTATGCTGCTGTGCATGGTATATTTCAGCTATTCTTGGAATACTTGGGCTTGTATTTTCAATTATGGTACTTGTCAAAAACCTGCCTGGAAAGGGACTTGCCACAGCTGGTGTTATATGTGCGGCAATCGGGTTGGTTTTAACTATTGGTTTAATAATTTTTGGGCTTGCAGTAAACAAGGGGTTGTCATCAATGAGCCCTGATGAGCTGCGTTCATTAATTGACAGCCTGGAAAGCCTTGATTAGTATATAACAAAGTTATACTAGTAAAGATTTTATAATGTATTTTAACTTCATCAAGTAAGCAGCTAATGCCTATAAGGGAACATTTTTATGTTCCCTTTTTGTATTTGCAAATATGGAAAAAATTAATTTGTTCTAATATCTGGATATGCTTCATATAGATAGTTAAACCGGATAAAGGTGTGCATTGAAGACAATGGGTGGTGTTTGCTGTACTCTTTGTCCAGATGGCAGGATAAAAAGATGTCCGGAGATTGGAGGAGCATATGAACGGATTTCAGGTATATAAGGATATAGCAGAACGTACAAATGGTGAATTTTATCTAGGGGTATGTGGTCCTGTGAGAACCGGAAAATCTACATTTATTAAAAGATTTATGGAACTGCTTGTATTGCCAGAAATTAAAGATGAACATGACAAGGAAAGGGCAGTTGATGAACTGCCACAGTCTGCCGCTGGCAAGACAATTATGACTACAGAACCTAAGTTTATACCTAAAGAAGCTGCTTTAATAAACCTTTATGGTGACAACCAGGTGAAAGTAAGGCTTATAGACTGTGTGGGGTATATTGTAAAAGGTGCAGGAGGGCTTGAAGAGGGCGATGGTGAAAGGATGGTTATGACACCATGGTCTGATAAACCTATGCCATTTACACAGGCAGCAGAACTAGGGACACGCAAAGTTATACATGACCATTCAACAATAGGAATAGTAGTAACTACGGACGGAAGCTTTGGTGATATTGCAAGAGAGGCATATATTGAACCGGAGGAAAGGACTATACAGGAGCTTAAAGCTATAGGTAAGCCATTTATTGTAATAGTAAATTCATCAAAACCATTTAGTGATGAAGCACAGGAAACTGTAAGAAATATTAACAGTAAATACCAGGTACAGGCAACAGCACTTAACTGTAACCAGCTGCGGATGGAGGATGTGCAGAAAATTATGGAAAAACTTCTTGCTTCATTCCCAGTAAGCCAGGTAGAATTCCATATGCCAAAATGGGTTGAAATGCTTAAGCCTTCCCACTGGCTTAAAAAAGAGCTTATAGATAATGTGCGTGCAATACTGGCAAAGATTTCTGTTATAAATGACATAACATCTGATAATTTCGCATCTGAAAGCGAATACATAAAAGAATTCAGGATTGAACATATTGGAATGGAGAATGGCAGGATAAAGATATCTGTTGTATTTGATGACAGCAGGTATTACCAGGTTTTAAGCGAACTTGTAGGAGTTCCTGTGGAAGGGGAATACCAGCTTATACACCTGCTTAAAGAATATGCTGCAAAAAAGAATGAGATAGGAAAGATAAGTGATGCATGGAATGAAGTCCATAGAAAGGGTTATGGTGTAATTACACCTTCTGTTGATGAGATTACAATAGACCAGCCTGAACTTATACGCCATGGCAGTAAATATGGTGTCAAACTTAAAGCAACAAGCCCTTCTGTACATCTTATACAGGCAAATATTGAAACAGAAATTGCACCTATTGTAGGGACACAGCAGCAGGCAGAAGACCTTATACAGTATATTTCAGGACAAAATTCTGAAAGTGGTGACGGGGGGATATGGGATACTAATATATTTGGCAAAACTGTACGCCAGCTTGTTGAAGAAGGCATGGAAAGCAAGGTGGGAAAACTTACTGATGAAAGCCAGCTCAAACTGCAGGAAACAATACAAAAAGTAATTAATGACAGCAACGGAGGGCTTGTCTGCATTATAATTTAACAGATACACAAGTTAGTGGTGCTGGCAATTCCAAATGTTTACCACTAAGAAGCCATATTGCAAATATGGCTTTGCACACATTCCGCCTGGATGGATGCGCAGTGGTGCATAAAGCCCCAAATGCTTATATAGAAATAAAAGTTTCCATTAAGCATTAAATACGTGGCTTAAGCACCAGTGCATCCAAACAGCTGCTTTTTGGTAAAACATTTGGAATTTGCCAGAGTAATATAATCTTTGTATAGTTTAAAAAATGTGGAAACTCAAAATAAATTACTTGTTGTATGTCCATATAGTTACATGTTACAATATATTTAACAATATAGGAGAAGTAAAGGGGATACATTTATGAAGAAATTTATATGTACAGTATGCGGTTATGTTTATGAGGGTGATAAGGCACCAGATGAGTGTCCTGTCTGCCACCAGCCTGGTGAAAAGTTTAAAGAAGAAGTTTTAGAGGATAATATGTTGCAAACATAGGTTCCATAAAATACTGGTATAATTAAAACGTACATAATTATAGTACCAGTTTATATCTATATAAAAATGGCTAACAGTTTCTTGATAGAAAAGAAATTGTTAGCCGTTATATTTTATTGTAAAATTTGCAGGATGCCTTGCATGGTTTGGTTTGCCTGTGCTAACATTGACTGTCCTGACTGGACCAGAATCTGGTTAGTAGCATATCTTACCATCTCTTTTGCCATATCAGCGTCACGTATTTTACTTTCTGCATATTGTAAATTTTCGGCACTCAGGTCATCAATAGATACAGAATATTCTAAACAGTTAAATTGTGCCCCAATCTTGCTTCTCAATGAGGAGACATAATCTGTTGCAAAATCAATTCTTTCCAAAGTGTCTTGTGCATTTACACGTGTCAGACAATTACTGGTTGAGATATTTAATACATCTGTACTGAGGTTGCCTGTAAATATTTGAACTCCTTGTGAATTATTTGCGCCTGTCTGGATCCAAAACCCACCAGAAACATGAGAAATAGTGGGTGGAAAAGGGCTAGGAACATCACAAAAATAAGCTAGTTTTTTTGAGGCATCAGACCAGCTGTTATTATCTGTATCAAAAAAATATAATTTCCCGCCATCGCAGGCAGTTTCAACGTGTGAACGGAAAGTTCCTGCATCTACGATAGACTTGCAGAAATCAGCTGCCGTGCTATATGGGTTTCCTGATTTATCATTTATTCCAATAGATATTTCAAGTCCTTGTGAACCATTATATTTTTGTGTAACGCCATTTCCATTGGTAAAAGCAAACTTACAAGGACAACAATTTGTACAACAGTTAACATAAAATTCTTTTCCAACTAAATCCTGGATTGCATTATTATTATCAATAATTGAGGTGAAGTCTATATGTACACCAACATAAGGTGTAGCTGTAGCTGAAGTATTTAAAGTTTTATCCGTATGTGGGATAGATCCTAAATAGTCTCCCTGTAAAGGTTCTTCCATATATCCTGTATGAGAAACGTCGTTACCCATCATTTGAAAAAATGAACTATTAACAGTAGGGATAAATTTTTTAAAATATGTTTGTTCTCCCCGGAATACAGGAATAGTATTATACTCAGTTTCGGTTCCAATTTTATCAATTTCATTTTTAATTGCCTGGATTTCAATATCAATAGCTTCACGGTCAGCAGCGACATTTGTATCATTTGAAGCCTGGACAGCAAGTTCCTTAATCCGGTGTAACATACTGTGGACTTCATTCAAAGCACCATCTGCAATTTGTAGAAGGTTTTTACCGTTTGTGCTATTTGTAGAACCTTGATGCAGGCCACGGATTTGTGAGCGCATTTCTTCTGATATAGATAATCCTGCTGAATCATCAGCAGCCCGGTTAATCCGGTATCCAGAAGCAAGTTTTTCAGTTAGAGAGTTTCCAATCCTGACATTACTATTTAAAATTCTGTTATTATTTGCAGCTGCCATATTATGTTGTACAATCATGACACAATCCTCCAATATTATAAAATTTAATTCTGTCTATATTGTATTTGACCTGGATAATCTGTTAAATATACAATATAACAAAGCTAATATAATATTATATCCAATGTTTACAAATAGCATAATACCGCTGTAATCTGTATAGTATACGATACAACGTCTTTTTCATAATTATACGCAAATTTATTATAACATTAATAATATCGGCCCGCAAGTAATTTTACAATAGGCTGGTTTTCAAACATGTCCAATATTTTGCTTGACATTTATTTATGTATATGATAAAAATATAAGAAAAAATTAAATGCGATGAACAGAATAGTAAGTATCTGGAATTTTCAGAGAGAAGCCATTGTGGTGCGAGGTTTTATTGGAAGGATACTGAACCAGCCTGGGAGCTGTGGATTTTCACCGGAGGTCACCGTTATCAGAGACAAAATAAGTATATGCTTATAATAAGAGCAGGCTGTGAGAGCCTGAATTTAGGTGGTACCACGGATTTATCCGCCCTAAGACATACAAAAAGTATGTCTTAGGGCTTTTTTACTTTACAGGAAAAAGAAAAAGAAGAAAGGATGGAATGTAAATATTACATTTGAGGATTGGTGGAAAATATGAAAGTAGCAAATTTAGTAGGACAGAGATTTAAAGAAAGACCAGCAGACTGTGTAATTGACAGCCATGCACTTATGCTGCGTGGTGGTTTTATGAAGTATGTAGGAAATGGGATTTATTCAGAGTTTCCTGCACTTAGAAGGGTTACTGCCAAAATTGAAAATATTATACGCAGGGAGATGGATGCAATAGATGGGCAGGAAGTGCTTTTTCCTGTTGTTATGCCTGCTGCATTATGGGAAGAATCTGGCAGGTATGAGAGTGTTGGAAATGAACTTGTACGTTTTAAGGACAGGAATGGTTCAAACCATGTGCTTGGCATGACACATGAGGAAGCCGCTGTGCAACTTGTACGTGAATATGCCCAGTCTTATACAAAATATCCATTTATGATATACCAGATACAGCGTAAATTCAGGGATGAAGCAAGACCAAGGGCAGGTATGATACGTGTACGTGAATTTACAATGAAAGATGCATATTCTTTCCATACTTCACAAGAAGACCTGGATAAATATTATAATATATGTTTCCAGGCATATAACCGTATTTTCCAGAAGGCAGGCGTACCAGAAGTAGTTACAGTAAAGTCTGATTCAGGAATGATGGGCGGAAGTGTTTCACATGAATATATGCTTTTAACACCTGTAGGAGAAGATTCAATCGTTATATGTGATGAGTGTGGTTACCGTTCTAATATGGAGGCAGCAGAAAACAGGGTTATCAATACATCTAATGGTACAAAAGAACTGGAATGTGTAGAAACACCAGACTGTAAAACTATTGAAGATGTTTGTGCTTTCCTTAAGAGTGATGTGGAATCTTCATGTAAAGCTGTTGTATACCAGAAAAATGCTGATGATAAATTTGTAGTGGCTTTTGTCCGTGGTGACTATGAGGTAAATGAAACAAAGCTTAGGAACCTTGTGGGTGAAGAAATCCATACTGCTGTAATTACTGATGGTGACTGCCTTGTAGCTGGATATATAGGACCTTATGGGATTTCTGGTGAAGCAGAATTTTATATTGATATATCACTTAAGGGTATAAGTAACCTTGTAGCAGGTGCTAATAAAGAAGGATACCATTATACAGGCCTGGATTTAGAAAGAGACCTTCCTGATGTAACTTATGTGGATATTTCCAAGGTAAAAGAAGGCGGGATATGTCCTTGCTGTGGCAAATCTGCTATAACAATAAAACGTGGAATAGAGGTTGGAAATATATTCCAGCTTGGCACAAAATACACTAAATCAATGGATATGCAGTATACAGATGAGAATGGCAATAGCCATTATCCAGTTATGGGCTGTTATGGAATAGGAGTAGGCCGTCTTGCGGCATCTATATGTGAAGCATGCCATGATGAATATGGACCAGTATGGCCAATTTCTATAGCACCTTGGGAAGTGCATATATGCTGCCTGCGTTCTGATGATGAAGAAACAAAGAAAACAGCAGATAATCTTTATAAAAGCCTTTTAAGTGATGGTATAGAAGTTATTTATGATGACAGGGGTGTAAGACCAGGAGAAATGTTCTCTGATGCAGACCTTATAGGTGCACCAATACGTGTAATTGTAAGTCCACGTAATTTAAAAGAATCTTCTGTAGAGATAACAACAAGGGACAAGTCTGTAAAAACAATGGTTCTTGTGGATGAAGCAGGGAAATATATAAAGAATTTTAGAAAACAGCTGTTTGCTAAGATAGAGGAACATGTAGAACCTTATAAATAAGAGGGGTATATTCCAGAAGTATTACAGTTTGGTATGTGTTGCCAGTTTGCATAAAGTTTTCTTGAGTTACGCTCATGTTTAGAGTTTGTTTTAAATGTTTCTGTGGAGAATAATTAAGCTTATAAAATATGTAAATTATTGTTTTTTGATGCCGATATATAATACAGGTTATTATGTTGTTTAAATCTCATAAGAAGGCAGATAAAAGGGCTTGGCCATTCATATGATTATGCAAAGACTGCATCTGAAAATATACAGAGTAGTGAATCTAAAATACGTGATACCGGTATGACAGATGAAATGGTAGCATATTCATCTTACAATATTATAGAACAAGCTGGCACTTCAATACTTGCACGAGCAAACAGCAGCCAGGATACAATACTGCAGATGTTACAGTAAAATAAATATGGTTTTACATATCCAGGCTTCAAATATTTGAAGCCTGGTTGTATTACATTAAAACCTGTTTTATTCTAATACACTTTCTGCAGTATGGCTGGTATTGTTATAACAAATATTTACGTATATTAATGGGGAGGATTTTTAATGGAAGATAATTTTAATACAAGGGATGTTGTTATAATTGAACCTACATATCCACATTCCATGATGATGCATATAAATAAGCTGGTTAATGGCAATAAAAATGTACTTAAGGACAAAGATGTATTTCTTTTAAAATATACAAGTACATATAGTGATGCAAATAATGAATTGCGCCTTTTAAACCTTGCGTATGATAAAAATATTGTAGCTGCTTTTTTTGAATGTGACAAAAGGGAGCAATGGCGCAAGCGTGTGCTTATAGAGAAATCATTAAGGCTGCTTGTAAGCTGTGTAGCTGAAAAATATGCAGTTATGATAATAGAAAGCATAATGTTTGCATTTGACTGGCAGTTCCGTATTGAGATTGACCGCAGATGGAATCCAGCAGAGGAAGACAAGGCTTTATTCCATGAAAAGACATCAATAGAAAGAAGTACACAAAATGATATTATCGGACAGATACAGATAATTGAAAATAATAACCAGCTCCAGCTTTCAGAGTTTGCAGAAGAACCATCTGCATCAAGAAGGAGGAGACCTGCTGCCATTGATGGCATTGATGAGGGACAAGATAGTGGTGTGCAGGATTATGGTTATACTGGTGAAGCTGGCAGGAGAAGGGAAAGGCCGCAGCGTAAGAAAGCAGATGCAGCAGAAAGTACACCTGTAAAAAGTGAAAGTGTAAAAGAACCAGAAGAAGATATTGAAACCATCTTTGATTTAAGCAAAGAAAAGATGGAAGAGGCAAAATTCTATAATAAAATGAACCTTAAAAGCAGGCGTGTATTAAAGAAAGCATTCCAGGGCAATGCAGCAAGCCAGTGTGAAACAGGGGATTATTATGCAGAGAAAGAAAGTGACCATCTTGATTATAAAGAAGCTGCAAAGTGGTATTCACTGTCTGCCAGAAAAGGTTATGAAAGGGCATCTTTTGAACTTGGCAAGCTTTATGACCAAAACCCTCCAGAGATTGCGGGAGCAAAGGACAAAGCAGTTAAAATATATACTGAAATGGCAGAGAAAGGGCTTCCGACAGCACAATGCATACTTGGAATGAAATACTGGTTTGGTGACGGGGTTGAAGTTGATTATAAAAAGGCGGCTGGCTGGCTAAAGAAGGCGGCTGCACAAAAACATGATGCAGCAATAAGGAACCTTGGGGATTTATATGCAGCAATAAGCGATTCTGAAAATGCATACAGATGGTATAAAATTGGTGCAGCAGCAGGGGATGATTATTGCCGGAAGAAAATGAGGTCACTTTAAATATAAAACAGGGAATAAAGAACTGACATTTTTACACCAAAACTGACCTTTGGATATTCTTTTTACATTTCCTGCCTGGTATAATAAGTTTAACAAATGGTACTGAAATAATGGAGAAGAAATTCGAGGTAACAGTTATGGCAAAAAGTGATTTTACAGGAATAAAAGATTTTGGCATGGGTGAAGTCCAGGTAAACGATGGATATTATGTTAATTCCCTGGACAAAGAGGTGCAATACCTGCTTTCACTGGACACAGACAGGCTTCTTGCAGGATTTAGGGAAACAGCAGGCTGTATTGCTGGCATGTCACCTGATGATATAAACAAATATATGGATAATGCAGAGCGTTATGGCGGCGGATGGGAGAATGCGCTTATAGGCGGCCATACACTTGGGCACTGGCTTACAGCTATGGCGCAGGCATATGCCAATAAAGGTACATCTGTAAGTGACAAGGAAAAGGTAAAGAATACACTTGACAGTGTAATTAATTCACTTGCGGACTGCCAGGCAAAGACAGCTGGTACAGAATATGAGGGGTATATATTTGGTGCTACGCTTCCAAGCAGGACAGATATTGATATACAGTTTGACAATGTGGAAAAGGGGCTTGCCAATATTTCCACACAGGCATGGGTTCCATGGTATACTATGCATAAAATTATTGCCGGGCTTATAAGTACATATGAACTTGAAGGCAGTGAAACAGCTTATAATATAGTGAAAAAACTTGGTGGCTGGGTTTATAACAGGGTAATAAAGTGGACAGATGCAACCCAGAAAACAGTGCTTGGCATTGAATATGGCGGCATGAATGACTGCTTATATGATTTATATGAAATAGTTGCCGCAAAAGAGGGTAATGATGCTGCTATAAAATATGCAGATGCTGCACATAAATTTGATGAAGAAACATTATTTAATAAGATATATAAAGGAACAGCCAATGCACTTGACAATACACATGCCAATACAACTATCCCTAAATTCCTTGGGGCATTAAACAGGTATGAAACACTAGGGGATACAACATACCTGGAATATACAGAAAGTTTCTGGGATTATGTTGTAAATAACCACAGCTATATTACTGGCGGCAATAGTGAATGGGAGCATTTTGGTGCAGATAATGTGCTTGATGCTGAGAGGACGAACTGCAACTGTGAAACATGTAATACATACAATATGCTTAAGCTTTCACGTAAGCTGTTTATGGTTACAGGAAAGCCAAAATACACTAATTTCTATGAGAATACACTTATAAATGCAATTATGCCGTCACAGAACCCAGAAACCGGGATGAGCATGTATTTCCAGCCAATGGCAAGCGGGTACCACAAGGTATTTGGCACAGAAGAAGGAAATTTCTGGTGCTGTACAGGTTCAGGCATGGAGAATTTTACTAAACTTAATGACAGCATTTACTACCAGAAAGATAACAACCTGGTGATATCACAATACCTTGCTTCTGAAATAGATTTCAAGGCAGGAAATATGAAAGTAGTCCAGGAAGGGGACTTATCAGAATCAGAAACATTTACAATTACAGTTAGTGCATTAGGACAGGGTGAAGTAAATGGAGGCTTAATGTTGCGTCTTCCAGACTGGCTTGCAGGTAATGCAGTGGTAACTATTAATGGTGAGGTATACAGGCCTGCTGTTAAAGAAGAATATGCAGTAATACCTTCTGGCCAGGTTAAAGACGGGACAAAGATTACTATTACACTTCCTATGGAAATAAGGGCTTATAACCTGCCAGATAATGAAAATACATATGCATTTAAATATGGGCCTTATGTTCTTAGCGCAAAACTTGGGACTAATAAACAGGCACAGGGGACAACAGGTGTAAATGTTTCAATTTCTACAACAAAAGCTATAAATAATGACAGGGTTGCTATTACATCAGCAGACAGCGTAGCACAGTATATGGAAAATATTAATAAAAACATGGTTAAGACTGCTGGGAAGCTTGAATTTAAGCTGGAAGGCACAAATAACCCATATACTTTTGTGCCTCATTACAGCCAGTATAAAGAAAGTTATGCAATATACTGGACATTTACTTTAGATGAGGATGCAAGGGACTCAGGCCAGATACTTGAAGATAAGGAAAAGGCAAGAGTTAATTCTGCTATAACCGAAGCAGCGAGGCCAGGTTATGGGCAGGATGAACTTGGGTTTGCCGAAAGCGGTGCAGGTTCAATGGGAAGCACAAACCCATGTTACCGTTTTGCCAATGCAGGCGGTTCATTTAAGTATGATATAAAAGTTACAGACAGTGGTGACAACTACCTTGTATGTACATTTGCAAAAGAAGAAGATGGAAAGACAATAAAGATTTCAGTAGCAAATACTATATTATATGAAGGAGTAATTAACAGCAAAACAGACAATGCTATAGTAATGAACCTTTCAGATTCTGATGCAAAAGATTATTACCAGATGAGGTTTTTAATCCCAGCAGATGTTATTACTGCTAATAAAGTAAATACACGTCTTGCAGGCACAGAAACTGAAATAGCAGGAAGTGGTTATACATTTATCCCAGTTACATTTGAAAGTGCAAAGGCTGGTGAAGCATCAGCTAAAATTTGCCTTATGAATTATGTAATGAGGGCTTATGCTTCTAGCAACTCACTTGTAAATATAACATCATCTATGGGCAGTGTTACAAAAGACGGGGATACTTATACAATTAATTTCTCATATAAAGATACACCAAAAGTAAAGTTTGAAATAGCAGACAACAGGGGTTATATAAGCCTTGATGGCAATGCTTTTGATGAAACAGCAGAAAAGAAACTTAATATTAAAGGGCAGGTTACAACATATAATACAAGGGTGTATGCAGAAGATTTTGAGAACTATAAAGAATATACAATTAAAGTAATAACAGATTTTACAGGAATAGACAGCCAGCTTAAACCATACCTTGTGGGCGGTTATTCATTTGAAGGGAAGACAGATGGTGCTGTGGCAGTGACAAAGGCATTTACACCTGCAGAGGTATCTAATCTAAAGTATACATATACAGATGGCATCAATGGAAAAGCAATAAAACTAGAAGGTCATCAGGAATAGGAGTGGGCTTTGTATCAGGAGGGAAGCAGCTTAATAATGACAATGCCACCCAGGATAACCCAAGTCTTGTGGTTAATGCTGCAGGTACAGAATATGGTGTTAAAAGCAGGACTGTAAAGACAGGAAAATTCAAATACACGTCTATTTCATAAATTTCAATAATTTTTATTATCCACTTTTGTGGGGACGGACGTAGTATAACTTATAAAAAGTATTGACAAAACTTTATATCAAGTATAACATATTACTACGGTGTGCAGCCCGGATTGGCAGGGCACTGTGTATAAACGCAGAAACCGCAGGTTCAAATCCTGTCACATCGGTTGTACAAGGATTAATAAATAGCGGGAAAGCAAGTATAATCCTTGGCAGGGGCACAAAGGCGTGTCTGGCAAATATATGCCAGATGCGCTTTTCTTTATATTGTTCTGGCAAGTTCCAAATGTTTTACCAAAAAGCAGCTGTTATGGGGGCGCTGGTGCTTAAGCCCCGTTTTTAATGCTTAATAGAAATATCTGTTTCTATTAAGCATTTGGGGCTTTATGCACCACTGCGCATCCCATCCAAGCCGGGGCGGCTGCTGTTGGTAAACATTTGGAACTGCCAGGGCCACATAACTTATGGATATTTAATCCTTGTACACTCTCTGGCGCAGGCAAAAATTTATTGACTAAGCCATGTATTAAAATGTATAATAGAAACGGAGGTATACATGGAGATAAAAATATAAGGAGGGCGGTTATGGATGGAATAGCAAAAAAGGGTGGGGAGAAAAAAGATAAATTAGTTTCTATGAAGTTTAAGCTTCTTAGGGTTATTATTCCAGTAGTAATTATAATGGTTGGTGTGCTTGTATTATTTTCATACCAGATATCAAGAAGGCTTCTGGAAGATTCTTCACATGAGATGCTTGAACTGTCTGTAAGTAAACAGGCAACTCAGATAGAGGCATGGCTTGACGCAAACCTTTCTTCATTTAATATGGCTAAGCAGTCTATTGAAGCAGCAAAACCAGACAGCCAGTCATTACAGGCACTTCTTGACGGGTATTATGGGTTTAATTCAAATTTTGCCAATGGAATATATATTGCCAGCCAGGATGGCAGTGTATTCAAGGCATCACAGTCAGATATTACAATAAACAATCCAGCAGAGTCTGTATGGTATAAGCAGGGGCTGACAAGGAAAAATATGGCATATACGAGTGCCTATAAAAATGAGGATGGCAATGATGTTGTAAGTGCATCTGGAATATTGTCAGATGGTTCCGGACAGCTAAAAGTGATAGCAGCTGACTTGTCTATAGACAAAATTTCTATAATTGTAAATTCTTTTATTGACATGGAGGGTGCACATGCTTTTCTTGTTGAGAAAGACACAAGAAAGATAATTGCACACAGGGATTCTTCTATTATTTCAACAAGTCTTGCTGATAATAAGGAAGATAAATTTTATAACAGTATTAATTCTAAGTTTGAAAATGAAGATTTTACATATTCTTCTGTTGAAGACAATATGACAGTTTTTGAGGAAATTGAGGGAACAGACTGGATTCTGGTTTCATATGTCCCTGAATCACTTGTACTTGCAGATGTCAATGCATTGCGGGCTAAACTTGTTATTATAGGTGTTGTATTGATACTGGTATTGTGTGTGCTTATTGACCGTACAGTAATTATAATGATACGTCCAGTAGGCAAGATTACAGATACAATTACTACTATGTCTTCTGGTGACTTTACTGTAGATGCAGGAGTAAAAGGACGTGATGAAATTGCTTTGATGGGACGGAGTGTAAGACAGTTTACAGCTTCAATGAGGGAAATGTTAAAAGATATCCATAATATTTCCGGACAGTTAAGTGAACAGGCGTGGAACAGTGATACTATATCATCACAGCTGTACAGTTCAGCACAGACACAGGCAAATTCAATGTCAGAACTTAATACAACAGTTGACCAGCTTTCAATATCTGTTAATGAGATTGCAGAAAATGCAACAAAACTTGCAATGGTTGTTACAGATACGCATGAAGACAGCAGCCGCCTTGATGAAAAGATGAAAGATACAGTTGCTGCATCAGACAAAGGGCGTGCGGATATGCAGAAAATTGGTGCTGCAATGCAGGATATAAGCAGTTCAATTAATGAACTCAATATAGCTGTAGACAAAGTAGGTGAAGCATCAGAAGAAATTACAAAGATAGTTGCATTTATTGGTGAAATTGCGGACGAAACAAACCTTTTGTCATTTAATGCATCTATTGAAGCCGCAAGGGCAGGAGAGATGGGAAGGGGATTTGCTGTAGTTGCAGCACAGATAGGGCAGCTTGCACAGAACAGTACAGATTCCGTTGGAAGTATTACAAAACTTATTGATGAAATAAGGGTTCTTGTAAATAATGCTGTAACACAGGCAGGAACCAGCTCAAGGAATATTGATGAAAGCAGCAAACTTATATATACAGCAGTAGAAACATTTGATATTATATATAAAAATATAGAAGAAACTAATGAAATGATAGCACATATGATAAGTAAAGTAGGAGAGGTAGATGAAGTAGCAACTACTGTAGCGGCGATTTCAGAAGAACAGGCAGCAAGTTCTGATGAAATACTTGCAACATCAGAAAATATGGTAGTACAGGCAAATTCAATTTCTGATAACAGCCATAAAGTTGCAGAAGATTCCAAAGTTCTTGCAGAAACAGCAGAGAGACTGTCTAAACAGATAAATACATTTAAAATATAGACAGAAAGAAAGGAGGCGGCAGCAGTATGAAGAAAATTTTAAGCTTGTTTGCAGTATTTATGTTATGTGTTAATATGCTTTCAGGATGCAGCAGCAATAGCAGCGGAGACAATGGCAATATAAGGATATATCTTACAGTTTCACAGGGTGATACGTTCAGGAATTCACTTATAGATGCAGCAAAAGCAGAGGCTGGAAGAATTGGTGCAGAGTTTGTTGCAGAGGATGCGCAGGGTGTTCTTGAAACACAGGCGGCACAGATAAAAAAGGCAGCAGAAGAAGGCTATGATGTGATTTTATGTGGACCAGTAAATACAGATACAGCACTTGAATTTGAAGAGATTGCAGGTGATATACCAATAGTATTTTATAACAGCTGCCCTGATGATAAAAGGCTTAAGGCTGACAAGTATGTCTATGTAGGTTCAGATGAAACAGATGCAGGAAGATACCAGGCTGAATATATACTAGATAACAGCCAGGGGATGGATGAAATAAATGTGGTAATATTTAAGGGTGAGCTTGGACATTCTGGTACAAAGGGAAGGACAAGTTCGCTTATAAGCACACTTAAAGCTTCTGGCAAAAATGTAAACTTTGTATTTAATGATACTGCAAACTGGGACCAGGAACAGGCAAAAGAATTGTTTAATATATTTCTGTCAACAGGACAGCCTTATGATTTTGTTGCTGCCAATAATGATTCAATGGCACTTGGTGTCCTTGATGCATATGCTGAAAATAACATTAACCCAGCAGATGCACCTGTACTTGGTGTAGATGCCACAGCAGACGGATGTGCTGCTATTGAAGATGGAAAAATGGTATTTACAGTGTACCAGTCTGCCAAGGGACAGGGTGAATATGCTGTAAAGGTGGCAGCAGAACTTGCCAGGGGCGGTTCAATAAGCGGCATAGAAGGTGCAACAAAAGATAATAAATATGTATATGTGCCATTTGAAAAAGTAACAGCTGCAAATGTAAGTGAATATAAGTAGTTGTAAAGAAATAATATGAAAATATTATGCAGATAAAGTAACATATGGCGTCCAGATTGTAAATTATTTCTTTATAGTTAATAAATAGGAATAATAGTAATTAATATATGAAAGGTGGTTATAAAATGTTTAAAATTAATGACAATTATCTCAAGTTACCAGGAAGCTATCTTTTTTCTACAATAGCAAAGAAGGTTGCGGCATATAGTGAGGCAAATAAAGACAAGGCAGATAATATTATACGTCTTGGTATAGGTGATGTAACACTTCCGCTTTCACCAGCTGTTATAGAAAGGCTTCACAGTGCAGTAGATGAGATGTCAAAGAAGGAAACATTTAAGGGGTATGCCCCGGATTTAGGATATGAATTCCTGCGTACAGCTATTGCAGAGAATGATTATAAAAGCCGTGGATGTGATATTGCCGCAGATGAAATATTTATAAGTGATGGTGCTAAAAGCGATTCAGGAAATATAGGCGATATTTTTGCACAGGACAATAAAATTGCAGTTTGTGACCCTGTTTACCCTGTATATGTAGATACTAATGCAATGGCAGGACGTACAGGTGTATATGACCCTGAATCAGAGAAGTGGTCTGGTGTAATATATATGCCTTGTACTAAGGAAAATAACTTCTGTCCTGAAATACCAGATAAAACCCCTGATATAATTTACCTTTGTTTTCCTAATAACCCTACAGGAACTACAATAACAAAAGAACAGTTACAGGTCTGGGTTGACTATGCATTAAAATCAGGTTCAGTTATTATTTATGATGCCGCATATGAAGCATATATTTCAACACCAGGTGTACCACATTCAATTTATGAATGTGAAGGTGCCAGGGCTTGTGCTATTGAGCTTAGGAGTTTTTCTAAAAATGCAGGTTTTACAGGTACACGTCTTGGATTTACTGTTATACCAAAAGAACTTAAGAGTGGTGATGTAACGCTGCACAGCCTTTGGGCACGCCGCCATGGCACTAAGTTCAATGGTGCTCCTTATATTATACAGGCAGCAGGTGCAGCAGTTTACACAGAAGAAGGAAAGAAGCAGACAGCAGAACAGATTGCTTATTATATGAATAATGCAAAGATTATAAGGGAAGGGCTTGAAGCAGCAGGTTATGAAATATATGGAGGCAAAGATGCCCCTTATATATGGCTTAAGACACCAGATAACATGACTTCATGGGAATTTTTTGACTATCTGCTGGAGAAGCTTAATATTGTTGGTACACCAGGTTCAGGTTTCGGGCCTAGCGGTGAAGGGTATTTCAGGCTTACAGCATTTGGAAGCCTTGAAAATACAAAAAGGGCAATGGAACGAATAAAAGCGGGTGAAGCAAATATATGAGAAAAATAATTAGCAGGTTATTATGTACAGCTGTTACAGCATGTATATTAACAGGGATTACAGCGCCGTCTGCAAGGGCAGGCGCTTCCCTGGAGTCTGCTATACAGATAGCAGACCAGGTGCCTGGGGATGATGTTAAAGAAGATACAAAATATGATAAATATATTGCGTTTGGCGCAGATTTAAAACCAGGTGAGAAAACTTCTGTTTTAAATATATTCGGGCTTTCAGAAGCAGGTCTTTCAGATTATAAAACAATAGAGATTACTAATAAAGATGAGCATGATTACCTTGATGAATACCTTGACTCATCTGTTATTGGTACAAGGGCGCTTTCATCAGTTATGATTGTAAAGACAGAAGATGGAAGTGGCATTACTGTATCAGTTAATAATATAAATTATTGTACATCAGGGATGTACTGCAATGCATTAATAACAGCAGGCATGAGTGATGCCAGTGTTACTGTGGCAGCACCATTTAATATATCAGGTACTTCTGCGCTGGTAGGTGCTATGAAAGCATACTCTGTAATGACAGGGCAGGATATACCAGAATCTACTATGGATACAGCTACAGATGAGCTTGTAACAACTGCGGAGGTTGGAGAGAGCATTGGGGACAATGATAAAGTAGTACAGCTTGTAGCTGCTGCAAAGCAGCGGATTTTTGAAGAAGAGCTTTCAACAGAAAGCGATATAAGGGATGCAGTGGAATCATCTGCCGAAGCCCTTAAAATAGATATTGGAAGTGAAGATGTTGAGAAGCTTACAGCAATGCTTAAAAAAGTTTCAGAAGTTGATATAGATGTAAATGCTATAAAAGAACAGGCATCAGAGATTTATAATAAGCTTAAAGATGCAGGTATTGATTTTAGCAAAGTTGATACAAAAGGGCTTGCAGAAAAAGTGGGTGATTTCTTCGCCAATATTTTTAACGCAATAAAGGATTTCTTTAGCGGGCTTTTTGGCTAAGGCGTATTGTGCTTTACAAGGAATATGGATTACAGGAGGCAGACATGGCAAATATTATTTCAGATGAAACTATTGAGTATGTAGGGATACTGGCAAAGCTTGAACTGGACAGTGAGGAAAAGGAACAAGCAAAGAAAGATATGGGAAGGATGCTTGATTATATAGACAAGCTTAATGAGCTGGATACAGATGGTGTAGAACCTATGTCGCATGTATTTCCAGTTAATAATGTGTTCCGTGAGGATGAAGTATGTAATGGTGACGGCAGGGAGGTTACGCTTGCCAATGCACCTGAAAGAAAAGAAGACAGCTTTGTGGTACCTAAGACAATAGTTGGATAATGGGACTACAGGCAGTTTTTTGCTGCCAGTAATAAATGCATTGAATGGAGGAAGAAATGTCTTTAATGAATTTGACAGCCGTGGGGCTTGGAAAGAAAATCCAGAACAGGGAAGTATCTGCACCTGAAGCAGCTAAAGCTGCGCTGGATGCCATAGAAGCAAAAGAAGCAGAAATAAACAGCTTTGTTACTGTGGACAGTGAAGGTGCATTAAAACGTGCAGAAGAAGTACAGAAACTTATTGATGAAGGGAAACTGGCTGGCCCTCTTGCAGGTGTGCCAGTAGCAATAAAGGATAATATGTGTACAAAAGGGCTGCTTACAACATGCAGTTCCAAAATACTTGGTAATTATATACCTATGTTTACAGCAGAGGCAGTGCTTAACCTTGAAAAAGCAGGTGCTGTAATTATTGGAAAGACTAATATGGATGAGTTTGCAATGGGAAGTACAACTGAAACGTCAGCATTTGGTCCAACTAAGAACCCTTGGGATACAGGGCATGTGCCAGGAGGTTCATCTGGAGGTTCATGTGCTGCTGTAGCAGCGGAAGAGTGCCCTTATGCTCTTGGTTCAGACACAGGCGGGTCTATAAGGCAGCCAAGTTCGTTCTGTGGTGTTACAGGAATTAAGCCTACTTATGGGACTGTTTCACGTTATGGGCTTATAGCATATGGTTCATCACTTGACCAGATAGGGCCAGTGGCAAAAGATGTTACAGACTGTGTGGCAATCCTTGAAATAATTTCATCATATGACAAAAAGGATTCAACATCTGTTAAAAGGGAGAATTATAACTTTACATCAGCATTAGAAGATAATGTAAAGGGAATGAAAATAGGAATACCAGCAGATTATTTTGGTGAAGGTCTGGACAGTGAAGTAAAAGAAGCAGTCCTTAATGCAGCAAAAGAGCTTGAAAAGAAAGGTGCAGTAATTGAAGAATTTAACTTAAGCCTTGTAGATTATGCAATCCCTGCATATTATATAATTGCCTGTGCAGAAGCAAGTTCAAACCTTGCAAGGTTTGATGGTGTAAAATATGGATACCGTACAGAAGATTACAACGGGCTCCATAATATGTATAAAAAGACACGTTCAGAAGGTTTTGGTGCAGAAGTCAAGAGAAGGATTATGCTTGGTTCATTTGTACTTAGTTCAGGATACTATGATGCATATTATATAAAAGCATTAAAAACAAAAGCATTAATAAAAAAAGCATTTGACAATGCATTTAACAAATATGATGTAATACTTGGACCTGCTGCGCCACAGACAGCCCCGGCACTTGGGGAGAGCTTAAGTGACCCGCTTAAAATGTACCTTGGTGATATTTATACAATTTCTGCTAACCTTGCAGGGCTTCCAGGAATAACTGTACCTTGCGGAATAAGCAGTAAGAGCCTTCCTATAGGCCTGCAGCTTTTAGGCAACTGTTTTGAAGAGAAAAATATAATACGTGCAGCATATGCATTTGAGCAGACAAGAGAGTATGCACACAGCCCGCTTGCATAGCAGAATGGAGGTTTATCAATGAAACAGTATGAAACAGTTATTGGACTTGAAGTACATGTAGAGCTTGCAACAAAAACTAAAATCTTCTGTTCATGTCCTACAGAGTTCGGAGGTGCACCAAACTCACATACATGTCCTGTGTGTACAGGTATGCCAGGTTCACTTCCAGTTTTAAATAAAAAGGTAGTAGAATATGCTGTGGCTGTGGGTCTTGCTACAAACTGCAGTATTACACAGAACTGTAAATTTGACCGTAAAAACTATTTTTATCCTGATAACCCACAGAATTACCAGATATCACAACTTTATTACCCTATATGCAGGAATGGCGGCATTGAAATTACAACAGAGGATGGTACTACAAAGACTATAGGCATACATGAAATCCATATGGAAGAAGATGCTGGAAAGCTTGTGCATGATGAGTGGGGTGAAAGCTCACTTGTAGATTTTAACCGTTCTGGTGTACCGCTTATTGAGATTGTTTCAGAGCCTGATATGCGTTCAGCAGAAGAAGTGGTTGCTTATCTTGACAAGTTGCGCCTTATTATACAGTACCTTGGTGCATCAGATTGTAAACTACAGGAAGGTTCAATGCGTGCAGATGTAAACCTTTCTATAAGGGAAGCAGGCACAGAGGAGTTTGGCACACGTACAGAGATGAAGAACCTTAACTCATTTAAAGCTATCGCAAGGGCTATTGAAGCAGAGAAAGAACGCCAGATTGATATAATTGAGTCTGGAGGCAAGGTAGTACAGGAAACAAGGCGGTGGGATGATAATAAAGAGTATTCATATGCAATGCGTTCAAAAGAGGATGCACAGGATTACCGTTATTTCCCTGAACCAGACCTTGTACCAATAGTTATAAGTGACAGCTGGCTTGAAGAAATAAAGTTATCACAGCCAGAATTCCGTGATGAAAAGTTAAAACGTTATGAAGAGGAATATAAAATCCCTGCTTATGACGCCCAGATTATTACAGGAAATAAACATCTTGCGGATATCTTTGAAGCAGCAACAGCTATATGTAATAACCCTAAAAAGGTTTCAAACTGGCTTATGGTTGAAACTATGCGCCTTATGAAAGAAAATGACATGGAGCCAGAACAGCTTAAGTTTTCACCAGAAAACCTTGCCAAGCTTGTAAACCTTGCGGAGTCAAAGGTAATCAACAGCCAGACTGCTAAAGAGGTATTTGAAAAAGTATTTAGTGATGATATTGACCCTGAAAAGTATGTTGAAGAAAATGGGCTTAAAACAGTGTCAGATAATGGTGCATTAAGGGAAGTAGTCCAAAAGGTTATTGAAGAAAACCCGCAGCCTGTAGAAGATTACCATAATGGAAAAAAGAAAGCCATGGGCTTCCTGGTTGGACAGATAATGAAAGAAATGAAAGGCAAGGCCGACCCTGCAATGGCAAATAGTATTCTGAAGGAATTGTTGTAACCAGAAGTTAATCCAGCACAGAAATGAGGAGAATTATGGAAGAAGAACAGGTTTTTGATGTTGAGAACAGAAGAAGCAAAAGGATACCTGTTGGTATGCACCTTGAGGTTTCTTCTGTATTTAAGCAGAATAATGTATATGTAAGCAATATTAATGCACCTATAGAAGTTGTGGATATTTCAAAGTATGGGATAGGATTTGTGTCTGCAAGTGTGCTTCCTATAGGGTTTTACTTTGATTCAAGGCTTAAGTTTGAGGATGAAAGAGACTGTATTAACTGTGTTGTAAGGATTGTGCGCAGGAAGAAACGAGACGACGGGCTTACATTATATGGATGTGAGTTTGTTGGGATGTCTCCTGTATTTGACTATGTATTTGATGATGCTGAAAAAGACTATATAAGCAAGACAGATTACAAGGGATGCGAATAAATTGTTTGAAAATTAAACATCTTAATAAAAGTTATGTATCTCTGGCAGTTCCAAATGTTTACCATCCGAAAGCCATGTTGTACATGGCTTTGTACGCATTCCGCTTGGATGGGATACGCAATGGTGCATAAAGCCCCAAATGCTTAATAGAAATAGATATTTCTATTAAGCATTAAAAACGAGGCTTAAGCACCAGCGTCCCCATAACAGCTGCCTTATGGTAAAACATTTGGAATTGCCAGAGCTACATAACTTTTAAAGTATTTTTATGCCCTTATATCAAATGAGAAGCGTTTCATGTCTGCAGTTGCAGATGTGTTGATTTTGGTATCTATAAAGTTATTTACTGTGCTTGTGCCCGTATCTGCATCAGCCATGGCAACATTTACATGGCATGCATACCCCTGTTGGTTTAGTGCATTTGAGAGTACATCGGAATTAGTCCTTATTAAATTTATAGAGGGTTCATCACCCAGTATAAACTTTGTATTTACATCATTTTTATTTTTATCAATATATATATCTATATCGCCCAGGTGTTCAAGTGTAAGGTGCAGAAGTACATGTGCATTATCTGGGTTCCTTCTAAGTTTTTCTTTCTGTGTGTACACATATAAATCTGCATGTGCATCCTGGTTCTGTAGTTTTAGTGGCATCTGCATATATGAAAAAGTTTCACTTAATGTTTTCATAAATTCAATATTGCTTTCCATATCATGTGCAGAACGTCCCATGCTGTCAGAATCCTCACCTGAAAGTGCAGTCTGTATAAGTCCCTGGAACTGTTTAAGCTGTGTGGACATCTTATCATAGAATGAATTAACTTCACCATCTTTTTTTAACTTGTCTGGTGTAAGTGTCCATGATGACTGCAGGAACTTGCCAAGTATATTTTCAAATACCTGTGAATGGAAGAGTTCCTGTACTGCTGCGGGGTCTGCGGCTGGTATAGTATTTTTAACCAAGGTTAAGACCTCTTTGGCAGTTGCTTCACCAGAAGCAATTTTAGCCGCAAGCTGCCTGCTTATTGGCAGTGAGCTTAGTTTAGACAGAAGTTCACTGCGTTCTCCAGATGTAAGGAATGTACCAATGTAGTCATTTTCCCTGCCTGCTTTACTGTATAGGTCTGCAAGGGTATCTATAATTGTATGGCTGCTTTGCTGTGCCTGTTTTGTGCCCTGGTTTGCTGCCTGCTGGAGGAAATTCAGTGTATTGTTAATAGAATTTTTGGCAGTTTCTGTAATTGTCTGGAATAACTTATTGGCAAAGCCAGGTTTACCTTCTTTTACAGCTTCCTGTGCCTGCTGCTCTGTATTGTCTGGAGTTTTTTCATCTGGTTTTCCAGGTTCTATTGCTTCTTCGTCAAGTACAGGTATATTTTTAACACTGTTTTCTGTCTGCTGCATTACAGTCTGTTCATCAGATGCCTGTTCAAGTGTCTGGTTAATTAAGAATAACTTGTCTGTCATGTCTGCCTGTGTCATGCCATCTGGCAGTTTTAAATTTCCAGAAAGCATAGCATCACGTATTATTACAAGAGCGTCATGTATTGTAAGTGAACCATCTTTAATCTGTGCTATTACATCTTCAGACAGTGGTGTCCCAGACAGAAGTTCCATAAGTTCCTGGCGCTGGCCGGGTGAAAGCTCTGATATTGTGCCATTATTTCCTTCCAGGGAGTTTGTATTGTCATAGAGTGCTATGGAAAGCAGCTTTTCACCAAATAGTGATAAAGTGCTTGAAGGACCGCCGCCTGCAAGTGCATTAAGCAGAGCAGGTATACTTTGTGAAAATTCCTGTATCTGTCCTAAAAGCTGGTGTGTCCCGTTCATATAGCTGCTGAACTGGTTTACAGTATCACTGTTAATATCCATCATAAGCCTGTTCATTACAGCAAGCGTATTCATATCTGTAGTTTTATAATCATATGACTGCTGCATAAGGTGCTGTATAGACTCCTTATTTATAGGGAGCATATTGTCCATAAGCGCCTTTACTGCGTTCTGGTTGTGCTGTGTTGGAGGAAGCCCGGCTTCATCAAGTGCCTTATTAATAAGAGTAAGTTCTGTTTCAGTAAAACTATTTTTTACAGCTTCAAGCAGTATATTGCCACCAGATACAGAACTAAGCCTGAATGCCGCAGTCTGTCCTATGGAAATCATTGGGTTTCCTGCTATTTTTGCTTTTAATATAGTATTATTTTCAAGTGTTATGGTTATATCATTATTGAAGAGGTCAGATACCTCGCCTCTTATGATATCACCTTCTGTAAGCCTTCCAGGGCTGTGTGCAACACCAAAATCAGTCCTGGCAGGACCTCTTGCAGATGCAGCAGAAGTGCTGCGGTTTTCTGATGCCCTCTGCTGCTGCACCATCTGGTTCTGTTGTGAAGCAGGCCTGCGGTTTACTGAATTGCTGTTTAAAGAATTTATTTTAGGATTATCCATATCATACCTCACATTCTGGTATAGTCTTATTTATTATTTATCGTCATATTTTATAATTTTACATATAGTAAAATGTAATGCTATATGTGAATTGCAAAATTTTAGAAAAAATATGAAAAAATATCTTGACAAGGAATATTAAGCGTGATATCTTACTAAATAGATGTTAGCACTCCATTTTAAAGAGTGCTAACAAGAAATAAGGAAGGAGTGGTTCGTTGGAGTTAAGCGAAAGGAAGATAAAAATTCTTCAGACGATAATACGCACGTATCTTGAAACTGGAGAGCCTGTTGGTTCCAGAACCATTTCAAAGGACACAGATTTGAATTTAAGTTCAGCAACTATCCGTAATGAGATGTCAGACCTTGAAGAGATGGGATATATTATACAGCCGCATACTTCTGCCGGGCGTATACCTACGGATAAGGCATACAGGTTATATGTTGATACAATGCTGGATGACAAGACAAGTGAAGTCCAGAACCTTAAAGAGCAGCTGGAAGAGAAGGCAGGTAAGATTGATGTCCTGTTAAAGCAGGTTGCAAAATACCTTGCAAGTAATACGAATTATGCAACAATGGTGTCAGGACCAAGGTATAAGACAAAGAAAGTTAAATTTATACAGATTACACCTGTTGATGAGAGAAATATCCTTACAGTAATTGTACTTGACAATAATGTTGTGAAAAACCAGATGCTCAAGGTTGAAGAACACATAGACCAGGAACTTATGGTAAAGCTGAACTTCATACTTAATACTACACTGAATGGCCTGGATGTAACAGAGATGAACCTTGCTATTATAAAAAATATAAAAGAACAGGCAGGCAGCCATACAGGAGTTATTGATGCAGTGCTGGAACTTATTGGCAATGCACTTATGGAAGAAGATGACTTTGAGATATATACAAGTGGTGCTACCAATATACTTAAGTACCCAGAGCTTTCAAGTAAGTCCGAAACAACAGAACTCCTTAATGCATTTGAGGAGAAAGGGATTATTAATAACTGGCTTGAAACAACAGGTACAGGAAGCGGCAGTGAAACCTATGATATACAGGTATATATTGGCAATGAAACAAAAGTTGACAGTATGAAGGATTGTTCTATGGTAACTGCCACATACAGGATACATGAAGGTGTATATGGCAAAATTGGTATTGTAGGGCCGAAACGTATGGATTATGACAAAGTAGTAAGCACGCTGCAGTCATTAATGACGCAGCTTGATGATATATTCAAGAATGAATAATATGGCCTGGTTGCCGCAAGATAATAAGAGAGGTGGTAAATGCAGTGGCAGATGAGAAAGATTTAGAAAAGGATGCAGAAAATACAGCAGACGTGGAAGACAGCACTGGCAGTAAAGATGTCCAGGATGGCACAGAGGAAGCAGGTGGAGTGCCAGAAGGAGATGAATCCTTAGAGGAAAGCCAGACAGAAGAAACACAGGAGACAGAAGCTGCTACAGATGATAGCAAGACAGCATCCACTGGGAAAAAGGAAAAACGTTTTGGCAAGAAGAAAGATAAAGCCACCCAGAAGCTTGAAGAGAAGATTGCTGGCCTTGAAGACCAGAGGGTAAGGCAGCTCGCTGAATTCGAGAATTTCAGGAAGCGTTCTGAGAAAGAAAAATCACAGATGTTTGAAACTGGTGCAAAGAGTGTTGTTGAAAAAATCCTTCCAGTTATAGATAACTTTGAAAGAGGCCTTGCAGGAGTACCAGCGGAAGAAAAAGAGGCACCTTTTGTACAGGGTGTGGAACTGGTATATAAACAGCTTGTTACTGCACTTGAAGAGCTTGGTGTAAAACCAATAGAAGCTGTAGGGAAAGAATTTGACCCAGCTATCCACAATGCTGTTATGGCAGTTGATGATGATACACTGGAAAGCGGCACAGTAGCAGAAGAAATGCAAAAAGGCTATATGTATAAAGAAAGTGTAGTAAGGCATAGTATGGTAAAGGTAGTTAATTAATTGTTAAAAAGCAATAAACAGATAAATTTTACTTGGCAGGTTTGCGTCTATGCGCTGTCTGGCAGCAAACTTGCAATGCACAATAAGCAGCGCAGAAAAGAGGTTAATTATGAGCAAAATTATTGGTATTGACTTAGGTACAACAAATTCATGTGTAGCTGTTATGGAAGGTGGAAAGCCTGTAGTAGTAGCTAATACAGAAGGTGCAAGAACAACTCCTTCGGTTGTTGCATTTACAAAGACAGGCGAGAGGTTAGTAGGTGAGCCTGCAAAGCGCCAGGCAGTAACCAATGCAGATAAAACAATTTCTTCAATAAAGAGGCATATGGGTACAGATTACCGCGTAGCTATTGATGATAAAAAGTATTCACCGCAGGAAATTTCAGCTATGATACTCCAGAAATTAAAAGCTGATGCAGAAAGCTACCTTGGTGAAAAAGTTACAGAAGCAGTTATTACAGTACCAGCTTACTTTAATGATGCACAGCGCCAGGCTACAAAGGATGCAGGAAAGATTGCAGGCCTTGATGTTAAACGTATTATCAACGAGCCTACAGCAGCCGCCCTTGCATATGGCCTTGATAATGAAAAAGAGCAGAAAATCATGGTATATGACCTTGGTGGTGGTACATTTGATGTATCTATTATTGAAATCGGTGATGGTGTAATAGAAGTTCTTTCAACATCAGGTGATAACCATCTTGGTGGTGATGATTTTGATAAGAAGATTACAGATTATATGATACAGGAATTTAAGAATACAGAGGGTGTTGACCTTTCTAAAGATAAAATGGCACTCCAGAGGCTTAATGAAGCAGCAGAGAAAGCTAAGAAAGAGCTTTCATCAGCTACAACAACAAATATTAACCTGCCATTTATCACAGCTACTCCTGAAGGTCCAAAGCATTTTGACATGAACCTTACACGTGCTAAGTTTGATGAGCTTACACATGACCTTGTAGAAAGGACTGCTACTCCTGTAACTAATGCATTAAGTGATGCAGGACTTACAGCTTCAGAACTTGGCAAGGTGCTTCTTGTAGGTGGTTCAACACGTATACCTGCAGTACAGGATAAGGTTAAACAGCTTACAGGCCATGAGCCTAATAAGTCACTTAACCCAGATGAATGTGTAGCACTTGGTGCTTCTGTACAGGGTGGAAAGCTTGCTGGTGATGCTGGTGCAGGCGATATCCTTCTTCTTGATGTAACACCACTTTCGCTTTCAATCGAAACAATGGGTGGTGTAGCTACAAAGCTTATTGAGAGGAATACAACAATCCCTACTAAGAAGAGCCAGATATTCTCTACAGCTGCAGATAACCAGAGCGCAGTTGATATCAATGTATTACAGGGTGAGCGCCAGTTTGCAAAGGATAATAAGTCACTTGGACAGTTCAGGCTTGATGGTATTCCTCCAGCAAGACGTGGTGTTCCACAGATTGAGGTTACATTTGATATAGATGCCAATGGTATTGTAAATGTTTCTGCTAAAGACCTTGGTACAGGCAAAGAGCAGAATATTACAATTACAGCAGGTTCAAATATGTCTGATGAAGAAATCGACAAAGCTGTAAGGGAAGCAGCACAGTTTGAGGCAGAGGATAAGAAGCGCAAAGAGGGAATTGATGCACGCAATGACGCTGACAGCCTGGTATTCCAGACACAGAAAGCACTTGATGAGGTTGGTGACAAGATTGACGCTTCTGAGAAGGAAAGAGTGCAGTCAGAAATTGATGCACTTAAGGCAGTTGTTGAGAGGACTAATCCTGAAAGCATGTCAGACAGCGATATTGATGATTTAAAGGCTGGTAAAGAGAAACTTATGGAAAGTGCACAGAATGTATTCCAGAAGATGTATGAAGGTGCACAGGCAGCAGGAGCAGGTCCTGATATGGGAGCAGGTCCAGGTCCAGACATGGGTGCATCACAGGGAAGCGCAGATGCAGCTGATGATGTAGTTGACGGGGATTACCGTGAAGTATAAAGTGTGAGGAGAAACAAAAAGTTTCTGCGGCAGCACTGCTGTCTTTCCCACACCAGGAAAATGCAAAGGCAGCATTTTTCATAAACAGAAGTTTTTGAAGTTGTTTTGTGCTGCATAGTGGCTGCTGCCGTATGGCAGCAGCCTTTAAACATATGTTTATAGAAAAACCAGGGGAGCAATTTTATGGCAGAGAAGAGAGATTATTATGAAGTCCTTGGCGTAAGCCGCCAGGCTTCTGATTCGGAGATTAAATCAGCATACCGTAAGCTGGCTAAAAAGTACCACCCTGATATTAACCCAGGTGACAAAGAAGCAGAAGTAAAGTTTAAAGAGGCTTCTGAGGCTTATGCCGTGCTTAGTGATGCTGATAAGAAACGCCAGTATGACCAGTTCGGGCACGCTGCTTTTGAAGGCGGCGCAGGCGGTGGCGGATTTGATTTCAGTGGAATGGACATGGGTGATATCTTTGGTGATATCTTTGGAGACTTTTTCGGAGGCGGCCGTTCAAGGGCACAGAGTAACGGGCCGATGAAAGGACAGAATGTACGTACAACAGTCAGGATTACATTTGAAGAGGCATGCTTTGGCATTGACAAAGAGATTGACATTACATTAAAAGAGGAATGTTCTAACTGTCATGGAACTGGGGCAAAACCTGGCACATCGCCTGAAACATGTTCAAAGTGCGGCGGCAAAGGCCAGGTAGTATTTACACAACAGTCATTGTTTGGTGTGGTAAGGAATGTACAGTCATGTCCTGACTGCCGTGGAACAGGTAAAATTATCAAGAGTAAATGTACAGACTGCAGTGGTACAGGGTATGTAAGCAAGCGTAAGAAGATTTCAGTATCAATTCCTGCTGGAATAGACAATGGCCAGTGTGTAAGGATACGTGACAAAGGTGAGCCAGGTGTAAATGGTGGCAGCAGGGGAGACTTGCTTGTTGAAGTTCTTGTCAGCAGGCATCCGCTGTTCCAGCGCCAGGACAGGGATATATATTCTACAGCACCTGTTACATTTGTACAGGCAGCACTTGGCGGTGATGTGCATATTAAGACAATAGATGGTGAAGTTATTTACAATGTTAAACCAGGCACACAGACTGATACAAGGGTACGTTTAAGAAATAAGGGTGTTCCTTCACTCCGCAATAAGCAGGTGCGTGGTGACCACTATGTAACCCTTGTGGTACAGGTACCAACCCAGCTTACACAGGAACAGAAAGACATATTGTTACAATTTGACAAATCTGTAAATGGTGAAAGCCAGGCAGAAGAAACAGAAGAAGAAAAACCAAAAGGAAAATCTAAGAGAAAACCGTGGAAAAAGTAAGTATAAAAAAACTTGCATTATAAAGTATAATAAAAAAATAACATTGTATTAAGGGGCTGTCGCACTAAGTAGAAAGCATACAATATATGGTACCTGTTAAAATTTATATCCATTATATATTGTTATAGTTTTTCTTGATGCGACAGCTCCTTTTTAATATGTACAAATTATCTGGCCTGGAAACTATCTTTATGCAGCCCGGATTGTAAAAGTACAAATATTAACGTAAACATGGGCTTATACGTAGATTTTTGTTATAAATATTGTGCATATTGTATATTTTATATAAGACCAGAAGTATTATTGCACAAACCAGCCAAAAATTATTATTAATTAACCAGTATGGCTTTTGTAAAATATGTTTTTATTAAGGCTGTTTTTTCATATAATCATAACATTGTCTGTTACATAAGTGTCTGGTAATATATCTTTAGAAAATCTCTTTGCGGTGCAAATCGTAACAAGTGTGCTTTTTTGAATTTCCCTAAAGAATCTATTAAAATTCCGTTATTTGTATAATTCCCCTATACTAAAACGTAATATTATGCGTGTACTTTTTATTAATTATAGTAACTGTAGTTAAGCAAAGAGATTTTCTTTAAAGACTAGAGTGCCAGATTTATTGGTCTGGCACTTTAATCTTATATATATAATAACAAATAAATCTGTCAATGTATAAAACAATCTGAGTTTCCCCATTTTTTAAAATATACAAAGATTATATTACTCTGGCAAATTCCAAATGTTTTACCATAAGGCAGCTGTTATGGGGACGCTGGTGCTTAAGCCCCGTATTTAATGTTTCTGTGAAACATTTGTTTCGCAGAAACATTGGGGCTTTATGCACCACTGCGTATCCCATCCAAGCGGAATGCGGGCAAAGCCATGTTGCACATGGCTTGTTGGTAAAACTTTGGAATTGCCAGAGCCAAAAGATTCGTATATTAAAAAAATGAGGAAACTTAAAATAAAACAAAAGGAGAATCAGCCAATGAAGAAGAAATATTCTTATGAAGAATTTAAAAGTGTGTTGTGTAGAATAATAAAGCAAAAATTCGGTAATGAAATAAATATTGAAATACATAATGTAATAAAAAATAATTCCTTGGAACTTGAAGGAATGGTATTATATGGGAATAAAAAGAAAATATCACCTAATTTCTACCTGCAGGTATATTATGAAGAGTACCTGCAAGGTACAGGGATAGAGGATATTGCTGGCTTAATGTATAATAAATATATTGAATTAAAAGATATGGATTATGACAGTTTTGACCTGGATATAGAAAAGTGCAAAGATAAAATAGTCTGCAGGCTTGTTTCTTTCCAGAAGAACAGCCAGCTTCTTGAAGAAATACCATATATACCATTTCTTGACCTGGCAATTATATTCTACTGTCTTGTAATTGAAAATGGCAACGGAATAGGGTCTGTACGTATAACCAATCCAATAATGGATGAGTGGGGCATAACTACAAAGATGTTGTATAAAACAGCTATTTATAATACAGAGAAAATCTTTCCAAAAGTGTTCTGCCCGCTTAAAATTATGTTAAAGAATATGCTGGAAAATGGAGAAGCTGTGATGTCTGGAATGCAGGATACTGTTAATAAATGTATTCTGCAGGAAGAAGATGCACCATTTATATTAACAAATGAAAGAGGCATAAATGGTGCTGCTGTAATACTTTATCCTGGATGTCTTAAAGAAATAGGGGAAATAACTGGACTGGATTTATATATTCTTCCAAGCAGTATACATGAACTTCTTGTAATTCCTGATGATGGACAGGTGTATACACATGAACTTAAAAAAATGGTACATGAAGTAAATGAAAGCTGTGTGGTGGAAGAGGAAGTGCTTTCAGACCAGATATACCATTATTCAACAGAAAAAAATATTATAGAAATTTGTGTTTAGTATTACAGCTGGTGTACAATAAGTTACAGTTCACACCCCCCCAATAAACCATTGTGAAATGTGACGAAATTTATTTTTTACTTTTCCACAA
>CAQGLR010000004.1 GCA_948794795.1 uncultured Lachnospiraceae bacterium | reverse complement strand
TAATAGTCTAAACCATCGGTTTCTTCATGTCAAGCTGACCTGTGAACAGTAACTACAATAATATTATTTCAAATTAATTAAAAATTTCCCTCTTCCATTTTTTGATATTATGTGTTATAATGAACAACATTGTTACAATATATTGATGTAACAGAGTTGTTCATTATAGTTTTTCTTTTATTTGGTTTATCACAATACGAAAGTATTTATATGCAGAAGCAGCATGTATATAAAGCTGCCATAAAGCCTGTAATCCAGGCAAATGTACACATTTTGCAATTTTTGTGCATCTGTAGCTCAGTGGATAGAGCAGCGGTTTCCGGAACCGTGTGCCGGGGGTTCGAGTCCCTCCAGATGCGCTTAATTAAAGAACTGTTGAAAGGAAGTGCGCATTTTATGCGGTTAAAATACAAGAAACTTATAATAATATTTACTGTAGCTATTATGTTTATTGGTCTTGGGACATTTTCTGTAATTGCACCATCACTTGATTTCTCACTTGGCAGCAGTGAGGAGGAAGATAATGAAAGCACAGATATAGTTAAAAGTACAGTATCAGGAATGTCAGAAGGAGAGATAAAGTCTAATATATCATTACTTGTGACAAATTACCTTGATGCCAAGCAGCGTGTGGACATGGATGGAATATCTGAATGTGTAAGTGATATAAGCCATATTGACAATAAACGCCTTGTTGCAGAAGCAGAGTATATTGAGGAATATAAAAATATAGAATGTACTATTAAAAACGGGCCTGAAGATGGTGCTTACAGGGTATATGTGTATTATGATGTGAAAATATACGATATAGATACATTAGTCCCATCCCTTACAGCTTTATATGTAAAAGCAGATGGGGACAACGGTTTTAAAATATACCTTGGAGCAATAGACAGTAAGTCACAGGAGGCTCTTGATAAGCTTGATAACAGTTCTGAAATTAAGAAAATTGCGGATTCCGTGCAGAAAAGGCTTGAAGAAATTGTAAGCAGTAATGAATCTGTAAGGGATTTCTATGAAATGCTTGAAAGCAATGATGAAACAAACGAATCCGTAGAAGAGAATGAAAATATAGACCAGGAAGGAAAAAGGAAGTAAACAATACCTATATGCAATATTATAAGCTTAGCCAATATATCCATTTTTTAAAAAATTCTGGTTATATATAAGTATTTAAAGAAACCATATATCGTTATTTGCAATATAGTTTAAGCTTATAATTTATGTCTGCTTATACAGGTTTGTTTTAATGGAAACGCAAGTTAAAGGTGGTCCATAACAGGGATCACCTTTTTGTCTATATAAATCCTGGTATTTATTAGAATGGAGAAATACATGGAAGAGATTGTGGGCTTAGATACAGGTGTAAGGATTAATAAGTTTTTAAGTGAAGCAGGTATCTGTTCAAGACGTGAGGCAGACCGTATGCTTGGTGAAGGCAGGATATCTATAGATGGTATTCCTGCAAAGACAGGAGCAAAGGTTATGCCTGGGCAGCATGTTACTGTTGATGGGGTAGCTGTTTCAAGGGAGGAAGAAGAAATATATATTGCATTCTATAAGCCAAAAGGTGTAGTTTGTACAGAAGCCAGTGAAGAAAATGGCAGTAAGATAATGAATGTAATAGAATATATTGGATATAACAAGAGAATTTACCCTGTAGGAAGGCTGGACAAGATGTCAGAAGGGCTGTTGCTGCTGACTAACCAGGGAGATATTATGGAAAAGATACTTAGAAGCCGCTACGGGCATGAAAAGGAGTATTTTGTAAAGGTTGACCACAAGGTTACTGACAGTTTTATTGATAAGATGGGAAAAGGTGTTCCTGTGCTGGATACAGTTACAAAGCCTTGCAAAGTATGGAAAGAGGATGATTTTAGTTTCCATATAGTGCTTACACAGGGACTGAACCGGCAGATAAGGCGTATGTGTGAGTATTTTGGTTACAGGGTTGTATACCTGCGGCGTGACCGTGTGATGAATATTACACTTGATGGCCTTAAGAAAGGAAGATACCGCCATCTGTCAGAAAAGGAAGTGGATGCATTAAAAAAACAGCTGTCAGATAAATTTTGTTAAAGAGATATTAATGGTAATGTAGTGGATAAATTTCCAAAAGGAGGTTTTGTATATGCCAGACAGCACAAGCCGCATGAAAGAGCTTGTTGCCCTGTTAAATAAAGCATCAGAGGTGTATTACCAGGGCAAAGATGATATAATGAGTAATTTTGAGTATGACCACTTATATGAGGAGCTTGAGAAACTTGAAAAGGATACAGGCATGGTACTTGCAGGAAGCCCGACAGCACGGGTGGGATATGAAGTGCTTAGTGCATTGCCTAAAGAAACACATCCTTCTCCTATGCTTTCACTTGATAAAACTAAAGAAACAGACCAGCTTGTATCATGGCTTGGCAGCAAAGAGGGGCTTCTTTCATGGAAAATGGACGGTCTTACAATAGTACTGGCTTATGAGGATGGAAAGCTCGTAAAGGCAGTTACACGTGGCAATGGGCAAGTGGGAGAAGTAATTACTAATAATGCCAAAGTATTTAAAAATATACCATTGGAAATACCATGTAAAAGCCATCTTGTGTTAAGAGGGGAAGCAGTAATATCTTATTCAGAGTTTGAACGTATAAACCAGCTTCTTGATGAAGAAGAACAGTATAAAAATCCAAGGAATTTATGTAGTGGTTCTGTAAGACAGCTTAATAATGAGATAACAGCAAAGAGAAATGTTGAATTTTATGCATTTGCACTGGTTGAGGCAGATGGCCTGGATTTTGGAAATTCGCAGGAGAATAAAATGAAGTTCCTCAAAGGGCAGGGGTTTGATATTGTTGAGTATAAAATGGTAAATGCTGGGAATATTGTGGATACGGTAAAGTGGTTCCAGGATAAAATAACTTCCAATGACTTTCCATCGGATGGCCTGGTTCTTATATATGAGGATATAGCATATGGTGATTCGCTTGGCAGGACTGCGAAGTTTCCAAGAAATTCAATAGCATTTAAGTGGGCAGATGAAATAGCAGATACAAAACTGCTTGGAATTGAATGGAGTGCATCAAGGACAGGGCTTATAAACCCAATAGCAATATTTGAACCTGTTGAGCTTGAAGGGACTACTGTATCCAGGGCAAGTGTACATAATTTAAGTATTATGGAACAGCTGCAGCTGGGTGAAGGTGATATAATACAAGTATATAAGGCAAATATGATAATCCCGCAGATTGCACAGAACCTTACAAGGAGTTCTAATATAAAAGTCCCATCAGAATGTCCAGTGTGTGGAAAGAAGACATTTGTACATGAAGAAAACGGGGTAAAGGTACTTGTATGTGAAAATGAAGAATGCCTGGCTAAGAAAATAAAGTCAATTTCGCATTTTGTAAGCAGGGATGCAATGAATATAGACGGCATGTCAGAAGCTACAATAGAGAAACTTGTAGAGAAAGGATTGCTGCATGGGCTTGCGGGACTGTTTACACTTAGTAAATATAAAGATGAAATAACAGAGATGGAAGGTTTCGGAAAGAGGTCTTTTGAAAAGCTGGTACAAGCAGCTGAAAATGCAAAGAAAACCACAGTTGCAAGATTTGTATACAGCCTTGGTATACCTAATATTGGGCTTTCTAATGCTAAAATGGTCTGTAAGTATATGGATAATGATTTTGAGATGGTACGCCATGCAAGTAAGGAAGAACTTGTTGAAATAGACGGGATAGGTGAAATAATTGCAGAGTCGTTTGCAAATTTCTTTGAAGAACCTGGTAATAATAAAATAGTTGATGATTTGCTTGAAGTTATTGAGTTTGAGAAGGAAGAAACAAATCCAGAAGAAGAGGATATGGCAGGCATTAATTTTGTTATTACAGGAAAAGTTAATATATTTGCAAACAGGAATTCCGTTAAAGAGATAATTGAAGCAAGAGGCGGAAAAGTTACAGGAAGTGTGACATCTAAGACAAATTTCCTTATTAATAATGATGTACTTAGTAATTCTTCTAAAAATAAAAAAGCAAAAGAACTTGATATACCAATAATTACAGAGGAAGAATTTATTAAAAAATTTGATATTAATTTATAAAAGTACAAAAAAATTTAATGAAAAGGGGCGGAGATATGCCAGTTAAAGTAAAAAATAATCTTCCAGCAAAGAAGGTTATGGAAAAAGAAAATATATTTATGATGGATGAGGAAAGGGCAGTTATGCAGGATATAAGACCGCTTCATATAGCGGTACTTAACCTGATGCCATTAAAAGAAAATACGGAAGTGCAGCTTTTAAGAAGCTTGTCCAATACACCTCTCCAGCTGGATATTACTTTTCTTACAACAGCAACTTATATAGGGACACATACACCAGAAAGCCATCTTAATGAGTTCTATAAGACATATGATGATATTAAAAACAGAAGGTTTGACGGGCTTATTATTACAGGTGCGCCTATTGAGCACATGGAATATGAAGATGTCCAATACTGGGATGAACTTAAGAAAATTATGGACTGGTCAAAGACTAATGTAACATCTACGTTACATATATGCTGGGGAGCACAGGCAGGGCTTTACTACCATTATGGGATACATAAGCATATATTGGATAAAAAGGTTTTTGGCATATTTGAACACCATGTGCACCACCGTAAAATACCTCTTTTAAGAGGCTTTGATGATGTATTCTATGCACCACATTCAAGGAATACATGTGTTGACCATGATGAGATAGCAGCCTGCAAAGACCTTATAGTCCTGGCAGATTCAGAGGAAGCAGGAGAGCTGCTGCTTGTTTCTGCTGATTCTAAACAGGTATTTGTACTTGGTCATCTTGAGTATGACAGGCTTACATTGGATTCCGAATATAAAAGGGATTTGGCAGCAGGAATTGATATAAACCTTCCAGTTAATTATTACCCTGGTGATGACCCTTCAAAAAAGCCTTATCTTACATGGAGGGCAGCTGCGAATGCAATGTACTCAAACTGGGTGAACTACTATGTATACCAGGAAACCCCATTTGAATTTATTGATACTGCTGGGATTATGGGGAAATAATTTATTTAAGAAGCTTTCCTGTAAATGGCGTATTTACTGGTGCTTGAAAATTAAATATTTCACAAGTTATGTGGCTCTGGCAATTCCAAATATTTACCAATGGCAGTCCGCTTGCGCTTAGATGTAATATCATTTAGTTAAGAAAATCTCCTATAAACGGCAGATTTACAGGGATTTGAAAATTAGATATTTCACAAGTTATGTGGCTCTGGCAATTCCAAATGTTTTACCAACAGCAGCCCGCTTGCGCTTGGATGGATACGCAATGGTGCATAAAGCCTTAAAGTACAAGGCTTAAGCACCAGCGTATCCATAACAGCTGCTTTTTGGTAAAACATTTGGAATTTGCCAGAGTAATATAAGTTTTGTGTAATTTTAATTTTCAAACCCATATAAGTTTTTTATTGGTTAGGATTTTCTTAACTAAATGACATTCCGCTGTTATGGTAAAACATTTGGAATTTGCCAGAGTAATATAAGTTTTGTGTAATTTTAATTTTCAAACCCATATAAGTTTTTTATTGGTTAGGATTTTCTTAACTAAATGACATTCCGCTGTTATGGTAAAACATTTGGAACTTGCCAGAGTAATATAAGTTTTGTGTAATTTTAATTTTCAAACCCATATAAGTTTTTTATTGGTTAGGATTTTTTTAACTAAATGACATTCCGCTGTTATGGTAAAACATTTGGAACTTGCTAGAGTAATATAAGTTTTGTGTAATTTAAAAAATGGGGAAAACCAAAAATTTCTTTGCAGCATACAGAATAGAAAAATAAAGTGTTATTGTCCATTATCAATGTTATAGGATTAAGAGTCTTGGTAGAAAATATTTTAAAATAATTATAATGAGGATACTTAAATGATAAAAATAATTAAATATTTAAAGTCCAGGTTTACAGATGTTAAAAAGTGTTATAAAACAAAACAGGCAGTAGCTTTGTTTATTGTATTTATGGTTGCAGGCTGTATATTAATTAACAAACAATATTCTTGTGCTAAAACAAGGGAGTTGTATACAAGTTTAATACAGAAATCTAATCCTGTTTACAATGATTTTGTAAATAATGGAATAAGTGTAGCTTATAAAGTAAAAATAAAAAAGAAATCTATTGTAATCCATGGTTCACTTAGTGACAGCATTACAGAACAAGTTACCGGGATGGGAATACACACATATAAGCTGTCAGATAATGTTAAATATATTTCACGTGGTGGTGAAGCGCCAGACCAGGAATTTACAAAAAACAAATTTAAGAAATATTTAGAGAAATGCAAAGATTCTGCATTAACTTTGATATTAGGACTGGAGGATAAAAAAGTTGCCAAATTGATAATTAGCAGTTAAAAAAGATAAATTATAATAATAAAAACAGAGCTGCCACATTAAGAAAATACCATGTAAGATATAGAAAATCTGGTTCTGCTAAAATAATATATCTTTTATTCTTATTGTGGCAGCTCTGTTTTTTGTAATGGTTAATTGTGTAAATTTATTTGGCAAGTTCAGCTTTAGTAATACATTTGCTTGCAAATAAAAATAGTATATATAGTATTGAAATAATAGCGCATATAAGTAAAAGTGCAGGTATTTGTGCAATACCAGGAATATATGACAGCACCAGGTTGTAGAGCCTGCCAGAAACCATTCCTGCCAATATTAAGAAAAGGCATGGAAGTATAATCCAGTGCATATTGTCTATTGTTATATATTTTTTCAGGTAAAAACCTTCCATAAATGTCATAATTACCTGGCTTATTAGCATGCCTGCAAGATACGCTTTTATTCCATATACAGGGACAAGTGCTATTAGAAAATAAATTTTAACTATAAGCCCAAAAACAGTTATTACAAATGTAAGCTGTGTGTGCCCCATTCCATTTATTATACTTGTAAATGCGGTTGAAATATATAGGAAAGGGCATAACCATGAAAGAGTAACTATATATGAGCCAGCAGATTCATTATTAAAAAACAGTATTCCCATGTCTTTTCCATAAATTATAAAAATACAAAGGCATAACCAGCCTATTAAAAGGTTGTATTTTGTTGCGAATGTCACAGATTTATTTATTTTGTATGTATCATTTTCTGCTTGTGCCTGTGCAATAGATGGAAGAAGCATAACTGCAAAAGCGTTGCTTATGGCAGATGGAAAAAGTATAAATGGAAGTGCCATTCCTGATAATATTCCATATATGCTTAGCGCATCTGACGGGCTGCATCCAAATTTCTGTAAGGCAGCAGGGATAAAGATAGCTTCTGCACTGTGAAGCAGTGATACAATTAATTTAGTCGCTGTAAGCATTACAGAAAGGGTAAGCAGTGTTTTAAATACAGGATGTCTTCCAGATGTTCTTTTTATATTTCTGGATGTGCTTTTATCTGGTTTTTTATGTTTTGTTTTGTTGAATGATACCACTAGGCGTATTACACTAAAAATACATCCACAGATTTCACCAGCTACAATACCCCATACTGCTAAGAGTGCATTGGTTTCACTGCCAGACCCTGTAAATATGTATATAAGGTATACAAACAATACCCTTGATAACTGTTCTATAATCTGTGCACATGCAGGTACAGATGCATTTTGTATGCCATAATAATAGCCTGATATACATGATGACAAACCACAGAATGGAAAAAGGACAGCCATTATTTTCAAGTATGGTGCACATGCGGTTTCAAGTATAATTTTCTCTGCTATCCATCCTGAATTATAATAAACAAATACTGATATAATGAATGAAAGGCTTAACGAGAGAGTTACGCCAGACAACAGGATTTTGGCAGGAGAAAGATAGCCTGTTTTCTTGTTTGATGTGGCAGTGCCAGTAATCTGTGATATTGCGGTTTGTATTCCTGCACCATATATTGTAAAACATATGCCATATATAGGAAATATAAGCTGGTATATGCCAAGCAGTTCAGAACCAAGTATGTCTGCAAGAAAAATCCTGTAGAAAAATCCTATAATACGGGTTATAATACCTGCAATAGTTAGTATTATTGTTCCTTTGATAAGTTTGCTCTGGAAGAATTTCATATTAGTATATGCCTTTCTGCCACATAGCACTGGTAATTAATATACTATATGAAAATATGGGATTATTATGTTATTTTTTAGCCCAGCCTATTAAGAAAGTCCTGTAAATTCCCTTATACATGTTATGGAAATATATTAGCAGGTATTTACAAGCAAGGTTTCTTGATAAAATATTCCCACTGCTTATAATGGATTTGTTAAAAAGAAGTTAAGATACATTCCAGGCAGTGGGAATTTTGGGTTAATTTTCTACACGTTTATTAGAAGGGTATCCATTTCCTTGTAAATCTGTTGTTTTACTAGAAGTATTTTCCTTTTCTTTTTCTTTAATGGGATTACTGCTTTCCCATACTCCTTTTGGAATTGTCTGTACAGGTTTCTTTTTCTCTGTTATTTTCATAAAAATCCTCATTTCTGCAATGCCTTTTATATAAATAACAGTTTTGTGCAGGCAGTGCGGTACATAAAACTGTTGTGTTGTATGGAATATTTTTGTATCAATATATAATAATTGAATTATTATTTTTCTTAGTCTGCCAGTTTTATTAAAAAATTATGCAGCCATCCAAATGTAATATCATTTAGTTAAGCAAACCTAGATAAATAAATGACTTATATGTGTTTGAAAATTAAAAATCCCACAAAGCTTATATTGCTCTGGCAAGTTCCAAATGCTTTACCATAAGGCAGCTGTCCTAATAAATTAAAGGACTTATTGATGTTTGAAAATTAAAATTCCACAAAGCTTATATTGCTCTGGCAAGTTCCAAATGTTTTACCAAAAAGCAGCTGTCCTAATAAATTAAAGGACTTATTGATGTTTGAAAATTAAAATCCCACAAAGCTTATATTGCTCTGGCAGGTTCCAAATGTTTTACCATAAGGCAGCTGTTTGGGGGCGCTGGTGCTTAAGTCCCGTATTAAATGTTTCGTAGAAACATAGGGGCTTTATGCACCACTGCGCATCCCATCCAAGCGCAAGCGTGCTGTCATTGGTAAAATTTTGGAATTGCCAGAGCCACACAACTTGTAAAATATTTAATTTTCAAACACCTATAAGTATTTGTGTACTTTTTAATTTATTTTCATATATTGGTATATCTGGCAGACAGTATTTTATGCTGGACAGTGTTTAAAGTAAATTTGTGTGAGAGGATGGTAGCAGATAATGATATATCTGGATAATGCTGCAACCACGCCAGTACATCCTGGTGTCCTTAAGGCGATGCTGCCATATCTGGAAGAACAGTATGGCAACCCATCGGGTATATATGAATTTGCAGAAAAAAGTAAAGAAGCAGTTGACAGAGTAAGGGAAATAATTGCTGCAAGCATTAATGCAAAACCAGGGGAAATATATTTTACAAGTGGCGGGACTGAATCTGATAACTGGGCACTTGCCGGCATGGCAGAGGCTTTAAGCAGAAAAGGAAACCATATTATTACAACAGCCATTGAGCACCATGCAATAATAAATACTTGTGAATATCTTAAACAGCGTGGTTTTGATATAACTTACCTTGATGTAAATAAAGAAGGTATTATAAATCCAAAACAGCTTTCAGATGCTGTCAGGAAAGATACTATTTTAATCAGTATAATGGCTGCTAATAATGAAATAGGCAGTATACAGCCGTTAAAGGCTATTGGTGAAATTGCACGCAGGAATAATATATGTTTCCATACAGATGCAGTACAGGCTTATCTCCATATGGACCTGGATGTAAGGAAAATGAATATTAGCATGATGAGTGCAAGCGCCCATAAATTCAGGGGAGCAAAAGGGTGCGGGTTTTTGTATATAAGGGATGGGATAAAGCCAGCTGCTTTTATGCATGGCGGTAAACAGGAGTCTGGAATAAGGGCTGGTACTGAAAATGTACCTGGAATAATAGGGATGGGTGAAGCTGTCCGCATTACAGTACAGGAAATGCAGAAGAATATTGTATATGTAAGAAATATGAGGGATTATCTTTTATACAGGATTGAACATGAAATCCCTGGGGTGGTACTTAACGGGCCAAGGCATATGCGCCTCCCAGGCAACCTGAATGTAAGCTTCCTGGGAATTGAGGGGCAGAGCCTTCTTATAATGCTGGATATGGATGGGATATGTACCTCAAGCGGTTCTGCATGTACAGCAGGAACAAGCGGAGGTTCGCATGTGCTTAAAGCTTTGGGTGCAGATGATGGCAGGCTAAAAGGTGCATTAAGGATGACACTTGATACACAGAATACAATGGAAGAGATGGACTATGTAATCTGGCGTATAAAGGAAAATGTTGCTGCACTGCGTGATAAAAGCTAGTCTGGAACAGGCAGCATTTCTGGCCTGCGGTTTGTAAATTCTGTATAGTATTTAAAACCGCAGGATTTTAGTATTCCAGGTACTTTATCAAAGGCAAACCCAAGGTGCCTGGTTTCGTGTGCATCTGAACCAATAGTTATTATTTCACCACCAAGGCTGTGGTAAAGTTTTAAAATCTTTTCATGTGGGTGTGGGTGGTTTATTCCATATTTTAAACCACTTGTGTTTAATTCTATTCCTTTTCCGTTATAGATAAGCTGTTTAAGTATTTCTTCTATTATATCAAGGAAACTTTCTGTAATTGAAACAGAATAAGCTTCATCATATGAATTGCTGCTTCTAAGTTTTTTCATATATGGTGTGTATCTGGTAATATAGTCGATATGCCCATAAACATCAAAGTCTGCACCGCTTCCTATATTGGCAAGGGTTGCTTCATAATACCTGCGCAGTGCTGTTTTCTCATTAGTTTCCTGCCAGAATTTATCATAGTAAGGGTCAATATCATTAACAAGATGGGTAGAACCTATTATAAAATCAAAGTTATATAAACTGGCAAGCTGCCTGCATTGTTCTATAACATCTTCTTTAAGCCCAAGTTCAATTCCAAAACGTATCTTTATCTGTGGGTAAAGTGCTGCAAGGCGTGTTACTTCTTTATGGTAAGCAGGCGTATCAAGGAAAAATTCCTGGATATCTTTGGAATTATCCTGTGGCGGGAAGTTATAATCCATATGGTCTGTAAAACATATAGAGGAAAAGCCTGCCTGTATTGCCTGTAACAGCATATCTTCCATTGGTGCATGGCTGTCTGTTGAAAATGAAGTGTGTACATGGTTATCAGATTTTATCATTCTAAAACCTCCTTAATCCCGCTTATATCTGTATCTATTGTCATAGAATAGTTAGTATAATAAACAACAAATCCTGGCTTGCTGCCATTTGGTTTTTTAACATGTTTTTTCTGTATATAGTCAATTTCTGCCTTGCCTTGTTCTTTTGCCTTTGAATAATATGCCGCAAGCCTTGCCGCTTCTTCAAATGTACGGTCTGGGAGTTCTTTGCCTTCTGTTTTAACAATAACATGTGAGCCCGCACTTGCCTTTGCGTGGAACCACCAGTCATTGCCTGTAGCAACCTTAAATGTAAGCTCATCATTCTGGTAGTTGTTTTTGCCAACATATATATCAAATCCATCTGAAGAGATATAGTGGAGAGGCTTGCTTTTTGCTGTTTTCTTGCTTCCTTTGCCCTGCTGCCCTGTATGGCGTTTCATATATCCATATTCAGAAAGCTCCCTTCTTATTGTGGCAAGGTCTTCTTCATGTCTGGCAATATCAAGTGCATTGCTAATTGATTCAAGATGTAAAATCTCTTGTTTTGTTTCTTCAATCTGTATATTTAATGCTTCAAATGTACGTTTTAATTTTGAATATTTTTCAAAAAAACGCTTTGCATTGTCCACTGCACTCATATTTTCATCAAGTGGTATTGTAATCTTTTCATTAGTATAATAATTATCGCATGTAAAGTTTTTTTCCCCGCCTTTTAATTCATATCCATATGTTGTAAGAAGTTCCCCATATACTTTATATTTATCCCTTTTTCCAGTATCCTTAAGCTGTTTTGCCTGTAAATCATATTTTTTGCGTGCACGTTCCAGCGCATTATTTGTAATTTTACGCAGGTCATATGATTTCTGGCGTATACGTGAAACCACTTCTTTGGCTGAATAGTACGAACAAAGCATCTGGCTGGTATTTTCACATTTTTGTATACTGTACTGGCTGTCATCCGAATACATTGACAATGGTATACATGAAAATTCTACGGGTTCATCACCTTTATAAATTATACATGGTTCAAACTCTGCATTTCTGGCTTTATCCATTATTATTGTAAAATTACGGTAAAGGTGCAGTTTCTCCATATCAGAGAGTTCTGCGGTGTTGTCCTTTCCAGAAAGTGATGATATATATATAAGTTCATTGGACAGGACAGGGCTAAAGCCTGTAAGTGAAGTATACAACGCTTTAGCAATATTAACAGGTTTTGAAAGTACTATATCTGTAAATTCCTTTTCTGTAATTGTAAAAGGGTCATATTTATTTTGTGTATCAGGAATAAAGTAATCCCTTCCAGGCAGCACTTCCCTTACTGAACTTATAAGCAGTGAAATATGCTTGATGCTGTCAATAATTTTATTATTTTCATCACAGAAAATTATATTGCTGTGTTTGCCCATCAGCTCTATTATAAGGAATTTCCTGCATAAATCCCCCATTTCATTAAGATGTTCAAGTTCTATACGTATTACACGTTCAAGCCCTGCCTGGCTTATATCTGTAATGCGGCAGTTATTAAGGTGTTTTCTTAATACCATACAGAATGTTGGCGCAGACATAGGTGACTGTTTATTTTCATCATTGAGATAGAGCAGTGGAAGACTTGGGTTTACTGATGCTGTAAGCCTTTTCTGGAAACGCAGTGTACTTCCGTCACTGTTGTTTATGCTCTGTTTTATAGTAAGCAGCAGCTCATCTTTTTCAGGCTGGGCTATTTTGGTAATCCTTCCATTAACCAGTGTATTTTTAAGCTCATTAACAAGAGCAGCTATAGTAATTCCATCTAATGCCATAATCCGCCTCTTTCTTTTCTAATATTGTTTGTAATATGGTAAATTATATTACTTACTCTGGAATAAAGCAACTTAAAAAAGCAGGTATCTAAAGTAATATGTAAGAACTGCTATTAAAAGGAATAAATAATAAGTTGTAAAAAATCCCTGGTTATGATAAATTATACTACATAGTTATTACTAAGGACTAAAAAGAAGATAAAAGGAAAAGGTAAGAGCTGTGTTAAGATTTTTTTACGTAATTTTGGGAAATTTACACCGTATCTGGATGATTCCTACAATGGAATACTATGCAAAACATCCAGAGAAATATTCGGAAAAGTTCAGGTATGAGTATGACAGGCATTGTATTACTATTATGAAGAAAAGGGGAAGAATTACGACAAATGCATATGGTGTAGGTAACCTTCCCAAAGAGGGCGGTTATATAATGTTTGCTAACCACCAGGGAAAGTATGATGCACTTGGGATAATGGATTCACATAATACCCCATGTTCTATTGTAATGGATGCAGACCGTTCATATATGCCACTTGTTAAGCAGTTTATAGACCTTGTACAGGGAAAAAGGATAAAGCTTGATGACCTGCGCCAGGCGGCGGGGATAATCAGTGAAGTTTCAGAAGAAGTTAAACAGGGACGGAAGTTTATAATATTTCCATCGGGCGGGTATGAGCACCGCAATGGGAATTATGTAGACCCGTTTAAACCGGGGTGTTTCAAAGGGGCTATAAGGGCAAAAGCACCTATAGTCCCGGTTGCGATTGTAAATTCCTGGAAGGTATTTGATTTATGGTCACTCCGGCGTGTAGTTACGCAGGTTTTTTATCTTAAACCTATGTTTTATGATGAATATAAGGATATGAAGTCAAATGCAATATCAGACCTGGTTTATACAAGGATATGCTCTGCTGTAAGGTGTGCAGAAGAAGGAGATTTTAAGGCAGCAGTGCTTAAATAGAAAATATTTTATTTGTTATTAAAGAAAAAGGCCGCCAGGTTTTATTATTCCATAAATAGTAAAACCTGGCCAATAATTAAAAATATATATTATAATTTTTCTGGCAAGCCCTAATCTACTGCTTAAGAAGCGTGGAGTTTAAAGGGCTTGTTTTGTGAGGTTAAAAAAGTTTTATTCTTTTACAACCAAAGTAATAAAATCCGTACTTAATATAGTGAAGGCTGCTTATCTACAAAATTACAAGAGGAGGTGGAACATAATATGGATGATGAGATGATTGTAAGTCTTTACTGGGCAAGAGATGAAAGAGCCATTGTAGAAACATCTTTAAAATATGGCGGATTATGTAACCATATTGCAAAAAACATTCTCTCAAACCATGAAGACAGGGAAGAGTGTATCAATGATACTTATCTTGCTGTATGGAATGCAATCCCAGATAAACATCCAAGCAGGTTTTCAGTATTTATAAGCAGGATTGCCAGAAACCTGGCTTTGAAAAAGTATGAATATATTTCTGCCGCAAAAAGGAATCCGTCCGCAGTTACATCATTAGAAGAATTAGGTGACTGTGTATCTGGAACAGACAATATAGAATCAGAAATTGAAAAGAAACATATAGAAAATACGATTAATAAGTTCTTATGGCATTTAGATGAAGAAAAGCGGAATGTATTTATAAGGAGGTACTGGTATATTGATTCAATCGCAACTATTTGTAAATTGACGGGTTTTAGCCAGAGTAAGGTAAAGTCCATGTTATACGAAATGCGCCGTAAGCTAAGGGAATATTTAGAAAGTGAGGGTATTGAAGTATGAACAAAAAACAGCTTTCTGGACATATTGGTAATATTGATAACCAGCTTGTTGAACAAGCAGAAAGAATTCCAAATTACAGACAAATACACAACCGTAAAACCATCAGACGTTTTGTCACTGCAGCAGCAGCTTTTATGCTTATGGTTTGCAGCTTTTGTGCAGGCGCATTTGCATTTGCCCATGAAACAGTGGTTGAAGTACCTGTAGAACAGGAAATAGCAATGTTGGAAGAAATTAATCTTACATTAATTTTTCCTGATGACTGGAAAGGAAAGTATTCCATAGAAAGAAATGGCCAGAATTATATTGTTTACCACACACAAACCAGGGAAGACATAAGCTCTGGAATAGACGCATTTGATGGTGGTGTCCTGTTTTATATTGTCTGCTATGAGGAATCAATGACACCAGAACAATTTGTAGAAAAGGGATATGATTTTGTACAGTACCAGTATCTGTTTTCTACCAGTGATAAAACTTATATACTTTGCTATCCAGGTGACGTGCAATGGAATCCAGACAATCCAGGACAGGAAAAGGAATATCTGCATATGGAAGCAGAAATTAAAGATATTAAATTTGTAGCTGACAATATACTTCCAGAATGAAAGATATTTTAACAGGCATAATTTAACCTCGTTAAATAAGCCTTTTGTTTCATAAGCATTGGGTTTGGTTTACCAGGGCTTGCTTTAGATGGTTAATGCAGGAATGGGTGGATATAAAAAAGGCTGCTGCAATAAAAAATACTATATTTTGTACTCTTTTTATTGCGGCAGCTCCTTTTTTACCAGTCTTCAACCCCATCAAATGCATTAATTGTGTTATTGCCAGCTAAATTATCATTGTCACTAGCAAAACCTTCTGGAGAACTATCATTGTCTTCAAGAAGTGTATGTATCTTTGTCTTTGGAATATCTTCTTCATCATCATTATTTTTAGAAGATATTGTTGCCATAAGGACTTTCCGTTCTTCTTCTTTCTTTTTGACAATAGCCAGTATACGTTCGATTTCCCCGTCGTGGTTGTCTACTTTATATTCTTCAGCATGGTTCAGGCACAGATAATATTTTATAATATGGCCGCTGTACAAAGCAACCTGCTGTATGCCACAGAAATCAGGATTCCTGCGGTATGGAAGATTATCATACATAGTTATATGGTAATCCATCATTTCGTCATATTTGTGGGTAACTAGTTTTGGTAAATATACATTGCTCATACACACAGCTCCTTTTAGTAAAATTTCGTTCCCATAACTGTTATAATTAGTATACTCTATTTATTTATATTATTCAAGGAAAATGTTTCTGGCACATCTGCCATCCATTCTGTCCTGCTTTGCCTATGCACGGATAAAGAGGCATAAGATATTTTATCTTAATGCCCCTTATAATTAATATTTTTTATTTTATTTACTATTTGCTGGGTGGTTTTGTTGCTAACAGTTTTATCCTGGTATAGATAAAAATTCATCCATTGGCAGAAAATACATAATTATTAATTAATAGTTAAACAATCTACATATGCATCCCATAGCCCATCATCTTCTGTAATCTTTAATTCAACTGTCTGGCTGCCTGTTGCATGGTATACATTGCTGATTGTATATTCAGCAGGATATTCATCACCAAAGTAAAATGTTCCTTTGTATTCGCCGCCAATATATAAACTAACTTTAGCCATATTTGAATTATTAGAGCAGCCTTTTAAGGTAAAATTATGACAAGAGGATGTAAAGTAATGTGTATAGTAGCAGGTATCATTATTGGCATACAATCCTACACCTGTAAATGGATAAGTGATTACTCCCGCATAATCTCCCGCAATATTCATATTTTCACATTCTACAATTTGTTTGTCATAGACATTCTCTTTTATAATAATTTTATTTTTATATACATCTGCCCATCCATTGCTTTGATATCCTTCAACATTCAGGGCTGTTTCATATATTTTTCCCATTGGCATCCCTAAACTTTCCCATGCTTTAAAATGTTCTGTTACAGAAATTGTACCACTGGTTCTTTTTGATGTACGGACACTCCAATATTGTTTAAATGTAGTATCTCCCTGGATGGATGGCTTGTCTACACGGGTTGTTTCATATACATCATATGTTCCGCCATCAACTGTAATAACGCCTTTTGGTATTGCTCCAGGTGGACGCCATGTCCCCCAGCTTTCTACAATATAATATTCTACAAGCGGATCTGTACACCATCCATATGCACATAAATAAGAATTTCCGTCAGGCTGGAAATTGCATCCATAATCAATAGAAATATTACCAATCTGCTGGTGTGTCTTCGTATTATCAAACTTTATGCCTTTACGGAACAGAGCATTGCCAATATTACTCCACTGGCAGAAAAACGTTCCTTCTTCATTTAATGTCATATTTGTTGTGCCATAGTCTTTCCATAATTCATAACTGTAATTGTCATGTATTCCAATTTCATTATCATAGATTGTCTGTGCCGCTTGTGCTTTTATAGATGGTATTACAAACTGTATACAAACTATAACAGATAGAAATAGTCCTTTTAATATTTTATTCAAATTTTGTTCTCCTTTCTTTCATTATATTTGTTATAAAACAATTATTAAATACATCACCTCTTCCCAGAATAACATAACAGTTCCAGACCCAGCAAAAAGCAGATATCTTTAAGGTGCCAGCAGGCACTGCCAGACACTTTTTTGGTTCTTGTATAATATTTTCTGGCAAAGATATATATATAGTTGTTAATGTTTATGTATTAAATACATTATAACAAAAAAATTATTTTATAGCAACTGTTAGTTTTATAGTCTAATGATAAATATACAAGCGGATAAACTATTAATATTTTGCAATCCAAATACCCATAGCTTGATGCTGGATATTTGGATTATGTATTTATCCATAGCTTTACTGCATAATATTGATTTGTAAAGAATACGGTAGTATAATGTCATAAACACATATTAATTAAGGATGAAGTTTTTAATTAGGGAGGATACCTGATGAAGGGAAAGAAGAAGCCAGTACAGGATATTATTTATGTAGTTTTTCTTCTAGGAGCTATGTTTATTTTATTTTACTGGTATACTGTACAAAACAGGGAACGTATAAATGAGCAGAATAAAAATTATGCTGCAGATTCAGCACGTCTTAAAGCTGTCCAGATAAATGATGAGTTTAATAATGCATTGGATTTAATCAAGACTTATTCATACTTTATAAGTAAAAGCCTGGAAGAACCAGTAGTAACTTCACAAATGCTAAAAGAAATGGAAAGCAACTCCATGTTTGATGTACTCCGTTTCACAGACCTGGAAGGAACTACTTATGCATCAGATGGCCGTACTGCCAGCCAGACGCAGTATGACTATTACCAAAATGGCATAAAAGGTGAGAGTGGCATATCTGTTGTATTTAATTCAAATTTTTCTAATGAAACAATGGTTGGTTTTTATACACCACTAATGTTTGAGGGTGAAATAATAGGAGTGTTAAGGGGAGCATACCTGGCAGATGTATACCTGCAGGATATGCTTGATACTTCCTATTTTGGTGAAGAAGCAGGTGTATTTTTATGTATGCCAGACGGAATGGTAATTGCCAGTTCCAGCCATAAAATGTATAAAGAAGACCTTGCCTTTATTTTAGAAGATTCTGGCACTCTTGACAAAGATACAGCAGACAATGTCCGTGAAATATTTAAGAATGGCAGTGAAGGTGTATTTACTTGTGGTGCTGGCAGCAAGACAGATAATTTTTGTGTGTTGCATATTCCAGACAGTGGCTACGTGCTTGTACAGGTATTTCCAAAAAGTGTAACACAAAGAATGGTAAATAATGCAAACCGTACAGGAATACGCCTGGAAATTATGCTGATTGGGTTATTTGTTGTTTATATTATTATACTTGTAGTACGTGCAGAGCGTAAAAAGAAGCTGTTAGAACATGAGAACAGGGAAATGGGATATATTATAAATGGTATTAATATACTTTTTTCCCGTTTTGCAATGGTAGATTTTGAAACAGGTACATACCATTATCTTGCAGGTACAATGCCAAAAGACAGCGGGCTTGCAAGAAATGGCATGTATGAGGATTTGAGTAATTACTTGTGTTCAATACTTATAGAAGAAGATGACAGGCAGGAGTTTAAAGAGCAGTCTGGTATTAATTCCCTTATTGCAGAAATGGAAAACCATGATGACCTGCTCTATGAAAGACATGTATTATGTGATGGGGATATAGAATGGGAACACCTTAATATTATTTGCCTGGAGAGAAAAAATGGAAAGGCGTGTAAAGTTCTGTTTATACGCCAGGATATTACAGAGGTAAAGGAAAAAGAGCTGCGTATTGAAGCAGAAATGTCACTTGCAAGCCGTAAGGAAAGACAGTACCGTATAGCAATTACATCCAATTCTATTTGTACATTTGACTTTAACCTTACACAGGATTCTATTGAGGAAGATATTATACGTGTGGCAGATGGCAGACAGATATCACTTCTTGAGAAAACAGGGCTTACAGCACCATGTAAAGCTTCTGAATGGCTTGAACGCTGGAAGAAGTTTGTTTCAGAAGAATCTATGCAGGAGTATTGTTCTGTCGCAGATTTAAAGAAACTTGAAGAACGTTTTGAACAGGGCGAAGCAGAGGTGGTTTTTGAATACTGGAACCAGGATTCATTTGGGGAGAAAATCTGTGTGCGCCAGTCATTTATTATGACACGTGATTCTGGTACAGATGATATTATGGTTATGGTAGTAATAAAAGAGATTACAGGCAGTGTAAAGAGGCAGATGGAACAGACACAGGCACTGCAGGATGCCCTTATGCAGGCACAGCATGCCAATAAGGCAAAGACTACATTCCTCTCTAATATGTCCCATGATATACGTACACCAATGAATGCTATTATTGGTTTTACAACAATAGCCGTAAGCCATATTGATAATAAAGACCAGGTAAGGGAGTGCCTGCATAAAGTGCTTTCATCAAGCAACCACCTGCTTAGCCTTATTAATGATATCCTTGATATGAGCAGGATTGAAAGCGGAAAGGTGCAGATTAAAGAACAGGAATGTAATATTTCTGAACTTATGCATAACCTGGTAAATATTATACAGCCACAGGTAAAGGCAAAACAGCTTGAACTGTTTATTGATACTTTTGAAGTTACTAATGAGGATGTTATAGCTGACTCATTAAAGATGAGCCAGGTATTTATTAACTTGTTAAGCAATGCTGTAAAATATACACCGACAGGTGGGTCTATTTCATTCCGCATTATGCAGAAAACTACATTCCGCCATGGTTATGGTGATTATATATTTATTATTAAAGATAATGGCATAGGTATGTCACAGGAATTTGTTGAGCATATTTTTGAGCCATTTGAGCGTGAGTCAAGTACAACCAGGACAGGTATACAAGGTACAGGCCTTGGAATGGCTATTACAAGAAATATTGTTGAAATGATGAATGGTACAATAAGCGTAAAAAGTGAAACTGGAAAAGGAAGTGAATTTACTGTAGGACTTACGTTAAAACTCCAGGATGTTGAGAAGAATTCAGAACAGTTAAAAGAACTTGACGGGCTCAGGGCGCTGGTTGTAGATGATGATTTTAATGTATGTGACAGTGTAAGTAAAATGTTAAAGCATATAGGTATGCGTTCTGAATGGACAACATCTGGCAGGGAGGCGGTTTACCGTGCCAAATCTGCTAATGAAGAGGGAGACCCTTACCATACTTATATTATAGACTGGCAGATGCCAGAAACAAGTGGTGTGGAAACAGCAAGAAGAATACGCAGTGTAGCAGGCAAAGATGCACCTATTATTATACTTACTGCATATGACTGGACAGATATTGAAGATGAAGCAAAGGAAGCAGGTGTAACCGCATTCTGTGCAAAACCGCTGTTTATGTCTGATTTAAAATCTGCTTTGCTGGCAGCTAATAATTTATCTGACAGTGAGGAAAAGGCTGCTTCTTGGACATTAGCTGATTTCAGCGGGAAGCGGGTGCTTCTTGTAGAAGATATTGAAATGAACCGTGAAATTGCAGAAATAATACTGGAAGAAGCAGGTTTTATTGTTGAATCTGCTCCAGATGGTACAGATGCAGTTGCAATGGTAGAAGCATCAGAAGAAAACTATTATGATGTTGTACTTATGGATGTACAGATGCCAGTTATGAACGGATATGAGGCAACAAGGACTATAAGGAACCTGGCAAGGAATGATGTAAAGAGCCTGCCTATTATTGCAATGACTGCCAATGCGCTGGAGGAAGATAAGGAAGCAGCATTAAAGAATGGAATGAATGCACATATAGCAAAACCACTTGATATGGATATATTTATAAATGTGCTTAAGCAGTTCCTTTTACATTAAAACTTAATTTTATAAAATAAACCTGCCAGGGTGCATCTGGAATAAGTCCTGTATGCCCCTGGTGTTTATTTTTTGTTAAAAAAATGTTTATTTGACTTTTTAATTGTGTATGATATAATCATTGGAAGTAAAATAATTCTTAGAATAATGCAGTCTGGAGAGAATATGGATATAAAAAAATATATAAAGAATTTTGTAAATTACAAATATTTATTATTTGAATTAGTGAAAAAGAATATTAAATTAAAATACCGCCGTTCATATTTAGGTATTTTATGGACTCTTGTTGAACCACTGCTTACAATGATTGTGCTTACTATTGTATTTGGTACATTATTTGGGCGTGATGACAGGACATATCCAGTATTTATACTTTCAGGGCGCCTTTTGTTTACATTTTTCTCTTCTTCTACTAAGTCAGGGCTTAAGGCAATCAGTGGCAATGCGGCAATGATTAAGAAAGTATATGTACCAAAGTATATATATGTAATATCAACAATTATTTCTAATTTTATAACATTTTTGATATCGCTTGTTGTGCTTGTAGGAGTAGGGGCAGTTTTAAGGGTACGTCCTACAATATATATGTTACAGGCAGTAATACCAATAATTATACTTCTTGTAATGTCACTTGGCATAGGCCTTATACTTGCAACCCTGGATGTATTTTTCAGGGATATAGAGTATATATGGTCAGTAGTTACAATGCTTATAATGTATGCTTCGGCTATTTTTTATTCAACAGACAGGGTTGCAAGTACAGGTAATGCATGGATTTTTGATATAAATCCTGTATATATGTGTATAGCTAATTTCCGCCGCGCCGTATTATATGGGCAGCCTATGGACCTGTCATATTTTGCAAAGTCATCAGCGATAGCTGTTGTATTTCTTGTAGCTGGAACTATAATGTTTTATAAGAACCAGGATAAATTTATCTTGCATGTTTAGGAGGGTGTTTTGAAAGAAAATGTAGCTATTAGTGTTAAAGATGTTGGTATGCGTTTTAACTTAAACCAGGAACATGTAGATAACCTGAAAGAATACTTTATAAAAATATTAAAGCGTGATTTAAAATACAATGAATTCTGGGCACTTAAAGGGATTAATTTTGAAGTAAAGAAGGGTGAAAGGCTTGGAGTGCTTGGATTTAATGGTTCAGGCAAGAGTACCCTTCTTAAAGTGGTGTCTGGTGTACTTAAACCATCAGAAGGCAAAGTGCAGACCAGGGGAATAGTTGCCCCGCTGCTTGAACTTGGTGCGGGGTTCAGCCCGCAGTATACAGGCAGGGAAAATATTTATTTATATGGTGCTGTACTTGGATACAGCAAGGACTTCCTGGATGAAAAGTTTGATGAAATAGCGGACTTTTCAGGGCTTGGTGAGTTTATTGAAGTCCCTATTAAGAATTATTCATCAGGAATGAAGTCAAGGCTGGGTTTTTCAATAGCAACAATAGTTGAGCCAGATATACTTATTCTTGATGAAGTGCTGTCTGTAGGTGATAAAAGGTTCCGCTCTAAATGTGAAAAAAAGATTATGAGCATGTTTGACAGAGGAGTTACGGTGCTGTTTGTGTCACATTCACTTGAACAGGTGCAGAGGCTCTGCGACAAGGCTGTTATACTTGACAGCGGCAGGCTTGTTGCACATGGGCCTGTGGAAAAGGTTGCAAGAATATACAAGAATATGACAGGCTAGGACGTGTCTGGAAATTAAAAATTGCACAAATTATGTGGCTCTGGCAATTCCAAAATTTTACCCCAGGCAGCACGCTCTTGCTTGGATGGGATACGCAGTGGTGCATAAAGCCCCAATGTTTCTGCGAAACATTTAAGACGTGGCTTAAGCACCAGCGCCCCAAACACCTGCCTTATGGTAAAACATTTGGGATTTGCCAGAGTAATATAATCTTTGTGCAGTTTGATGGTTTAAAAGCAATTTCCCATGGTTTGTACTTCCAATAAATTATATATTCCACCAGACCAGGCATTAGACAGAGTGTTCACAAAATCTTAAGAATATTCCAGTTATTTTGTACTTTTATTTTTCATTATAAGTGGTATAATTGTCCGTGAAAATCTGATAACGGCAGTACCACTTCTGGAGGTTAATATATGCTAAAAATAAAAGAAAGTAAAACATTTATCAAACACATTGCTGTTTATATGATAGTGTCAGTACTCCTTGAACTGGTGATAGAATCACTGAACCGTAAATCACTGCTGGCAGGCGTGGAATATATGGCTGGCAGTCCCCTGCTTTTTTGTTTTAACTCGCTGATTATACTTTTTACACTGTCTTTTGCAATGTTTTTTAAACGGGAAATATTTGCATTTGTTTCAGTATCAGTAGTATGGCTTTTGTTTGGAATTGTGAATTTTATAATACTGCATTTCAGGGTGACACCTTTTTCAGCAGTAGATTTTATGCTTATAAAAAGTGCAATAAGTGTATCAGGGCATTATTTCAGTGTACTGAACATTGCTATGGTTATAGTGGCAGTATGCCTTGTGGTGTTTCTTATGGCATGTCTTTACAGGAAGGCACCTTACCATAAACACAGGAACTATAAACGTATTGTATTTTCATGCATATCAGTAATTACAGTTTCAATTATAATTATGTTTATCAAGAGCTCAAGCAGTTCTGTACAGGCACTTTCAACTAATTATACAAATATATCAGAGGCATATGAGAATTATGGTTTTGTGTACTGTTTTACAAACAGCCTGCTTGATACAGGGATAGCAAAGCCAGAAGGCTATAGTGAGGAACAGGTTAAAACAATAACTAGCAAATTTAAAGAGAATAAGAACAATACAAAGAAGCCAAATATTATATTTATACAGCTTGAATCCTTCTTTGATACAGATTATGTAAAAGGTCTTAAGTGCAGTAAAGACCCTCTGCCTGTATTCCATGCGCTGCAGAAGGAATATGCATCGGGCCTTATAACAGTGCCAACAGTTGGAGCGGGTACCGTAAATACTGAATTTGAAGTGCTTACAGGTATAAGGCAGCATGATTTTGGTGTATGTGAATACCCATATAAAACTGTTTTAAAAAGCAAAACATCTGAAAGCATTTGTTATGACCTTGCAAATCTTGGTTATAAAAGCCACAGTGTCCATAATAATGATGCAACATTTTATGGAAGGAACATAGTATTTTCAAATCTTGGATTTGATACATTTACCTCTATGGAGTACATGAATGGCATTACTGAGAATGATAATGGATGGGTTAATGATGATATACTGGTGGATGAAATTATAAAAACACTTGATTCAACAAAAGGACCAGATTTTACATTTGGAATTACAGTACAGAGCCATGGTAAATATGATGTTGCCACAGATAAAGTATATCCGTTGTCTGTAACAGGTGCGCCAGAGGGAATGGAACAGCAGTACACTTACTATGTAAACCAGATTGCAGAAGTTGACAGTATGGTTGGAAGGCTTATAGAAGAACTTAGCAGGCGTGATGAGGATACAATGCTTGTACTTTATGGCGACCATCTTCCAAGCCTTGAAATTGAAGCAGGACAGTTAAAGAATGGCGACCTGTACCAGACACAATATGTAACATGGAATAACTTCGGGCTTAAGAATAAAGATAAGAAAGATTTGGCTTCATACCAGCTTTATCCATATATATTTGATTTGCTTGGAATACATGAGGGTATTATTACAAAATACCACCAGCAGTCAGAATGGGACAGTGAAAGTTATCTTGATGGTCTTACTATGCTTTCATATGACCTTTTATATGGTGATAATTATGCATATAATGGCATAGTGCCATTTACTGCTTCTGTTTTACAGATGGGCACAGATAAAATCTCTATAAAAGATGTGGAGAAAACCAGGGACGGGTATATTGTTAAAGGAACTGGTTTTACTCCTTATTCAGAGGTATATTTTGATGGTGACAGCCTTGATACAGAGTGGATTGATGAAAGGCATCTTAAGGTTACAGAAGAACTGGATTTTGAAGAGGAAGAAGAGGAACCTGAAGGGCAGCAGGATGAAGATATACAGGAAGACTTATATGATGAAGTTCCAGATGCATTTGTTGTAAAGGTAAAAGATGATGATGGCGTAACATTAAGTGTATGTAGGCCTGTTTTATACAGAAATACTTCATTATTCCATGAGACAGCAGGTTTTATGGGAATGGGGCAGTAATATACAGAATACAATAAAAGTCATATTTTGTCGAAAGACAGAGTATGACTTTTGTTTTTGTATGCTATACTTTGACATTATTCGTGCAAGGTTTTATGTATACTTTACCTATGGCAATTATAACAGCTTACTATAAACAGATGGAATATTGAAGAAGGAAAGAGGTGCAGGATGGTAATCTGTTTTTATGCAGATTTATACTGGATTCTTAATTTTACCATGAATCTGTTCTTACTGTATATAACAGCCTGGTGGTTACATGAGCCTGCCAATAACAGAAGGTGGGTGCTTTCGGCTGCTGTCTGTGCCATATTTCCAGTAATTGTTACATATATTAGTAATTGTGGGTTAAAGGTTCCAGGGCTTATATCTGCTGCTGCTGAACTTGCGCTGCTGGTATGGTGGGCATACAGGCCAGGAAGCATAAGTGAATTCTTTAACTGCATTGTTTCGTTTATAGTGTTCTCAGCACTGGCAGCAGGCATGGTGTTTATGTTAAAAGGGGTATCTGCAAAGAGTGGTATTCTTCCAGAAGTGGAAGGAAACCAGAAGTTTTCTTTGTTCTTTTTACTTGTGTCCGTTTTTATGCTTTTTATAATATTCCGTTTCTTAAGGGCATCTATAGCCAGGCAGGATTTAAAGCGCAGAAGCGTGGTTAATGCTACATTGGTACATAATGGAAGGAAAAAAGAAATAAAAGCTTTATATGATACCGGAAACCATCTTGTGAGCCCTTATACAGGTGAGCCTGTAGCAGTGATTTCAAAAGATTTATCAGACTGTATCGGGCTTCCAGGAAACCATGCCCCGCTTTTGATACCATATCATTCAATAGGTGGCAGTGGCCTGCTTGAGGCATACAGGGTTGATATATTACAGTTCCAGGATGGGAGTGCCAGGAAAGGGTTTCTGGCAGCAGTGAGTGACAATATTTGCACAGACAAAGAAATACAGATGATTTTAACCTCATCAGGCAAGCCCTGGAAAGACGCCTCTTAAGCGGCCTGGCTATACTAAAAGGGTTTGCCGGTTCTGGCAGGAGTCCACTGCTGCCAGGATTCCACATAGTGGCAATGGGGTTATAAACAATGCATATTGCGGATATCCGCTTGATATTACCAGCCTATGGCAGAAGGAGGACACGATGCTTAAGATATCAATGTCAAACAAATTCCAGTTCAGGATGATGCCGGAGTTCAGGGGACTGATATGGCCTCAAAGAAGTGGTGATATACACTATATAGGAGGGGCAGAGATACTCCCGGCACCGTTTACCATAGATGAGGAAAAAGAGATACTGGATAAGCTGGGAGGCTTAGATGACCAGGCAGCCAGAAGCAGCCTGATAGAACATAATTTACGTCTTGTAGTATATATAGCAAAAAAATTTGACAATACAGGGGTGGGTGTTGAAGATTTGATTTCCATAGGGACAATAGGGCTTATTAAAGCTATTAATACATTTAACCCATTAAAGAATATAAAGCTTGCTACATATGCATCAAGGTGTATTGAAAATGAGATTTTAATGTACTTAAGACGCAATAATAAAGTTAAGCTTGAAGTATCAATAGATGAACCCCTTAATGTTGACTGGGATGGCAATGAACTGCTGCTTTCTGATATACTTGGCACAGATGAAAATGTTATTTCAAAGAACCTTGAGGATGAAGTTGACAGGAGGCTTTTAAGGATGGCACTTAATAAGCTTAGTGAACGTGAAAGGGTGATAATTGAAATGAGGTTTGGCATTAATACACAAGATGGTAAAGAGCGTACACAAAAGGAAGTTGCGGATATTATGGGTATTTCACAGTCATATATATCAAGGCTTGAGAAAAAGATTATGAAAAGACTTAAAAAGGAAATTATGAAAATGGAATAAGATTTTATTAATTGGTAAATCCTACTTTATATAGATGCAGAAAGCAGTATTTTTCATTCCTGTTTTCACAGTGTGGAGGATAAAAATGGCAATGTATAAAGTAGAAATCTGTGGTGTAAACACAGCAAAGTTACCACTCCTTACAGATGAAGAAAAGAAGGAACTTTTTGAAAAAATACAGAAGGGTGACAAGAACGCAAGGGAGCAGTTTATTAAGGGTAATTTAAGGCTTGTCTTAAGTATAATACAAAGGTTTTCAAATTCAGGTGAAAATATTGACGATTTGTTCCAGATAGGCTGTATAGGGCTTATGAAAGCAATAGATAATTTTGATGTTACATTAAACGTGAAGTTTTCCACTTATGCCGTACCAATGATAATCGGTGAGATAAGGCGTTACCTGCGTGACAATAACAGTATACGTGTAAGCCGTTCTATACGTGATACAGCATATAAGGCTATTTATACTAAGGAACTTATGATGAAGAAAAGTGATAAGGAGCCTACAGTTGAAGAGATTGCAAAGAAATTAGAAATTGCACCAGAAGATATTGTTTTTGCGCTTGACGCAATCCAGAGCCCGGTTTCGTTGTATGAGCCTGTATATGCGGAAAGCGGGGATACTCTTTATATTATGGACCAGATAAGCGATAAGAAGAATAAAGAGGATAACTGGATAGAAGAGATATCATTAAAAGCAGCGATAAACCGTCTGTCCGACAGGGAACACAAGATTATAAATATGAGATATTTTGAAGGCAAGACACAGATGGAGGTGGCAGAGGAAATAAATATTTCCCAGGCACAGGTAAGCCGCCTGGAGAAGAAGGCTTTACGTTCAATGAAGAATTATTTAGGATAAAAACACATATACCTGTTATAAAAGAAGTCATTGGTGTTGCGTTTATACCGCCAGAAAAGGTTCTGGCAGATGGCAGCATTTATGGAGGAATTAATGAGGGTATGTGAACTTCGTGAAAAGGAAGTAATCAATGTCTGTGACGGGGAGAAACTTGGTAATGTCTGTGATGTGGATTTTGACGTAAAAACAGGGCGGATCTGCAGTCTTATAATACCAGGGCCGTGCAAGGTGTTTGGTATACTTGGACGTGACCATGAATATATAATACCATATGAATGTGTTAAAAGGATAGGTACAGATGTTATACTTGTAGAAGTTGATATGGAGAAATGTCTGCAAAAATGCAAGTTTGAATAACTGTATATTTGGGTTTCCCCATTTTTTTAATACACAGGTATTTTGGCTCTGGCAATTCCAAAGTTTTACCAACGGCAGCCCACTTGCGTTTGAATGGGATGCGCAGTGGTGCATAAAGCCCCTATGTTTCTGCGAAACAAATGTTTCACAGAAACATTTACCACGGGACTTAAGCACCAGCGCCCCCAAACAGCTGCCTTATGGTAAAACATTTGGAATTTGCCAGAGTAATCTAATCTTTGTGTAATTTAAAAAATGGGGTAACTCAAAAACCAGGATAACCACATAAAATAAATATTTTATAAAATTAGCATCACCAGAGCATTTTTTAACAATAAAAAATTGAAAATTGAAAAATTTTAGTCTAAAAATTGCTCACAGAAGTAGCATTTAATACTTTTTTAATTTTATAAAATTAGCATTACCAGAGCATTTTTTAGCAATAAAAAATTGAAAATTGAAAAATTTTAGTCTAAAAATTGCTCACAGAAGCAGTATTTAATACTTTTTTAATTTTATGCGGTTATCCTGCTCAAAAACCACGTCCGTTTCATAAATTTTATTCCAATAGCTTCTATTTATCTTTTGAGAGTGCCAGTACACAGGGTTTCCGGTGCCAGAGCCAGAAATAATTCCACAAAAGGGGTACTTTAACCCCGCCAGTGCTTGTATCCTGTCTTAGGTTTTATAAAAGAAATGCCAATTTCTTTTATAAAACAAGGATACTATGCACTGTTGCGTGGGTTATCGTAGCGGAAGCGTACCCCTGTGTGGAATATTCTGGCTCTGGCACCGGAAACCGTCCGTCCCCTCAAAAATAAATAAAAATTATTGGAATTTATGAAACGGACGTGCTCAAAAACTGTATAAGCTTGCAAATAGGATATTTATAGGTTATTATTAAAATACTCATAAAGAATTACATGGGTATTTTAACTTAACAGGAAATTGCTGTATGATTGGTTGTGTGGCAGCAGCAATACCAGATTGAAAGGCAGGTAAACTATGAAGTGTCCTTTTTGTGGCGAAGATGATACAAGAGTTATTGATTCCCGTCCAGCAGATGACAATACATCTATCAGGCGCAGAAGGCATTGTGATAAATGCCAGAAGCGTTTTACTACTTATGAGAAGGTAGAGGTAATTCCATTTATGGTAATAAAGAAAGATATGGAACGGCAGCCTTATGACAGGTCTAAGATTGAGGATGGTATACTGCGTTCATTCCATAAGAGACAGGTGTCACCAGAGGAAATGCAGAACCTTGTTGACAGGGTTGAGGCAAAGATTTTTGGCCAGGAGAGGAAGGAAATACCAAGCAGTTATATTGGTGAACTTGTTATGGATGAACTTAAGGAACTTGATGCGGTTGCGTATGTACGGTTTGCATCTATTTACCGTGAGTTTAAGGATGTAGGCACGTTTATGGAGGAAATCAAAAAGATTATTGATAAGTAAAGACCTGGAATTCTTGCCAGAAGGGAACGTTGGTGCGTTCCCTTTTTTTGCTATATATAAGTGTATTTAGTGGAAATGGGAAGTTGTTCTGTTATATGTAATGTATGGTGCAGGCAGATTACTGGATGGCAGGAAATTTTTGTTATTTGTGTATTATTATTGATTTAACAGGACATACGTGATAAAATAGACAGACGGGGATGTCTGGTTTGTGAGTGGAAGGAGATTATGTATAGTGAAGCTTATTCTGCTGTAATAAAAGGGATTGAAGGATGCATGGTACATGTTGAAACGGATGTGTCTGATGGATTGCCATGTTTCCTGCTTGTTGGTTTCCTGTCATCTGAGGTTAAGGAAGCTAAGGAACGTGTACGTGTGGCAATAAGGAATACTGGTTTCAGGATACCACCTAAGAAGATTACAATAAACTTGTCACCTGCTGACATACGGAAAGATGGTACATGTTATGACCTTGCAATAGCTGTTTCTGTGCTTGCAGCGTTTGGAATTGTTAATAGCAGCCTGCTTGGCAGGTCAGTACTTATAGGGGAATTAAGCCTTGATGGAAAGGTTAAGGCTGTGAACGGAGTACTGCCAATGGTTTATACAGCATATGAGAATGGGGTTGAATATTGCTTTGTACCAAAGGATAATCTAAAAGAGGCATTGTTTGTCAAAGGAATAAAAGTTATAGGGACAGACAGCCTGGATAATGTTATCTGCATTTTAAATAGTGATATGCCATATAAATATATTGCGGAAGCAGATAAAAGTATATTGGGATTTATGCCAGCAAGTTCTGGCGTAGTGCCTGATTTTGCAGATATAGGCGGGCAGGATATGGCAAGGCGTGCTGCTGAAGTTGCAGCAGCAGGATTACATAACCTGCTTTTAATAGGACCACCAGGTACAGGCAAGACTATGGTTGCAAAAAGTATTCCAGGAATTATGCCAAAACCATTGTTAAGTGAATGTATGGAAATATCTAAAGTATATAGTGTATCAGGGCTTCTTACGAAGGAGTGTCCCATAGTTACAGAAAGACCTTTCAGGGCACCGCACCATACTGTTACGCAGACAGCTCTTGCAGGTGGGGGCAGGTATCCAAAGCCAGGGGAAATAAGCCTTGCATCAGGAGGGGTGCTTTTTCTTGATGAACTGCCAGAGTTCCAGAGACAGACATTAGAAGTACTGCGCCAGCCGCTTGAAGATGGATATGTAAATGTATCAAGGCTTGACGGCAGTTACCGTTATCCAGCCAGATGCCAGCTTGTTGCTGCGATGAACCCATGCAGGTGTGGTTATTACCCAGACAGGAAAAAGTGCAGCTGTACACCTATGCAGGTTAAAAATTATCTTGACAGGATAAGCAGGCCATTTCTTGACAGAATTGATATATGTGTGGAAACAGTTCCATTAAGATATAATGAAGTGTGCGGAAATAATAGTGTTAAAGGTGAAATGTCTGCAGATATAAGAAAACGTGTTGAAGAAGCACATAAAATACAAAGAGACAGGTACAAGGGTACAGATATTTTATTTAATTCCCAGCTGGCACCACCAGGTATTAAGAAGTATTGTATTATGGAGCAAGAAGCAGGAGATTACCTGGAAAACATACTTGGAGGTATGTCATTTAGCGCAAGGGCTTATCATAAGATATTAAAAACAGCACGTACTATAGCTGACTTGTCACAGAGAAGCCTTATTGGGAAAAGCCATATTGCAGAAGCTGTAAGCTACAGGGGAATTAATGAGAAATACTGGAAAGAAGGGCAGGGACAAGTATAGTTATGGCAATGGGACATATACATTATGTATACTGGCTGTCTTGTATAAAAGGAATAGGCAGTGTTAAAAGGAACAGGCTGCTTGGATACTTTGGAAGTGAAGAAGAAATATATGCAGCCAGTGATACACAGCTTATGGAAATAAAAGGTATAGGACGCCATGATGTTTCTTCTATTATATCTGGAAGGGATAGTGGCAGGATAGAGGAAGAATATGGGAAAATGCTGTCAAAGGGCATAAGATTTACATATAAGGGGCATAATGCTTATCCATATAAGCTTGAAAATATATATGATGCACCATACAGCCTTTTTTATAAAGGCAGGCTTCCAGATGGCGGCAGGAAGATAGTTGCTGTTGCAGGTGCACGCAATGTTTCATACAGTGGAAGTGTTATATCATATAAATTAGGAAGACAGCTTGCAGAAAATGGAATACAAGTGATAAGCGGGCTTGCAAGGGGAGTAGATGTAGGTGCGCAGAAAGGTTCACTGTCAATAGCTGGCAATAGTACATTTGCGGTTATGGGATGTGGTGTAGATATATGTTATCCAAGACAGAATATAGAAGAATATATGCTTATACAGGAAAGCGGAGGGATAATTTCAGAATATCCTCCAGGTATGCCGCCAGTTGCGGGCAACTTCCCTATGCGTAACCGGATAATAAGTGCTTTGTCTGATGGTATACTTATAATTGAAGCAGGTGAAAAAAGCGGCTCACTTATAACAGCAGAATTTGGAATTGAACAGGGAAAAGATATTTTTGTAGTGCCCGGAGATATTGGCAATAAACTATATTATGGAAGCAACAAGCTTATAAAAAATGGTGCTGCGCTTGTTACAAATATAGAAGATATAATGGATGCACTGGGTATTTTTTATGACTGTAATATAGAAAGCCAGAAGAAAAAAATTGAGGTTGTGCTTGAAACGTCGGAAAAAATAGTGTATGCTAGTCTAAGTTTAGAACCTGCCCATGTGTCAGAGATAGCCAGCAGGACAGGATTTGGCATCCAGCGTACAATGGAAATACTTATAGGGCTTGAGTTAAAGCATTTTGTGTGCATGGCTGGTAATAATTATTTTGCAATAAAAATATAAGATACAAAACCATAACAAAATAATAATTGTATATAGTATATTTTCTAAAAAATAACTTTTGGGAACGCCAATGATTGTCATAAAGATTTTATACACTGTTATGCTTTCCATTAAACATATTAAGCACAATGTCATTTATCTAAGTAAGCCTTAACAAATAAAGGGTTTATGGATGTTTGGAAATTAAAATTACACAAAGAGTATATTACTCTGGCAAGTTCCAAATGTTTTACCATAAGGCAGCTGTTTAAGCACCATTGCGTATCCCATCCAAGCGGAATGCGGGCAAAGCCATGTTGTACATGGCTTTTATGGGTAAAATTTTGGAATTGCCAGAGCCACATAACTTATGAAATATCTAATTTTCAAACATCCATAATCCTGCTGTTTAAAGGGAGCTGCTGGACTAAGTCACTAAGTACAACAATTAATCTTTATTGAAAATAAAACCTGGTTGAAAGGAAGGGAGCAAAATGGCAAAGAATCTTGTTATTGTAGAATCACCATCAAAAGCAGTAACTATTAAAAAGTTTTTAGGAAGTTCTTATGAGGTGGTTGCATCAAACGGGCATGTAAGGGATTTGCCAAAAAGCCAGTTGGGTATTGATATTGAAAATGATTTTGAACCTAAATATATAACTATACGTGGTAAAGGTGAACTGCTTGCAAAGCTGCGTAAAGAAGTAAAAAAAGCAGATAAAATATATCTTGCAACTGACCCTGACCGTGAAGGTGAAGCTATATCGTGGCATTTGTCCAAAGCACTTAAACTTGATGAAAAGAACACAAGCCGTATAACATTTAACGAGATTACCAAAAATGCAGTAAAGCAGTCTATTAAAAATGCAAGAAGCATAGATATGGACCTCGTAAATGCGCAGCAGGCAAGAAGGGTTTTGGACAGGATGGTGGGGTACCAGATAAGCCCGGTACTCTGGGCAAAAGTTAAAAGAGGCCTGAGTGCAGGGCGTGTACAGTCTGTCGCCCTGCGTATAATAGCTGACAGGGAAGAAGAAATAAATGCATTTATCCCTAAAGAATATTGGACGCTTTCAGCTGAATTTACACCTGAAGGTGATAAAAAGCCGCTACAGGCAGAATTTTATGGTTCATTAAAGAAAAAACTAAGCATAGAATCAGAAGAGCAGATGGAAAAAATAATATCAGAGATAAAAAAATCTGAATTTAAGATTTCTGATGTTAAAATTTCAAACCGTACTAAGAAAGGGCCTCTTCCATTTACTACAAGCACACTACAGCAGGAAGCTGCTAAAAACCTCAATTTCTCTACACAGAAAACAATGAGGCTGGCACAGGGGCTTTATGAAGGCATGGCAGTTAAAGGCCATGGCACTATCGGGCTTATAACATATCTGCGTACAGATTCTACACGTATTTCAGAAGAAGCGCAAAAGAATGCAGCAAAATATATTGAGGAAAATTATGGAACTGAATACCTTGCAGGGGAAACAGCCAAGAAAAAGGATGGCAAGAAAATACAAGATGCACATGAGGCAATAAGGCCTGCATATATAGACCTTACTCCTGCACAGGTCAAAGATTCTGTTTCAAGGGACCATTTCAGGCTGTACCAGTTAATCTGGAAAAGGTTTATGGCAAGCCAGATGGCACCTGCAAAGTATGAAACTACTTCTGTAAAGATAGATTCAGACAAGTACAGGTTTACAGCAGCTTCTTCAAAAATTGTGTTCCAGGGATACTTGAATGTATACCAGACAGAGGAAGATAAAGTAGAGAAAAAGAAATTTTCTAAAAATATAGTTAAAGATGCTGTTATGGAACTGGGAGAACTGGGCAAGAAACAGCATTTTACACAGCCACCTGCACATTTTACAGAAGCAGCACTTGTAAAGACATTGGAAGAACTTGGAATAGGGCGTCCAAGCACATATGCGCCTACTATTTCCACAATTATTAACAGGCACTATGTTGCAAAGGAACAGAAGAACCTGTATATTACAGAGCTTGGTGAAGTAGTTAACAATATAATGAAGAAGTCATTTACAAGTATAGTTGATGTAAACTTTACAGCATATCTGGAAGGCCTTCTTGACAGGGTTGAGGATGGTTCAGTGCGCTGGAAGACAATCGTTGAGAACTTTTATCCTGACCTGCATGAGGCTGTTGCTATTGCAGAGAAAGAACTTGAAGAAGTAAAGATAGAAGATGAAGTTACAGATGTAATCTGTGAAGAATGTGGAAGAAATATGGTAGTGAAGTTTGGTACGTATGGCAAGTTTCTTGCATGCCCTGGTTTTCCAGACTGCCGTAATACTAAGCCATATCTTGAAAAGGCAGGTGTGCCATGTCCAAAATGTGGCCAGGATATTGTAATAAGGAAAACTAAGAAGGGCAGGTGTTATTTTAGCTGTGCGGGTTATCCAGAGTGTGATTTTATGTCATGGCAGAAGCCTTCAACAGAAAAATGCCCTGAATGTGGCGGCCCAATGGTTGAAAAAGGCAGCAAACTTGCATGTATGGATAACCAGTGTGGCTTTACAAAAGCAAAAGAGCCAGAAGAGCAAGAAAATAATTAAAATAATGGAGAAAGGTAATGAGTCTTGAACTGTTAGATAAAACAAGAAAGATAAACCGCCTGCTGACAGAACAGGAAACAGACAAGGTTAATTTTAATGATTTCTGTAAAGTGCTTTCAGGTGCACTTGAGGTAAATGTGCTTCTTGTCAGCCGTAAGGGTAAAGTTCTTGGTATGAAGGAAAAAAGAAATATAGATGTAATACCACAGCTTAAAGATACAAAATATGGATGTTATATAGATAGTGCAGTACAGGAGAGGTTTATGAATATCCTTTCTACAAAGGAAAATGTAAACCTTCTTACAATAGGCCTTGAATGGGAAAACGTTAAAATATGCCAGGCTATGGTTTCACCTGTAACGATATCAGGTAAAAGGCTTGGCACCCTCCTGGTTTACAGGTATGACGCGCCATTTTCCATAGATGATATAATACTTACAGAATATGGAACTACAGTTATAGGCCTTGCAATGCAGAGTGCAGAATCAGAAGAAAATTCAGAAGAGCACCGCAAGGAAAGTGATATTAAAGCTGTTGTAAAGACATTGTCAAGGCTTGAAGCCCAGGCTATGGCATATGTGCTTGATGAACTTGAAGGTACAGAAGATGGCATACTGGTTACAAGCCGTCTTGCTGATAAAGTAGGGATAACAAGGTCAGTCATAGTTAATGCACTTAAAAAATGTGAAAGTGCAGGTATTATTGAAACAAAATCATATGGAATGAAAGGTACCAGCATACATATAGTGAATGATTTGTTGTGCAGGGAAATATTGCCGCACTAGGGAATGTTTTTTTATAAAGTATAAATTACAAACGCGCGTTTGGACAAAATATACAGTATAGTACAAGACATTAGTAATTAAAGGTAGGCATATATATATAGAAATATCATTGCTAAATACAAAAATGGAAGATTTTGTTACAAAATTGTTGAAAATTATGAAAAAATAATTTTATGTACTTGTATTTTGACTTCAATATCTTTATAATTAAATATGAAGTGTCATGCAAGTTATAAAACCGGGATAGCAGATATAAGTTTTATATATCTGTAATAAAGCCTGGTGGTAAACACAGGCATATTTTTGTATAAAATAAATTTGAGGAGGGGGAAGAATATGGTTTCATCAGGAGCATTTAATTATATTAATGTACTTGAGAAAGCGTGTGATGCAAGCTGGATGCGGAATTCAGCAATAGCTAATAACCTTGCCAATGTAGACACACCAGGATATAAGCGCAAGGATGTAGATTTTGAAACTTACCTTCAGGGAGCAGTATCAGGGGGGCTTTCACTTGATGATGATATTGCAAATGCTGACCTTGATGCACTGACAGGTACTACATATACTGATTACGGACATGTAAGTTACAGGCTTGATGGCAACAATGTTGATATAGACACTGAGAATGCCGAGCTTGCTAAGAACCAGATGAAATATTACACAATGCTTGATTCAGTTTCACAAGAATTCACAAGGCTTAAAAGTGTTATGAGGTCAAGCTGACAGGAGGGGTTATGAGCGTATTTTCTGCTTTTGATATATGTGCTACTGGTATGACAGCACAGAGGACAAGACTTGATATAATTTCACAGAATATTGCCAATGTAAATACTACAAGGGATGGTGATGGCAACCCATACATGAGGAAGTCAGTAATATTTGAAGAAAAATCATATGTTTCATTTGATGATGCACTTATTAATGCTACAGGACGTGTAGGAAAAGGTGTTAAAGTAGCAAAGATTTTTGAGGACAATGAAACAGAGGGCCGTCTTGTATATGACCCTTCACATCCTGATGCTGATGAGAAAGGATATGTACTTTATCCTAATGTAAATACAATAACTGAAATGACAGACATGATTGATGCAAGCCGTTCATATGAGGCTAATGTAACAGCATTTAATGCAGCAAAGGGTATGCATATGAAAGCACTTGACATAGGCAAGGGCTGATTATAAAAATACAGATATACCTGGCAGTTCTTAATGTATTTTCCAGGTATTTGCCACAAGGCAGTAAAAATACCGCAGTAAAGCGGGGATGGAGGTTATTATAAAATGGAACTTTCGGGTGTGAATTTTGACAGTTATTTTGAAACACCATCTCTTTCATCTGCGAAAGCAGATAATAAAGATAAAAGTGCTTTTTCAACAATTTTAGACTCAGCTGCAAACCTGATAACGGAAACAAATGCATACAGCAACGCAGCAGAAGAGGAAGAAATAAAGCTCGCCCTTGGGGAGACAGACAGCATACATGACCTGCAGATAGCACAGCAGAAGGCAAATGTGTCATTACAGTATACTGTTGCAGTAAGGGATGCTTTTATGAGTGCATATAAGGAGATAATGAATCTTCAAATATAAAAATCTTAACCGTTGTTAGGGGAGCCGGATTATGCAAGAGAAAATAAAAGAAATTCCAAATAAGCTTAAAGACTTTTGGAACAAATACACAGGTAAACAAAAAACTATTATAATAGCAGTGATATGTGTAGTGCTTGTAGCAATAGGTGTTACGGCATGGTTTGTGTCAAGACCGTCATGGACGAGGTTCCAGGTGTTTGAAAACCTTGATGATGCCAATGCTATGGCAAATGCACTTAATGATGCAGGCATTGCTTATGAAGCGTCCAAGGATGGTCTTACGCTGTATGTCAAGGATGGCGACATGACAAAGGCATTGTATACCATGAGTGACAATAACCTTGTTGAAAAAGGTTATACATGGGATAAGGCATTTGATAATTCAATGTCTACAACTGAAAATGAGAAAAACCAGAAAAGAATACTTGCACTCCAGTCACAGATTAAACAAAGCATTATGAAATATGCATTTGTAAGTGATGCAGATATATTTATCGATGTGCCTGAAAGGTCTTATAAAGTGCTTGATAATTCAGACAGCAATGCAACGTCAATTACAGCAAGTTTAGAAATATCTGAGAAGAACAAGGGAATGGTTGATTCAGCTACTGCTGAGGCACTTGCATACTGGCTTGCCAATGCTGTAGGCACAGATGTTTCGCATGTAGTTATAAATGACAGGGATGGCAACAGCCTGTATAATGGTTCACTTGATGACGGGCTTGGTGGGGCAATAACAGGCGGCAGTACAGAATATTGTGATAAGCTTAGGAATACTATGGCTGCCAATGTATCTGATATCCTGCTTAAGTGTGGCTATGATGATGTACAGGTTGCTACACAGGGTATCCAGTTTGATATGAGCAAAGTTGACAGGCTTGTAAAAACATATTCCGTTGATGAAGGAAGAGAGTATGGTTATCCTACTAACCTTTATACATATGAATCAGAAGGCGGTTCAGGTGTTGGCGGGGAACCAGGCACACAGTCAAATGATGACGATACAGACACCGTGCTTAATTACAATACTAATTCATCTTCATCTGTCAATATTGAGAAGCTTACAGAATTGCTTACTAATGAAACTATAGAAAATATAAAAGTTGAGAAACCTACAATACAAATTGATTTATCATCAATGGGAATAGTAGCTACACGTTTTGTAGTATATTATGAAGAGCGCCTTGAAAATGATGGTACCCTTGATGGTATGACTTTTGATGAGTTTATAGCACAGAATGAGCAGAGGAATGAAGTTGAACCAACAGAGGAGGAAATAGCCCTTATTGCAGCTGCCACAGGAATAAATGCAGCTAATATATCATTACGTGTATTTGAAGTGCCAAAGTTTGTTGAGAAACCAGAATCTTCAATAAATATTTCAGATTACCTTATGATAATCCTTGCAGTCCTGATTATAGCCCTGCTTATATTTGTTGTAATCCGTGGAACAGCACCTGTAAAGGCAGCAGACGAAGAGCCAGAACTTTCAGTAGAACAGCTTTTAGCTACTACTAAAGAGAACCAGTCACTTGATGATATTGAGTTCAGCGAGAAATCTGAAACAAGGAAGATGATTGAGAAGTTTGTTGACGAGAACCCAGAAGCTGTGGCACAGCTCTTAAGGAACTGGCTGAATGAGGACTGGAATTAAAAGTGAAAGGTGGGTACAGGCATGGCAAAGTCAGAAAATATCAATGGCGTGCAGAAAGCAGCAATACTGCTTATTGCACTTGGGCCTGATAAATCTGCAAATGTATTTAAGCACTTAAAAGAAGATGAGATTGAACAGCTTACACTGGAGATTGCCAATACAAGAAGCGTATCTCCTGCTATAAAAGATTCTATATTAGATGAGTTCTATGAAGTCTGTCTTGCACAGCAGTATATTGCTGAAGGCGGTATTACATATGCTAAAGACCTTCTTGAAAAGGCACTTGGTGCAGAGCGTGCCAAGGATGTTATTGGAAAGCTTACTGCTTCCCTGCAGGTAAGGCCGTTTGAGTTTGTGCGCAAAACAGATGCTTCACAGCTGTTAAACTTTATACAGGATGAACATCCACAGACAATTGCACTGATATTGTCATATCTGTCCCCAGGGCAGGCATCAGCTATTATTTCGGCACTTGCCCCAGAGAAACAGACGGATGTTGCAAAACGTATAGCACAGATGGACAGGACTTCTCCAGATGTTATAAAAGAGGTGGAAAAGGTATTGGAACAGAAGCTTTCTTCACTTGTAAACCAGGATTACACAATTGTTGGTGGTGTAGATTCTATCGTAGATATATTAAATACTGTAGACCGTGGTACAGAAAAGCATATTATGGAAAGTCTTGAAATTGAAGACCCAGAACTTGCTGATGAAATCCGTAAGAAGATGTTTGTATTCGAGGATATTCTTTCACTCGACGACAGGTCTGTACAGCGTGTACTGCGTGAAGTTGACAATAACGAACTTGCAATTGCGCTTAAAGGCTCTAATGAAGAAGTGCAGAACCTTATCTTCAATAACCTTTCAAAGCGTCTTGCTACAATGATAAAGGAAGATATGGACTTTATGGGTCCTGTACGTCTTAAGGATGTTGAAGAGGCACAGCAGAAGATTGTAAATATTATACGTAAGCTTGAAGACTCTGCTGAGATTATTATCTCAAGAGGTGGAGGTGACGAGATAGTTGTCTAATCTTATAAAATCTGTGTATTTTAACAACTTAAGTGAAGGCAAAAAGTGCATGATTGATTCAGACAGCCGTATTGAATCATATATACCTGGCATATATTCACAGCCTGGCGGGAGTGAGGAAGAGGATTTTGAAAAATTCCAGTTCAAGCAGCTTTCAGGCGGTGATGGCATGGATAGCATGCCAGAAGACGGGGAAACACAGTTTACAGGCGGTCTCAATGTTATAAACATGGATGATGTCCTTGACGAGGAAAGACAGAAGCTTTCAGAAGAGGCTGCTGCAATGGGTGAATCAGTTATTGAAAAGGCAAGGCAGGAAGCAGATGCAATTATTGCAGAAGCAAGAAATGAAGCAGATGCAATAAGGAACCAGGCATATGAAGAAGGCAAGGCACAGGGCATGGAAGAAGGCACAAGCCAGGCTATGGGCATGGTTGAAAGCCAGCGTGAAGAGATGCAGGCTGAATATAACCGGATGTTCCAGGAACTTAAGGAGCAGGAAGAGAACCTTGAGCCACATTTTGCAGAAATCGTGGCAGGACTTGTGCAGAAAATCACAGGTGTTTTGTGTGAAGATAAAAAAGATGTTATAACATATCTTATAGATAATGCACTTAATAATCTTGAAAGTACAAAGAAAATAGTGCTCCGTGTGTCAAAAGATGATATTGCAGCAGTGTCAGCAAAGCGTAATGATTTTGTTAAAGGGGTTAAAGCAGGCACAGAATTTGAAATAATGGAAGATAACAGCCTGTCTGCAAACCAGTGTATTATAGAAACCGATAATAAAATTATTGACTGCAGCCTTGATGCACAGCTTGACAGCCTTTGTGGCCAGATAAGGATGCTTGCACTATAAATTGGTAAAAACGGGAAAGAGAGTGGCTATTGTATGAAGGATATTGATTTATCAAAATATAATATGCTTTTAGGGCAGTCATTTGAAAAGCGCCTTGGCAAGGTTGCAAAGGTAGTAGGCCTTACTGTTGAGTCAATCGGGCCTGCCGCTAAGTTAAATGATTTGTGCCATATTATAACAAAGGATACAAACCATGTTATCAATGCAGAAGTAGTAGGTTTCCGTGATGACAGGGTACTTCTTATGCCATATGACCAGACAGAAGGTGTAGGGCTTGGAAGCAGGGTGGAGAATACCAACGCACCATTAAAGGTCCCAGTTGGTGATGAACTGCTTGGCAAAGCCCTGGATGGTCTTGGAAACCCTATAGATGGCAGTGATATAAATGTAAAAGCTGCTTATTCTGTTGAAGCAGAGCCTCCTGACCCATTGAAAAGAAAGATAATAGATGAGGTACTGCCATTAGGTGTAAAAGCAGTTGACGGGCTTATAACTGTAGGCAAAGGACAGCGTATAGGTATTTTTGCAGGAAGTGGTGTAGGTAAAAGTACTCTTATGGGAATGTTTGCAAGAAATACAAAGGCAGATATAAATGTTATAGCGCTTATAGGGGAGCGTGGCAGGGAAGTAAGGGAGTTTATAGAAAGGGACTTAGGCACAGAAGGAATGAAGAGGTCCGTAGTTGTAGTTGCAACATCAGATAAGCCTGCACTGATACGTAAAAAAGCAGCAATGGCAGCTACAGCAATAGCAGAGTATTTCAGGGACCAGGGTAAAGATGTGCTTCTTATGATGGATTCACTTACACGTTTCTCAATGGCGCAGAGGGAAATAGGGCTTGCCTCAGGAGAACCCCCTGTTTCAAGGGGATATCCCCCAAGTGTATACTCAGAGATGCCAAAGCTTTTAGAGAGGGCAGGATGTTCAGATAAGGGTTCTATTACAGGGCTTTATACAGTGCTTGTTGATGGTGATGATTTTAATGAGCCGATTACAGATACAGCAAGAAGTATTCTTGACGGCCATATTGTACTGGACAGGAAGATAGCCCATAAAAACCACTATCCAGCAATAGACGTGCTGCAGAGTATTTCCCGTGTAATGAGCAGTATTGTGCCAAGGGAACATAAAAAGGCAAGTGGTACATTAAACAATGTACTTGCTACATATGCCGAGGCAGAGGACCTTGTAAATATAGGTGCTTATAAACCAGGTTCCAATAAAAATATTGACTATGCACTGTCAAAGATAGATGCAGTTAATGAATTTTTAATGCAGGATGTTTATGAAAAGGCGCAGTTTAACGATACAGTAGAAAAGCTTAAGGCTATTTTTGAAGAAGAACAGCCACAGGAAGCATAGGACTGGCAGTATGGCAAAATTTATTTTTAAACTGGAAAGCATATTATCCATAAAGACAAAGCTTGAAGACCAGGCGAAAGCAGAGTATGGAATGGAAGTCTTAAAGCTTAGGGAAGAAGAGCAGAAACTTGCAATTCTCCAGGAAAGAAAAGATAATTTTGAGTACCAGCTGTCTGAAGCTGTAACTGGCAGGCTGGATATAATAAATATAAAAAGGCTTGAAGATGCTGTTGAAAATATTAAATACAATATAAAACTCCAGATTCTTGTTATAAGGAAACAGGAAGAAAGAGTTGCGAGGGCACGTGCCAAGCTTGATAACGCCATGAAAGAAAGAAAAATATATGAAAAGCTTAAAGAAAAAGCATTTGAAGAATTTAAAGCGGAAATAAACGCCCAGGAGCAGAAAGAAATTGACCAGCTGGTAAGTTTCCGGTTCGGGAGTGCTGGGGAAAGCGAGGATTAAATACAATGGCAAAAGAAAACAAGAAAGCAAAAGATGGTAGTGAAAGTGGAGGAAGTAAGCTGGTTACTGCGCTTATTGCGCTGGTTATTATTTTAATCTGGCTTGCAGTTTTTGCTTTCCTTATCAAACTTGACATTGGGGGCATAGGAAGCAATATACTTTATCCAGTATTAAAAGATGTCCCAGTTGTGAATAAAATCCTTCCAACGGCTTCAGAAGAAATGCAGGCAGAAGAGGGCAATTATGAATATACTACATTAAAGTCTGCCAATGCGCGTATAAAAGAGCTTGAAAGCCAGCTTGCCTCAGGAGAAGGGACTGCTTCTGCTAATTCAGATTATATTTCACAGCTTGAAGCAGAAGTTAAAAACCTGCAAAGGTATAAAGATAACCAGGATGCTGTAAAAAAGCAGATACAGGATTTTAATGAAAATATAGTGTTTAATGACAAAGCTCCTGATATTTCAGAGTACAGGGCATATTATGAACAGATAGAGCCTGAGAATGCAGAGAGGATATATAACCAGGTATTAGAGAGGGAACGCTACAGCGAAAAGGCAAAACAGCTTGCAACATCATATTCTAATATGGAAGCAGCTAAAGCAGCAGGGGTACTTGCAGAGATGAAAGAGGATTTAGACCTTGTATGTGATATCCTTGAAAATATGAGTGAAAAACAGGCAGCTGCCATTATACAGGAGATGGACAGTGAGTATGCTGCACAGATTACTAAGAAAATATCAGCTGTAGATTAATTATGTTGTCCACAGTAATACTGTTGACATAGAGCAGTAAATAACTTTTATATAAAAGCAGCTTTTAACCTTATTAAGTAAGCCATTTAAAATACACGCTTTTTAAGTGGTGGGTTTAGTTTACCAGGGCTTACTTAGTCTGGCAGGAGTCCAGGCTCCTGCCAGGCTGCCGCAAAGCGGCAATGAGGTTATGGGCAATCCGCTTGACTAAAAGTGGCAGTTACTGCATACAAATATTTATAAGGAGGTGGAACTGATGAAGGAAATAAACGCAGTTACGCTGGATAATGTAGCGTATATTGCAGGACAGCCTGGCAGCATTAAGCCAGTAAACAAGGGAAGTGCTTCATTTAACAGTTTTATGGATATCAGCACTAAAGCAAATACAGGTAATATACAGGCAGATGTGCAGCCAAAACAGGATGCTGTCCAGACAGTCCAGGTGGCAGACCAGCCATCCAGCCAGAAACAGCCAGTAAAAAGCATGGAGGATACTTCAGGTACACAGGATAATGGCAATATTACAGAAGATGCTGCACTGGTACAATCTGTAAATGACAAAATTACTGATGTGGTAAAAGATGCACTGGAGATTGATGATGCAACACTTGCTAATGCAATGGCAGCGCTGGGTCTTGCACCGCTTGACCTGCTTGATGTTGCAAATATGCAGCAGCTTGTTTTATTTATTAATGGTTCATCTGATGTGACAGACCTGCTTACAGATGAGTTTATGATGATGGATTTAAACAATCTGGCAGATGCTATTGGACAGATTGACTGGGAAGGCATGACAGGCATGTCCAAAGAAGATTTTATGCAGGCACTGGAACAAAGCCTTTCTATGACAGATAATAATACTGTCCAGACAGTGCAGGAAGATGTTACCCCTGTTACAACAGAAGTTTATACAGAAGAAGCTGATGTTCCAGAAGATGTGCAGTTATTTAGTAATACAAAGGCAGAAACTGTTGTTAAAGAAACAGCAGAAACAGCACAGGAGGTACAGAAACAGCCAGCAGACCAGCCAGATGTGGAGATTGTCCAGACAAGGGAAAACCCTGTTAAAGAGAATACCACAGGCACTAACCAGCAGATGGCAGATGGCCAGACAGAAAGTGCAATGCAGGGAAGTACACAGACAGAAACAAAAGAGCCTGTCCAGGGTGAAGCGCTTAATGGTACAAATGCTTTCTTGCAGAATTTAGGAAAAGCAGTTGCAGAAGTACAGGGAAATCCTGGTTCCCAGCAGTCTAACCAGCAGCAGATGGTGGATATAGTAAACCAGGTTATAGAGCAGGTTAAAGTAACACTTGGCAAAGAAACTACTACTATGCAGATGCAGCTTAATCCAGAGAACCTGGGAAAAGTATTAATTTCTGTTACATCTAAGAATGGTGTAATGACAGCTAACTTTACGGTACAGACAGAAGAAGCAAAAGAAGCTTTACAGAGCCAGATGTACAGCCTGCGTGAAGCAATTGAAAGCAGAAGCCTTAAAGTTGATGCAGTAGAAGTTGAAGTATCTGATTTTGCATTTTCACAGAGCAGCCAGGCAGATGCACAGCAGGAACAGAAAGACTATGAGAAGAATGACGGAAGACGTTTCAGGTTTAACTTTGAAAATTCTGGGATAGAAGAAGATGGAAGTGCTGTACCTGATAGTATATCCAGCCAGAAACCTAGAAGGCTTGATGCAGGAACAAGTATTGACTTTACAGCATAAACCAGGTATTCCAGTAATAAAATTTCTGGAAGGAGGAATAAAATGAGTGATTTAATAGCAAATGTAATAGATGGCAAGGTAGATTCACCTTCAAGCCTGCAGGAAGAAAGAAAAGTCGGCTCACAGCTTGGCAAGGAAGACTTCCTTCTGCTGCTTGTGACACAGATGAAATACCAGGACCCTCTTGAGCCTACAGACAATACAGAATATGTGGCACAGCTTGCACAGTTTACAGAGCTTGAATACATGCAGAATATGACAGATGTAACACAGCATACATCAGCATTTTCACTTGTTGGGAAATATGTATATGTTTCTTCTACAGGAGAAGGCGGGCACCATGAAGAGGCAGAGGGTGTCGTTGACTTTGTAAATATGAAGAATGGCGAGGCATTTGTTTCAATAAACGGGACTGAGTATTCATATGATGATATTGTCAAGGTAATAGACAGCAGTTATGTAATAATGCAGAAGCTTCCATCAGTTAAGGAACAGGAAATAAAATTCCTTCACCATGACCCACAGAATATTGTTATTAATGGTGTATCACTTGGTGAGGATGAGTTTAAGGCAGGAAGCATTGGAATTGGAATTGTAGATGCAAAAGGTGAAACAACAACTATTGATCCAAAATATGTATCATTTAAAGATGGTGTTGTTACAATTAACAAAGATGCTGTTGCATGGATGGATGCAGGTACATATAATATAGCATTTGTATTTGATGACCCTAACAAGACAGTCAGCTATGAAGATGTAACCCTTGTAATAAAGGGAATTGCTACAGCAGAAAAGCCAAAAGAACCAGAGAAACCTGATGATTCTGCAAACGGTGGAAATAATTCTGGCGGCAGTACAGCAACTGGAGGAAGTGGTACAGATAATAGTGGAAGCACAGGGGATGGAAAGACATTAGCTGTGTAACAGGTTTTAGATTTAAGGAGGATGGCATATGAATAAACTTAATGAAAATTATTCATCAATAGACCAGATGGCAAACAGGCTTTTAAGCAGCCAGAGGGCAGCAAGTAATGCTAATTCCTTAAAACCACAGCTTTCATTCCAGGAAGTATTAAATAACACACAGTCTGTAAAGGCTGATGGATTAAAATTTTCTAAACATGCCAGCCAGAGGCTTGCAACAAGAAATATTAACCTGTCTGCGGAGCAGATGGAGCGTTTAGAAAATGGTACTACGAAGGCACGTGAGAAAGGAATCCGGGAGTCTTTGGTAATGGTAGATGATTTAGCATTTATCGTTAATGTAAAAAGTAATATAGTAGTTACTGCAGTAGGCGGTTCAGCAGATTCTATATTTACAAATATAGATGGTGCAGTAATTGGATGATATGATATATAATTAATTATAGTTATTTGAAGTTGTCTTAACCAGGAAGCTTATTGCTGGACCTCACAAGGAAGCATAGAACTTTGAATGGCAGATAAGTTTAAAGTATTCCTGGACAGATTAAGGAGGAAAAAAGTTATGATGAGATCACTTTTCTCTGGTGTTGCAGGTCTTAAGACACACCAGACAAGAATGGATGTTATAGGTAATAACATCGCAAACGTAAACACAGTAGGTTTTAAAGCTAGTTCAGCTAACTTTAAAGATATGTTTTACCAGAATATTTCTGCTGCAACAGGACCAGATGCTGCAACAGGTACAGCAGGTACGAACGCAAAGCAGATAGGTCTTGGCTCACAGATAGCCTCAATCACAACAAATATTACAGAACAGGGTGGTACTTCTTCAACAAACAGGGCACTTGACCTGGCAATTAATGGTGATTCATTCTTAATTGTAAAGTCGGGCGGGGCTACATATTTCTCAAAGGCAGGCGCACTTAACGTAGATGAGCAGGGTACTCTCTATTCCCTTACAAATGGTGGTACAATACAGGGATGGATGGCTAACGCACAAGGTGAGATAGTAAAAGATATAGTAAAAGACCTTACAGTTATGTCACCAGATAATACAAATTATGCACCTACAGCTACAGAAAATATTACATTAAATGGTAATATAGATAAGATGGATCCAGATGTTTCTGTAACAGATCCCACAGAAGTAACTACAAATGAAGGCTCACCTGTGACATTTAGTTTTTATGACAAGCTTGGACAGGTATATACTGCTAAGATGATGGTTTATAGTAATGGTAAGGCTGATGGTACTTATAGTATAACATTAGCTGATGTATTTAATGAAAATGGTGAGTCTATATTTGTGCAAAAAACAGTAGATGCAGATGGAAAGGTGAAATATGCGGCAAGACCAACAGAAGTTACACTTGGTGAGGGCAAATATACAGCAGAAACAGTAGATGAAAATACAGGTAAATTAAAATTAAAAGGTGATAAAGCAGCTACATTAAAATTTGATTCTAATACAGGTAACTTCATATCAACTGATCTTACTGGTCTTGATCCTGATACATCATTATATGCAACAAAAGGAATTCTTTTTAGTGTTGATGCTAAAACAGGTACTGGTGCTTTAGAAGATACATTTAATAAATATAATACTACTAGTAAAATGGGTGGTATTACTGTTGACTTCTCTAAGCTTACACAATATTCAACTTCTGGTGTTTCAAGTGTTACATATAAGAAAGGTGCTTCTGATACCAATTATTCAGGTGCAGGTAATGTATCAGGTACTATGACAGGTATTTCTATTGATGATAAGGGAATGGTTTATGGTACATATAACAATGGTTCAAAGAAACTGCTTGCACAGATAGCAGTTGCAACATTCTCTAACCCTTCAGGACTTGAGGCAGTTGGTGACAGTTTATTTGCACAGACACTTAACTCAGGGTTATTTGATGGTGTTGGTGAAGCTATTGAACTTTCAGGAAGTTTTACTCCAGGTGCCCTTGAAATGTCAAACGTTGACCTTTCACAGGAATTTACAACAATGATAACAACACAGCGTGGTTTCCAGGCTAATTCACGTATTATTTCAGTATCTGATGGTATGCTTGAGGAACTCGTAAACCTTAAACGTTAATAGTTAATTTTGGATATAACTATTAACTAATATTAAAATTTATTAGCAAATTATATCCAGTTGTGTTATAATTATAAATGGAAAAGTAATTATAAGCCGGCAATAAGCAGTACCCATAATTGCTGCCTGTTGCCGGCTTATTTTAAAATGAAATTATTCTGTATTTAAGCAGGGAGGCTTAGATTCTTTTATGGAGAAGGATTTGACATATGATAGCTTTAAGCTGTGGGGGTACAGAAGAAAGGGGGAGGGGGTTTTATATGATTGATGTGACTAAACTTAATGATTCAGTTATTACAATTAACTCAGATTTGATTGAAACAGTTGAAGAAACACCGGATACGGTTATCACGTTGACCACTGGTAAAAAAATAATTGTAAAAGAAAGTAGACAGAACGTGAAAAATTTAGTAAAATTGTTTAGGAGAGAATGTAATTCTACCGTATAATGTAGAATTTATATATAATATACATAATTTTACATGTATATATGCTCTTACTATTAATTATAAGGTGGTGTAAGTTGTGGATATTACAACAATTGTAGGAATGGTTGTGTGTGCTGTCATGGTTATTCTTGGTATTGTTACTGGTGAAGAAGGACCAGCAGCTATGGGGCACTTCTATGACCTGGTTTCTATATTTATTACATTGGGTGGTTCCATATGCTGTATGTTAATGCAGGCAAAGACTTTTCCAGCTTTTATAGCTTCATTTAAGTCATTTTCCCTTGCATTGAAAGTACATAAAATCGACCCAGCTGAGGGTATAAGGAATATTATTAACTTATCTAATGTTGCACGTAAAGAAGGATTGCTTGCTTTGGAAGAGGCAGCCAATAATATTGAAGATGATTTCTTAAAAAAGGGTATTATGCTTATAGTTGATGGTACTGATCCTGAGCTTGTAAGAAATATTATGGATACTGAACTTGGTGCTATAGATGAAAGGCATAATGACAAAATTATGTTCTGGGCTAACTGGGGCAGCATGGGTCCTGCATGGGGTATGATTGGTACCCTTGTAGGTCTGGTAAACATGCTTTATAACATGGAAGATATGGCAAAAATCGGACCTAATATGGCAATAGCACTTCTTACTACATTGTATGGTTCACTTCTTGCGAACTGGATATGTGTGCCTATTTCATTTAAGCTTAAAATGCACAATACTGATGAAATAAAGATGAAAGAGATAATGGTAGAAGGTCTTTTATCAATACAAGCAGGAGAGAACCCAAGAGTTATAGAAGAGAAGCTGAAATCATTCCTTGCTCCATCAGTACGTGATGCAATGAGCGAAGGTGGTGACGAAGGCGGTGCTCCTGAAGGTGGTGAGGCTTAATGGCAAAGAAAAAACAAGAAGAAGAAATCAAAACCGATGGCTGGAAAGATACTTTCTCAGATTTGATGAACTTATTGCTTTGTTTCTTCGTACTTTTGTTTTCAATGTCTAATGTAGATGAGGTAAAGTATGCAGAGCTTGTTGCATCACTGTCCAACAGTTTTAGTATTTTTAATGGGGGTGCACAGGCTATCGGTGAGGGTGTGCTCGTTTCAAGTGGTGCTACCCAGCTGAATAATCTTGATGAATACTTTTCTGATATGGGTAAGGCAAATGAGTCAGAGAATGAAGAAGACCCTCTTTCAGAATTTATGGAAAAGCTTGAAGAAGAACAGAAGAAAAAGACAGAGGAACTTTATAGTGATGTAGTGGAGCAGACAGAACAGAAGCGTCTTGAAGATTCTGTAGATGTAACAATAGATGACAGTTACCAGTATGTAATGATTTCACTTAGTGGTGACCTGCTCTTTGAATCTGGAAGCGCTGAGATACCAGACGGGGCTAAAAAGGTACTTAGCAGGGTTGGGGATATACTTAAAAGTTATTCTGGAAAGCTTATTAAGATAGAAGGGCATACAGATAACGTGCCTATAAGCAGCGCTGCATATCCTAGTAACTTATGGCTTTCAACTGCAAGGGCTACCAAAGTCCTGGAATACCTCCAGAATGTTAAGGGGCTTAAACCTAAAAACCTTGAAGCGTCAGGACGCGGGGAGTCCATTCCTGTTGCTAATAACAGTACTGCCAGCGGGCGGGCAAGGAACAGGCGTGTAGAGATTAAAATATATAGCAATACTCATTAAGGAAAGGTGTGTAAATATAATGAAGAAAAATATTTTTAGTGTTATTATTACTGCTTTAACTGTAGTAAATGTTGTTTTAACTGCAATTATGTTCTTTGTAATGATGCCAACATTCCAGAAGTCAAACAAACTTATTACACAAGTGGCTTCTGTCTTAAATATTGAGCTTGATCCAGGGGATGCCCAGCCAGATGAAGGATATAAGGTAAGTGACCTGGAGTATACAGAGGTTGCTTTTGAAGCACAGCAGACAGTAAACCTTAAAGCTGGTACTTCTGATAAAAAAGACCACTATGCATTATTTGATGGCTTTTCAATTGGCGTAAATAAAGAAGCTGATGATTATGATGATTTTAAAACAGACAAGATTACTGGTTACCAGTCAACAATTACTGATATTATCCGTTCTGTAATGCAGTCACATAATAATGATGATATTACAGAAGACCTTATTAAGAAAGAATCGTTAGAGCAGATACAGGAAAGATTTGGTACTAAATCAATAGTGGAACTCACTTTGAAGAATTTTATGCACCAATAGTTCAATTTGTACTTTAATTTATATTAAAAGTATGGTATTATTAGCAAGGTATAATATTTGTGAGAGCAGGATGGATTACAAATTTTGCTTTTGCGGAGCATGGCTTTTATAAAAGCTTTGTATAATGAACCGGATATTTGTATCCACTTGTCCGGGTGTGAGGTGAAAAGAATGGGAGATACCTTATCTCAGGAAGAGATAGATAATCTGCTGAACGCATTGAATAACGGCGAACTTGATGCTAACCAGCTGAATGAAACTCCTGAAAAGAGTGTAAAAAATTATAATTTTGCAAGACCTTCTAAGTTCTCAAAAGACCACTTGAGGACACTGGAAATTATATTTGAGAATTATGGCCGTCTTTTATCTACCAATCTGCCTGCATATCTCCGTAAGAATATACAGGTAGAGGTATTGAATGCAGAAGCAAATACTTATTCAGAATTTGCCAATGCGTTATCTAACCCAGTACTGCTGGGAGTAGTCAATTTTGCTCCACTGGATGGCAATATTATAATTGAACTGGCTACAAATATTGGATTCACTATAGTAGACCGTATGCTTGGAGGCGGGGGTGCACCTCTTGCCAAAAGCAGGGAGTTTACAGAAATTGAGCTTATTATATTAGAAAAGATACTTGATATCTGCACTAACCTGATGATTGACCCTTGGGAAAGCGTTGTTTCAGTAGAACCAAGGCTTGAAAGGATAGAAACTAATTCCCAGTTTGCACAGTTTATATCTCCAAGTGAGATGACTGCAATTGTAACACTCAGCATTAAAATTGGCTCTGTAGAAGGACTTATGAATATATGTATTCCTTTCTCTTGTGTAGAACCAGTTATTGACAAGCTGAATACAAAGTACTGGTATTCAAGCATGAAACACCATGATGCGGGTGCATATAGTGATGATATTGAGGCTATAATTGACAGGGCAAAGATTCCTGTCAGGGCTATGCTTGGAAGAAGTTCGATTTCAGTAAACGATTTTATGAATATACAGATTGGTGATATAATTAAACTTAATACCAAAGTTGAAGATGAGCTTGATGTTTATGTGGGAAGTATCAAGAAATTTACTGCATTACCGGGTGCAACAATGGATTCATATGCTGTCCGGGTTACATCAATTATAAGGGAGGAGCAATAGGACTATGGATGGAATGTTATCGCAAGAAGAGATTGATGCATTGACAGGTGGAAGTGAAACACAAGCTGATGGTGAATTATTAAGCGAAGCAGAAAGAGATGCCGTTGGTGAGATTGCCAATATTAATATGGGTACCGCAGCTACTACTTTATCTACGCTTTTAAATAATAAAGTTACTATTACAACACCAAGAGTTTCTTATGTAACAATCAATGAATTATCAGAACAGTATGACAGGCCATGTGTGTTTATACATATTTCGTATATAGAAGGTATAGATGGCAATAATATACTTATTCTGAAGGAACATGATGTTAAGATAATCACAGACCTTATGATGGGTGGTGATGGTACTAATACAGAAGGTGATTTGTCTGAGCTGCATCTTAGTGCCATAAGTGAAGCCATGAACCAGATGATGGGTTCAGCGGCAACTTCCCTTTCTTCAATGCTTGAAAGGAAAGTGGATATAAGCCCGCCTTCAGCAAGTCTTGTAGACCTGAATGATACTATTGAGGATTATGCAATTTCAAGTTTCCTTGAAGACCAGATAGTACAGGTTGCGTTTGATATGAAAATAGGTGATCTGGTAGACAGCCAGATTATGCAGTTATATCCTTGTGATTTTGCAAGGGAACTTTATAATAAATTTATTGGCAATACAATGAGCAAGAATTCACAGCCTGAACCAGCACCAGCAGCTCCACAGCCTGCACCAATGCAGCAGCCTGCTATGGATCCTTCCATGATGCAGCAGCAGCCAATGATGCAACAGCCAATGATGGATCCTTCTATGATGCAGCAACAGCCAATGATGCAGCAGCCATATATGATGCCTGTGCAGAATGTAAATGTTCAGACGGCACAGTTCCAGCCATTTAATGCAGGTGTAAGCCCGCTTATGCAGCAGGAGAATATTGACCTGATTATGGACGTCCCTCTCGAAGTTACTGTAGAACTTGGACGTACTAATAAGTCAATAAAGGAAATTCTTGATTTTGCACCAGGTACAATTATAGAACTTGACAAGCTTGCAGGCGAACCTGTTGATGTTCTTGTAAATGGCAAGTTTGTTGCTAAAGGTGAGGTAGTTGTTATTGAAGAGAGTTTTGGTATAAGATTAACAGAAATAACCAAATAATAAAACTAAGCTGGATATTCCAGCCAGTTTTCCTAATAGTAAGAGTATAAAAATGCCGGAGGTGTAGATATGTGGGTTTTGATAACTGAGTTTTCTGCAGCTGCCGGCGTTTTCAGGTTTATTGCACTGTTTATCGTTTTTATAGGAATCCTTTTTCTAGCTTTTTATTTTACTAAGTGGTATGCCAAATCCGGTCTTATAAGAAAAGGTTCTGGCAATATTAATGTAGTTGAATCATACCAGTTGTCTCCTGGCAAGGTTATTTATATAGTAGAAATTGGAAGTAAGTTTGTTGCAATTATGACATCAAAAGATAATATAATTAAACTTACAGAACTTTCTGGGGATGAACTGGAACTTGCCAGTATAGAACAATCTATCCAGAAGGCTAAATTAAACGATACATCATTTAAGGAAATTATGGGACAGATGATGAAAAACAGGAAAATGAAAGATGACGAAAAGAACAATGAAAAATAAAATTGGAAATATAGTTAATACAGATATAGATAAAGGTATTAAAAAGAAAAGGTTTAGAAAGAAACCTGTATTAAATATACTTATGATGCTTTGTGCATGTTTTATAATTTTTACAGTGTCAAAGCCAGCATATGTATATGCTACAGGCAGGGTTGATGAAACTACCCGTGGAGAGATTGAAGGAGAGCCTGATGTTGATGATAATACATTGGACTTGCGGATATCTTCTAATGCAGGGAGCACAAATCTTGAGGCTACTTTACAAATACTGATTACACTTACTATTTTGTCACTTGCACCATCAATACTTATAATGGTGACATCATTTACCCGTATTATCGTGGTGCTGCATTTTGTAAGGACTGCACTTGCAACGCAGACTTCGCCGCCTAACCAGGTGCTTGTAGGTCTTGCGCTTTTTATTACACTCGCTATTATGTCGCCTGTATTTACAGAGGTTAATGATACTGCTGTGCAGCCGTTTATGGCAGGAGAGGTAAAACAGGAAGAAGCCATTGAGGCTGGCATTAAGCCGCTTAAGACATTTATGTTAAGGCAGACACGTGACCAGGATTTGCAGCTGTTTCTTGATATTAATGACACAGACCTTGAATCTATTGGAAATTATGAAGATATACCAGTTACAATAATAATTCCTGCATTTATAATAAGTGAACTTAGGACAGCGTTTATTATTGGTTTTATTTTATACCTGCCATTTATTGTTATAGACATGGTTGTGGCATCAACCCTTATGTCAATGGGTATGATGATGCTTCCACCTACTACAATATCAATGCCATTTAAAATACTTCTTTTTGTTATGGCAGATGGATGGAACCTTATAATTGGACAGCTTGTTGATTCATTTTACCAGTGACATAAAAACAGCAGGAACAGATTTGTTTGTTATACATAGAAATGGAGGGTTCTCTTATGACAGAGGCAATGATAATTGATATGGCCAGGGAAGTACTCTGGACAATAGTTAAAACAGCATCACCACTTCTTATAATATCACTTATAATAGGTCTTATTATTAGTATATTCCAGACTATTACATCAATACAGGAACAGACACTTACATTTGTGCCTAAATTTCTGGCAATTATGCTTGTAATTGTATTATGTGGTTCATGGATGCTTAATGAAATGTCAGGTCTTTTTGAATCCCTTATGATGAGAATACCAGAATTTATAAAGTAGGAGTGGTTAAGTGAGTTTTACTATAAAAAATCTTGAATATGCACTGCTTATATTTATAAGGGTAACTGCAATAGTTTCTGTGACCCCGTTATTTGGGAATAATGCTGTACCTGTAAGGGTAAAAGCAGCTATTTCATTTTTTCTTTCAATTATTATGATAAACACAGTAGATTATACAGCTGTATCCTATGTGGGCACTATTGGATACAGCGTTCTTGTTATGAAGGAAGCTATTACAGGGTTAGTTATTGGAATTGGCTCAGGGTTCTGCCTTTACATACTTAATTATTCGGGACACTTTATAGATATGGAACTGGGTCTTTCAATGGCTATGGAGTTTGACCCTACTTCAAACCTGCAGTCAACTATTACGGCGAATTTCCTTTCCCATTTATTTATAATTATGTTCCTTATGTCTGATATGCATTATTTTATAATTGATGCACTTAATGAGTCATATAAAACCATTCCTATAGGAGGAGCTAATATTGATGCAGGGCTTTACCATATTATTGTAAAATATATTGTAGATTATTTTGTGATAGCGTTAAGGATAGCACTTCCAATATTTGCTTGTGTCTTTGTAATTAATATTATACTTGGAATACTTGCTAAGGTTGCACCACAGATGAATATGTTTGTAATAGGTATGCAGCTGAAAATTTTTGTGGGTTTATTTATATTATATATGATTATGGGTATGCTTCCAGGAATTGTAGACTTTATATTTGAAGAAATGAGGGAACTTACAGGAAGATTTATGGATATTTTGTCACCATAGACAAATTTAGTGGTTGGTATGGGACGGACGCAGTTTCCAATGTGCATGGACAGATATTTTCATCCCAGTGGCACGCTTCCGCTATGTTAGCCCACGCAATGGCGCATAAAAGCCCTATGTTTCTGTGAAACAAAATTTCACAGAAACATTAAAAACGGGCTTTAAACGCCAGCGGTGCTAAAGTGCCCCTGTACGGAATAATATCTGTCCATACACATATAGAAACCTGCTGTCTGTTTATATCCAAGATAATACTTAGTCCTGACAGTTTTCATAATCCTGATAAAGCTTGTTTGCAATTTAAATAATCCAAAAAGTAAAACTTCAGTTTCTGTCAGGATGGGACGCTAGTATAACCCACACTAATTAACCATACTTTTCAGGCGCAATGTCATTTAGTTAAGAAAACCCTAACTAATAAAAGACTTATAGGGGTTTTAAAATGAAAATTATACAAAGATTGTATTACTCTGGCAAATTCCAAATGTTTTACCAAAAAGCAGCTGTTTGGGGGCGCTGTGGCTTTATGCACCACTGCGCATCCCATCCAGGCGCAATGTCATTTAGTTAAGAAAATCCTAACCAATAAAAGACTTATAGGGGTTTTAAAATGAAAATTATACAAAGATTGTATTACTCTGGCAAATTCCAAATGTTTTACCAAAAGGCAGCTGTTATGGATACGCTGGTGCTTAAGCCCTGTTCTTTGGGGCTTTACGCACCACTGCGTATCCATCCAAGCGGAAGCGGGCTGCTATTGGTAAAATTTTGGAATTGCCAGAGCCACATAACTTATGAATATTTCATTTTAAAAACCTATAAGTCTGGTATTTACAGAGGATACCCTTAACTAAATAATATTGTATCCAAGCCGGGGTTGCCTGGGGGAAATTTTGGAACCCGCCAGAGCCACATAACCTGTATATTAAAAAATGGGAAAACTCAAAATTATATTATATTGATATTTTTATGTAAATGGGTTATGATAATGTTAAGATATAATCAGAGGTGGAGTGATATGGTTCTGGATTGTAATTTAAAATATTCTTTTGCATATAATTTACAACTTTTTGCAAAGGATGGGGATGGCGGCGAGAAGACAGAAGAGCCTACATCTAAAAAGCTTAGCAATGCAAGAAGCAAAGGGCAGACTGCCAAAAGCAGGGAAGTTACCACAGCAGCATCACTTTGTACATTCTTTATAGCAATAAAGTTTTTTGTAGGGAATGTAGGTAACGCTTTTCTGGAGTCATACCAGTCCTTATATTCAAGTATTACAAAATATACAACCAATGAATTTACACTGCCGCTTGTATGTACAATGCTTGGCAATGTAATAAGCATTATAATTACAACAGCACTTCCTTTTCTGCTTTTTGCGTTTATAACAGCATTTATTGTAGAATACAGGCAGGTAAAATGGAAGATTTCATTTGAGCCAATGAAGCCAAATCTAGGGAAGTTCAATCCAATAAGCGGTGTGAAGCGTTTGTTTTCAAAGAGCAAGATTGTAGACCTGCTTATTTCAATAGCAAAGATTGCTGTACTTACATATGTTGTATATGATTTTCTAAAAGACAGATGGATATTAGTCCTGAATATGTATAATTTTACATTATGGCAGGCTATAGAACTTATTGGTGACACTGTTATTGACATTGGTATGAGGATTTGCATTTTTTTCATTGTAATTGCAGCTATAGACTGGAAGTACCGTAAGTGGAAGTTCCATGAAGATATGAAGATGACAAAGCAGGAAGTTAAAGATGAATACAAGAATGCAGAAGGTGACCCTAAAGTAAAAGCACAGCAGAGGGCACGTATGAGGGAGGCATCACAGCGGCGTATGATGAGTGCACTGCCGCAGGCAGATGTAGTTATTACAAACCCTACACATCTTGCTGTTGCAATATTATATGATAAAGAAAAATCAGATGCACCTATAGTTATTGCAAAGGGAGCTGATTACCTTGCAGCAAAGATAAAAGATGTTGCAAAGGAAAATGATATAGAAATAGTTGAGAATAAACCATTGGCAAGGATGCTTTACCACAATGTTGATGTAGGGGCACAGATACCACCAGAGTTATACCAGATGGTTGCTGAAATTCTTGCCTATGTTTACAGGATAAAAGGTAAAATCTAGCAGACGGCAGTTTTATAATACCGTTTTAACTACAAATATTATACAGAAAGGCAGATTGCAGGATGAAAAAGCAGGATTTATTTCTTGGGTTATATATATTGTTACCAGTAGTATTCCTTATAGTACCAATGCCAACAGTGCTGCTGGATATACTGATTTTATTTAATATAAGTGTGGCTCTTATTATTTTGTTTAACGCACTCTTTTCAAAAGAGGCAGTAGCTATGTCATCATTCCCTACGCTGCTGCTTATGACAACCCTTTTCAGGATGTCACTTAACGTAAGTTCAACAAGGAATATCCTTCTTACTGGATATGCTGGTAACGTTGTTGAAACTTTCGGACAGTTCGTAGGTGGTGGTAACCTTGTTATTGGTATAATTATATTTATGATTCTGGTTATCGTGCAGTTCGTGGTAATCAATAAAGGTTCAGAACGTGTATCTGAAGTTACTGCCAGGTTTACACTGGATGCTATGCCAGGTAAGCAGATGGCTATTGACGCAGACTTGAACACAGGTGCTATTGATGATGAAGAAGCTAAAAAAAGACGTGATAAAATACAGGCAGAATCATCATTCTTTGGAGCCATGGACGGTGCTACCAAGTATGTTAAGGGAGATGCAACAGCAGGACTTATAATAAGTGTTGTAAACTTTGCAGGCGGCCTGGTACTGGGTGTTGTGCTGCAGGGATTAGAAGTTATGGATGCTGTTTCAAAATATACCATCCTTACAATAGGTGACGGTCTGGTAAGCCAGATACCTTCACTGCTTATATCGCTTTCAACAGGTATACTTGTAACTAAAGCATCCAAAGATGCAGACCTTGGCAATGTACTTATAAAAGAGCTTTTTGCAATACCAAAAGTTCTCTACATAGTTGGCGGCACTATGGCATTTCTTGGAATAGCAACACCGCTGTCAACAGTTTTATGCCTTATATATGCAATATTATTTATAGTAGCTGGAAGGGCTGTAGAATCTGCAATCGAAGAAGTTAATATAGAAGATGAGGTTGGCGAGGAAGAAGAGTCAGCAGAAGAGATAAGGCGTCCGGAGAATGTTGTGTCACTTCTCCAGGTTGACCCTATAGAACTTGAATTTGGATACGGAATTATCCCGCTTGCTGACGTTAACCAGGGTGGTGACCTGCTCGACAGGGTTGTTATGATACGAAGGCAGATAGCCCTTGAGCTTGGCTGTGTTGTCCCAATGATACGTTTAAGGGATAATATACAGCTTAACCCTAACCAGTACCTTATTAAAATAAAAGGTGTGCCTATTAGTGAAGGTGAAATATTATTTGACCACTATATGGCTATGAACCCAGGATATGTAGAAGAAGAGATTACAGGTATACCTACATTTGAACCTTCATTCCACCTGCCTGCAATATGGATTACAGAATCACAAAGGGAGAGGGCAGAATCCCTTGGATATACAGTAGTTGACCCTCCTTCAATTATTGCAACACATCTTACAGAAGTAGTAAGGAATAATATTGATGAACTGCTTACAAGGCAGGACGTACAGAACCTTATCAACAATGTACAGGAAGCCAATTCTACTCTTATAGCAGACCTTGTACCTAAGCTTCTGAATGTTGGTGAGATACAGAAAGTATTACAGAATCTTTTAAAGGAAGGAATTTCAATAAGGGATCTTGTAACAATATTTGAAACACTTGCAGACAATGCAATGACTACAAGGGATACAGATGTACTTACAGAATATGTGCGCCAGAGCCTTAAACGTGCTATTTCAAATAAGTATTTCCCTTCTAATGAAATGACAAGTGTAGTTACTCTTGACCCTAAGATTGAGCAGGAGATTATGGGCTCTGTTAAACAGACAGAACAGGGTGCATATATAAATCTTGCACCTGAAAAGATGCAGGAAATATTAAATTCAGTAAAGGACGAGGTTGATAAGATGGAAGAACTTGGAAAGAACCCTATTATTGTCACTTCACCAATTGTACGTATGTATTTTAAGAAAATCACATCTGAGCAGTTCAGGGACCTGACTGTTATATCATATAATGAGATAGCTCCTGATGTTGAATTACAATCTATAGGGATGGTGACAGTATAGTGATTATTAAAAAATATATAGGAAAAACAGAAGAAGAAGCTATAGCGCTTGCAAAGGCGGAATTAGGGGACAATGTAACAATTATGAATACAAAAGAAGTAGTCCCACGTGGTTTGTACAAGTTTTTCAGGAAACCATCAGTTGAAGTAACTGCAGCTGTCGATGAGAATATTAAAGAGAGCCCGGCAGAACCTGTAAAAGAAGAGAAGAAAGAAGATATTCCTGATTTCAGTAAGCTGCAGCAGGTATTAAATGAAAAACAATTTTCACCTGCACCTGATTCAAAGACAGCACAGAAAGAAGCTGAAAGAGAAAGAATGCTTAAAAGCAGCCAGATAATTGAAGAAGAGCTGACAGAACAACAGAGCAGCAAAGACAGCGGCAATGATATAGAACAAAAACTTAACACACTCCAGGACCTGCTTGAAAAGCAGATGACAATGGGCAGGGAAGAAGAAAAAGAAGAAAAAGAAAGGGCAGTTGACAAGAACCAGGCATATTTAGACCTGATACGTAAACAGTTAATTGACAATGAAGTTGAGGAGTCTTATGTAGAGCAGATTTTAGAGGAAATAGAGGGGACTCTTAAGAATAATTCAACACTTGACAATATACTTGCAAGTGTTTACCAGAAGATTGTACTAAAAATCGGTTCGCCTCACCTTATTGACCTGAAGACAAAGCGTACAAGATATATATTTTTTATCGGGCCTACAGGTGTTGGCAAAACTACTACTATAGCCAAAATAGCTTCTGTAATGAAGCTTGCTAAGAAATCAAAAGTTGCATTGATTACATCGGATACTTACAGGATAGCAGCAGTAGAGCAGCTTAAAATTTATTCTAATATACTTGGTATACCTCTTAAAGTAGTATATGCAGCAGAGGAAATGGATAAAGTAAGGGAAGAGCTCAGGGGGTTTGACCTTGTACTGGTAGATACCGCTGGGCGTTCCCATAATAACCAGGAACAGAAAGAAGACTTAAATAATATTTTAAAGACAGTGCCTGACAGTGACAAGGAAATATTCCTTGTACTTAGTGCAACTACCAAATATAAAGACCTTGTAAAGATTGCAAGCACATATTCAGAAATATGTAAATATAACCTTATATTCACTAAACTTGATGAAACAGATACAATAGGAAATATATTTAATATGCATATATTGACCGGAGCGCCACTTTCATATACAACATGTGGACAGAATGTTCCGAATGATATAGGAAAAATAGATGCCCAGAAAATTGCAAAACAGCTTCTTGGAGGGAATAGCTGATGGACCAGGCAGAGCAGTTAAGGAACATTATTAAAAAGCAGACCAGGCACCGCCATCTTGCAAGGGTAATTACTGTAACAAGCGGCAAAGGTGGTGTGGGTAAATCCAATATCTCTTTAAATCTTGCAATACAATTAAGCAAGCTGGGGAAAAAAGTAGTAATATTTGATGCAGATTTTGGGCTTGCCAATATAGAGGTTATGCTTGGAATAAGGCCTGGATATAATCTGTCAGATGTTATATTTAAAGGAAAAAATGTTAGTGAGATAATTACCAGGGGGCCTGGCAATATTGGTTTTGTATCAGGGGGCTCAGGGGTAAATGAACTTATTAACCTTAGCAGTGACCAGATACATCTTCTGGTTAATGTGCTGTATGAGCTTGATAATATAGCTGATATAATTATTATTGATACTGGCGCAGGCATTTCCGAAAATGTAATGGAGATGATTTTGTCAAGCTCTGAAATATTGCTGGTGACAACACCTGAACCAGCATCTATTACAGATGCTTATGCATTGCTTAAAACCCTGAAACACAAAGAAGGGTATGATAAAGATACATTAAAAATACATGTACTTGGGAACAGGACACAAAATATTGATGAAGGAAGGGATTTGTTTTTTAAACTTGATTCAGTTGCAGAAAAGTTTCTAGGTATGGATTTAGATTTTCTTGGCTCTGTGCCATTTGACAACTTACTTCTTAAGTCAGTTATGAAACAGCGTCCTGTATCGCTTGCCTTTCCAGGTTCACCTTCTTCAAGGGCAATCCAGGAACTTGCTATAATTTTAGAAAATAACAGCAGCAGGCGTATTACTGCTGCTGCAAGCGGATTATCGGGGCTTTTTACAAAAATTATAAAGAACCGCAACAGATAAATTCTGTATCTGGGCGGGTGGTCTTGAAAATATTGCCTGGGATGTATGGATTTTCAATCCCTTTTTATAACAAGGGCTGGGGATTTATGCTATCGGAAGCAGTATGGGGGATTTGTATGTTAAATGGACTTGTAGATATTGGAAGCAAAGCAATTTTTTACAAAAATATTTTCCAGTCTGGAAGTGAAGACCTTGAAAAGGACAGGGTCTGCCAGTGTAAACTGCATAAAGTGTTAAATAACTCTGAAGTTACTGTTATAGACGACGATGATGGAAAGACAGAACTTATGAAACATGAATGTTATACCATAGATTTTTATAGTACAGATAAAATATTCAGATGTAATGCGTATTTTATATCAGATTATAATGAAGATGGTTACAGGTATTTTAACCTTGAAATCATTTCACCATTCAGGAAGATGCAGAGGCGTAATTACCAGAGATATCCATGCCATGCACTTTTTTCGTATTCTGTTTTACAAAAAGCACAAATACATGATATTATAAACAGGGGATGGAAAGAAGCAGAGAAAAGTTTTCCTGCTATAGCGGGTTTTAAACAGGAACAGCTGGCTGATATAGGCGGAGGCGGAATACGTTTTACTTCAAAACAGCTTATCAATAAAGGCAGTTACCTGCTTTGTATTTTGAAGCTGGATGGATATGGTAATGGAAAGAGCCTTCCTGTGTTATGTAAAGTAGTATATTCAGACAGGCTGGTGAATGACAAAGATAAATTTGATATAAGGATGAAATATACAGGGATAACAGAACAACAGCGGAAAGAGATTATACATTTCGTATTCTGGCTTGAAAGGCAAAGAATGTAGAGGGAATACTGACTGGAGGTTTTATATAATGAAAAATATTTTAGTTGTTGATGATTCTGCACTTATGAGAAGAACTATATCTGATATAATAAATTCAGATGAGAGATTACATAATGACAAATACGCAGCTAATGGTGAGGAAGCTTTAAAAGTCCTGGAAACAGGTGGTAAATTTGATGCAATAGTCTTAGATATTAATATGCCAAAGATGAATGGCATTGAATTTTTAAGGGAGCTTAATAAGCAGGGACGCAAAGAGAGGGTAATTATTGTAAGCACTATTGCTAAAGAAGGTGCCAAAGAAACTATACAGGCGCTTGAACTTGGTGCATTTGATTTTATAACAAAACCAGACAGCCTGTCAGAAGCAAGAGGTCCTTCTTTCAGCCAGAGGCTTATTGATATGCTTTATCTTGCACTGGGCCTGCGTATATCTGGTCTTGAAAGCAGGAAAGATACGTCTGAGGTTAAGCCGCCAGCTGGCAGGGTTTCTTCAAAGACAAAGCTGCCAGACAGTTTATCAAAGCCAAATATACTTGTCAGGTCTGATAAGACAAACCACACTAAAAGTGCTGCTGGCAAGGGGGCAAAGAAAATTGTTGCACTTGCATGTTCTACAGGCGGGCCTAAAGCACTCCAGTATGTAGTTCCTTTCCTTCCGCCGGACCTTGATGCAGCAGTCCTTATTGTACAGCATATGCCAGAAGGTTTTACAGCGTCGCTGAGCAAAAGGCTTGATGAATTAAGCAAGATTAATGTAAAAGAAGCAGCAGACGGTGATATTATCCAGAGAGGTATAGTATATATTGCCAAGGGCGGTTCACAGATGCGCCTTGTTGAAAAGAACAAGAATGAGCATTATATAACTGTTAAAAAGGAAGCCGCCAGGAATGGGCTGAAACCTTGTGCTGATATTATGTATGAGTCTTTAATGGAATCTTCCTTTGATGAAATAACCTGTGTTGTAATGACAGGCATGGGTGCAGACGGCACACAAGGCATTTTGCAGCTTGAGAAAACAAATAAAATATATGTTATCGGCCAGGATGCGGATAGTTGTACAGTGTATGGCATGCCAAAGGCAGTTGCCGATGCCGGTGCAGTAGATGAAGTAGTTACATTGAAAGGCATTGCAGATGCTATAACAAAACACGTGGGGGTGTTCTAATATGGATGTAAGCCAGTATCTTGAGATATTTATTGATGAAACAAAAGAACATTTGCAGACTTTGAGCGACCAGCTTATGATACTGGAGCAGGAGCCTGAAAATATGGACACTATAAATGAGATTTTCCGTGCTGCCCACTCATTAAAGGGTATGGCAGGTACAATGGGGTATAAGCGCATGCAGCGCCTTACCCATGATATGGAGAATGTGTTCCAGGAAGTAAGAAGCGGCAATATGACTGTTAAGTCTGAGCTGGTAGATGTACTTTTCAGGGGACTTGATGCTCTTGAAAGTTATCTTGCAAATATTATGGAAACAGCTGATGAGGGTACAGAAGATAATGAGGAGATTATCAATACCCTTAATGGAATTGCAGATGCTGCAACAGGAAAGGACGGTACAGATGCAGCCACCAGTGCACCAGCAGGCAGTGCAAAACCAGAGTCTTCAAAGGCATCAGGTGCAAGATATAATGAAATACATATTACAGATTTTGAAAAGGGTACATTTGAAAAGGCAAAGGCACAGAATGAGAATATCTTTGGTGTGACAGTCTATCTCCAGGAAGCATGTATCCTTAAGGCGGCAAGGGCATTTCTTGTATTTAAGGCATTAGAGGAGCTTGGTGAAGTTATTAAAGCAGTGCCTGATGTACAAGATATAGAAGATGAGAAGTTTGAAATGGATTTCAGTCTTCTGTATTTTACAAAAGAAAGCGCTGAAGCTGTAAAAGCAGCAATAGAGAATGTATCAGAAGTAAAAGAAGCAATTGTAGGGACTTATGAATTTGAGGAACAAGCCCAGGAAGAGGAAGCAAAGCCAGAGCAGGAAGCAGCCAAAGAAGAGCCTAAGGCACCAGAAGCCCCTAAAGCAGGTACAAAGCCAGCAGCAGCCAAGACAGCAGAAAAGCCAGAAGAAGCTAAACCAGCAGTTGCTAAAAAACCAGCTAAACCAGCGGTTGGCCGTACAGTACGTGTAGACATTGAGAAACTTGATGTACTTATGAACCTTGTAAGCGAGCTTATTATAGCAAAGAACAGCCTTGTTTCAATAAATTCGTCTGAAGGTGATGAGAAAAGTGATGCATCATTTAATGAACAGATTGAGTATCTTGAAAGCGTAACTACAAACCTCCATGAGTCTGTTATGAAGGTAAGGATGGTTCCTATTGAAAGCGTAGTGAACCGTTTCCCACGTATGATAAGGGACTTAAGTAAGAAGCTTAATAAAAAGATGGAGCTTCATATGACTGGTGAGGATACAGAGCTTGACCGTACTGTTATTGATGAAATCGGTGACCCATTACAGCATCTTTTAAGAAACTCCGCTGACCATGGCCTTGAGGACAATGAAGAACGTATTGCCCTGGGCAAGGAAGAAGTTGGTAATATTTACCTTGATGCTTACCAGGATGGTAACAATGTAAATATTGAGGTACGTGATGATGGTGCTGGCATCAATGTTGAAAAGGTAAGGAACAAAGCTATAGAGAAAGGCACAATTACTGCTGAACAGGCTGAAAACATGTCTGATAAAGAAATTATTGACCTTCTTTTCAGGCCTAGCTTCTCTACAGCTGAGAAAATTACTGATGTATCAGGCAGGGGCGTTGGTCTTGACGTTGTTAAAACTAAGATTGAAGGCCTTGGCGGCAATATTGAATGTAAGTCTGTTATAGGTGAAGGAAGCAGCTTTATAATAAGGCTTCCGCTTACACTGGCAATTATACAGGCGCTTATGGTTGAACTTGGGCCTGAAAAGTATGCTATCCCGCTTGGCAGCATCGAAACAATAGAAGATGTACTGGTATCTGATATCAGATATGTACAGACCAAAGAGGTTATTAACTTAAGAGGGACAGTTATCCCGCTTATACGTCTTGACCAGATACTTGATATTGAAGCAGGCAGCAAAGAAGTTGAAAGCCTTACAGTTGTAATTGTTAAGAAAGGCAATAAACTTGCAGGCCTTGTGGTAGATAACCTTATAGGACAGCAGGAAATCGTTATTAAGTCAATAGGCAGCTATATTAACTGCAGTAAGATGATAGGCGGTGCTACTGTTCTTGGAGATGGTGAGATTGCTTTAATTCTTGAAGTAAATGCACTGGTATAAAGGGAGGTAGAAGTAATGGAAGAAATAAATGACATACAAAATCTTGAAATAGCCAGTGAAGGCAAGCAATATATAGTTGTCCGCCTTGGAACAGAATTTTATGGCATAGATATTAAATATGTTGATAATATTGTAAGAAACCAGAGGATTACAAGGGTGCCAAAAGCACAGCGCTATTTTAAGGGGGTTATTAACCTCCGTGGTGAAATTATACCTGTTATGAGCCTGCGTCTGAAATTTAAGCTTGAGCCTGATGAATATACAAATGCTACGCGTATTATAATAATTAAGCTTGAGCCACAGTCTGCTATAGGTATTATTGTAGATGAGGTGAAAGAAGTGGTTACATTAGGCGGGAATTCAATAGAAAAGGCTGATACATCAGACCCGTCAGACCCTATGATACAATATTTAAGCGGAATTGGAAAACGCAGTGATGGTTTGATTTCTTTACTTAATATTTCAGCTGTAATTGTTGGCAGAGAGGGTAAGGATGAGGTATAGTGGTTATACCCGTCTAATTTAGAGGTGAATTTTGTGCAGGAAAATAAACCAGATAATGAAATTTTAGAATTAGATGTCCTGACAGAGATTGGAAATATCGGAGCGGGCAATGCAACTACTGCATTGTCCCAGCTTATTAATGCACGTATAGACATGAATGTTCCAAATGTTGCAATGCTTGCTTTTGATGAACTTGCAGAAATTATTGGTGGTGCTGAAACGCTGGTTGCTGGTATTTTGCTTTCACTGGAAGGCGATGTTGACGGAATGATGCTGTTTGTGCTGGAAAGCGCAGCTGCCCATATGCTCGTAAACCAGCTTATGGGATGTGGACAGCCACCTACCCCTGCTGTTGGTGGGTTTAATGAAATAGAAGAATCTGCGTTAAAAGAAATTGGAAATATTATTGCAGGTTCATACTTATCTTCTATTTCTTCACTTACCAATATGCTGATAACGTCTTCTGTACCGTATCTTGCAGTAGATATGGCAGGGGCTATATTAAGTGTGCCTGCCATAGAATTTGGGAAAATGGGAGATAAGGCGTTATTAATAGAGTCAAGGTTTAAGGACATGGATATAGATATAAGTGGGTATTTTATTCTTATACCTACTATTGAGTCTTATAAACTTATGCTTAATTCACTTGGAATGTAAATAGTTTGTTATAAGCAGGGGGTATAGGTGATAGGAAATGGCAAATATGATTAAAGTCGGAATGGCAGATTTAAATATATGCCATTCACCGGATGCAATAACTACACTTGGCCTTGGCTCTTGTGTAGGAATTGCGTTGTATGATAAAACCACGCAGATTGCAGGTTTAGCGCATATTATGCTTCCGGACAGCACAAAGGTAAGACAGAACCAGAACAGGGCTAAATTTGCCGATACAGGGATAGATATGCTGATACAGCTGCTTGTAAAAGAGGGAGCAAGAAAACAGGCACTGACAGCAAAAATAGCAGGTGGGGCACAGATGTTTGCATTTAGTTCCAATAATGATATGTTAAGGGTTGGGCAGAGGAATGTAGAAGCTGTCAAAGCAAAGCTTGGTTCACTTGGAATACGTATACTGGCAGAAGATACAGGGCTTAATTTTGGACGTACAGTTGAATTTTATCCTGAAACTGGGGATTTTGTAATAAAAGCAGTAGGAAAAGAAGTAAGGACTATATAATATTAGTCTGTGGACATATATAGTTGGCAATGGGAGGCTTTTTTGTGAAAACAGATTTTATTCCTAAAGTTATTACCCTGTTAGCAGGGGCAGTTGTATGTATTGTTTGTATAGCCAGGGGTATGGATACATTGTATTCCCTTGAAGTCCTTCTGGCAACTTTAATAATTTTTTACATAATTGGCTGTATTGCAAGAAGAATAATAGGGCATGTTAAAGATATAAATACGGTTATGAAGCTTGATGAAACAGATAGCCAGGCTGAAGTCCTGCATGACCTTGATGATGATGATATAGAAATATCTTCTGATATACCAGAGAATAACCAGGTCTGACAGGATGATATTACAGAAATACCAGTAAAAGGGGTGCAGCTGTTCTATGGATGAAAAGAGTAGAAATAGTTTATGGGAAGAGTATATGAGGACAAGAAGCCCACAGATACGCGGACAGTTAATTATAGAATACTCAGGGCTTGTTAAAATTGTAGCAGGAAGGCTTGGAATGTATCTTGGGTATACTGTTGAATATGATGATTTAGTTGGATATGGTATTTTTGGCCTGATAGATGCTATTGATAAATTTGAACTTACAAAAGGTGTGAAATTTGAAACTTACGCAAGCCTGCGGATAAGGGGGTCAATCTTAGACCAGATAAGGAAAATGGACTGGATTCCAAGGACACTCCGTCAGAAGCAGAAGAAGCTTGACCAGGCTATGCATGATTTTGAAGCTAAATATGGACGTGTTGCAACAAATGAGGAATTGTCAAAAGAACTTGATATTCCAGAAAGTGAACTGGATGGGCTTATTAACCAGACACAGATTGCAAATCTTGTTTCGCTTGATGAATATCTTGAACAGGGAAGTGAAGTAAGGGTTGAAACTGGCAATAAACCAAGGTTTGAACAGCCAGAGCAGGTCGTTGAGCGGCAGGAACTTAAGAGGATGCTTGCAGAGGCAATAAACAGCCTTAATGAAAATGAGCAGAAAGTAATTGCATTTTATTATTTTGAAGAACTTACATTAAAAGAAATCAGTAATATTCTGGGTGTGTCAGAATCACGTGTTTCACAGCTGCACACAAAGTCCCTTAAGAAGATGAGGGAAAAACTTGGAAAAGAAAACATGGGAGTTTTTGGAATCTGGAACATATAAGCACAGGCAGTTATTGTTTGTGCTTATATGTGCCTGTTAAAAGTATTTGCCAGGATAACAGTTTGAAAATGGGGGTATAATATATGAAAAGAAACGCATTTTTCCAGTTAATACATAAAGAAGATGGAACATATCTTAAAGCTTATCCTGCTGTAGATGGCGGCATGCCATTAAAAAGTGATGATATATTAACATACCTGACCAAAAAACAATATAGTGATATAGATATTTCAATTATTAAGAAATTTGTAGAAGCAGCAGCAGAGGAACCAAATGCCATGGTGAAAATTACTGGTGAAAAAAAGCTTCCTGAGAATGAATATGCACTTATTACTATTGATGTACAGAGATATATGGCGAAGTTAAGGTTATTTCCCCCTTCCAATGAAGGCAGGCGCCTGGATTTAAAAGACCTGGCAAATCTTGTAGAACAGAATGGAATAAAATATGGTATTATTGAGAACAACATGAAAGCAGTTTTAAAAGGAAGGCTTTACTGTACTGATATATTGATAGCAAAAGCACAGCTTCCTGTACAAGGCAGGAGTGCAAGTATTGAATATAATTTTGATGTAAATAAAACAAATACCCCGCAGATGGCAGAAGATGGAAGTGTGGATTTCCATAAGCTGGATATGATTGAACGTGTCCAGGAAGGACAGCTGCTTGCAAAACTTACACCAGCAGATTATGGCACAGATGGCATAGATGTATGCGGCATGCCGGTTAAACCTGCCAAAGTAAATAACCTTACATTAAAACATGGCAAGCATATACATCTTTCGGATGATAAACTTGAAATGTATTCTGAAGTTTCAGGAAATGTTACACTTGTAGATGATACAGTATTTGTTTCAAATGTATATGAAGTCCCTGCTGATGTAGGGCCTTCAACAGGTGATATTGATTATGACGGAAGTGTTGAAGTAAAAGGTAATGTCCTTTCAGGATATACAGTCCATGCTACAGGCGATATAACAGTTAATGGCGCTGTAGAAGGTGCAAACCTGGTTGCTGGCGGCAAGATAGTGCTGAAAAGAGGAATCCAGGGCATGGGCAAAGGAAATATGGAGGCCCAGGGTGATGTTATATCAAACTTTATAGAAAGTTCCAAAGTAACAAGTGGTGGAAAGGTTATATCTGATGCAATTATGCACAGTGATGTTATAGCCCAGGATGCAATAGAGGTACATGGTAAAAGAGGGCTTATTGCTGGCGGAAAGGTAAGGTCCGCAACAAGGATTGAAACGAAGACTGCTGGTTCTTCTATGGGTACACAGACAGAGCTTGAAGTAGGGCTTGACCCTACTATAATAGACCGTTACCATGCAATTGAAAAAAACATAGAACTTTTAAGTGATGAGAAAGATAAGATACTACAGAATGTGCAGATATTGCAGAAACGCCTTAAGACAAAAGGTTCACTTGATGAAGATAAGATGAAGCTGCTTAAGTCAAATAGTACCAGGATAAAGGAAATAGATGCAGAAATAGAAGAAAATACACGGGAATATGAGATGCTTGAGGCAGAGCTTGACAAACATGCAGGCGGAGGGAAAATAATAGTTGAAGACATAGCTTATCCAGGTGTAAAATTAACTATATCAAATGTTGTATCTTATATACATACTGAAACACAACACAGTGCATTTGTACGTGAAGGTGCAGATATACGTATCCGTGGTATATAACATGGCTGGCATAATATCTGCCAGATAAATGAAAGGGGGATTTAATATGTCCTTAACAATTGATTATATCGCAATGCCGCCTAAATCACAGGAAGTATCACATATACAGGCAGCAGAACAGACTAAGCTTAATAATGAACAGCAGCAGGTTGCCATGACATTCCAGCAGGAAGTAAGGCATGAATCAGAAACTACTATACGCCGTAAGGATGTAGATAATGAAGAACTGCGCAATGAAGAGCGCAAAAAAGGTAAACAGAAGAAAAAGATGCAGACCAGGACATCTAAAAAAGACAAAACAGAAGAGAATGAGGAAAAACAGGCAGTAAACCCATTACAGGGCAGGCTCTTTGATATGAAAGTCTGAAATACATTTTAGAAAGATGAGTGGAGAATATAATGGTAGTTTTAGAAATAATAATGGTTTTAGTTGGTATTGGTGCAGTGTTTTTAAGCTTCCGTATATCAGGCAATAATGATAGTGCCCCTGCTGGCGGGGGCATTACAAAAGAAGAACTTGAGGAAATGCTTAAGAAAATAGAACAGGCTAATAAAAAGTATAATACAGATATCCAGGTAAAAGCAGAAGAGGCACTTGACAGTACAGACAATAAGCTTAGCAAGATATTAAATGAAAAGATAATGGGTCTTAGTGAGTATTCACAGCAGATTTTAGAAAAAATGGAAAAAAACCATTCAGAAACAGTATTTTTATATGATATGCTAAATGAGAAAGAAAAAGAAATTAAAGACCTTGTACATGATGCAGATATAACACGTGCAGATATCAGGGATGAGATTGCAATGCAGTACCAGGAACTGAAAAGACGTTTAGATGAAGCAGATGAAGTAAAAAAAGGTCTTGAACTTGAAGCAGTCCAGACAGGCACAAGAAATGCAAACAGGCAGGAGCAGAAGTTTTATACCGTTCCAGAAGGAACTGGGGAAGTCCTTGATATGGCAGGTTTTAACAGTGATATAAACAAGTCTTTTGAAATAACAGAAAACGGGCTTATGAAAGAGCTTGATATGCAGGATTCCAGCATTGGGAACAATACTACAGAGATAGAAAATGATGTAACAATAAATAACAATACTACAGAACCTGAAACAGACAAGCCATATATTTCACTGGCAGGACAGGAAAATGCAAATATTGATAACTATGGATATAAATTATATGGGAATTTTGGTGTAACTGATATAGATAAGGCAATGTTAGAAACTGAAATCAATAATACCAACCATAATGATGAAATAATAGAATTGTACAAAAAAGGACGTTCTATACTTGAAATATCCAAGATGTTAAGTATAGGACAGGGCGAAGTGAAATTTGTAATAGATATGTATAAGGCAAGCTGATATGCCAGGGCGTGTTTGAAAATTAAATATTTCACAAGTTATGTGGCTCTGGCAGTTCCAAATGTTTACCAATAGCAGCCCGTTTGCACTTGGATGGGATACGCAGTGGTGCATAAAGCCCCAAAAGACGTGGCTTAAGCACCAGCGTCCCCATAACAGCTGCCTTTTGGTAAAACATTTGGAACTTGCCAGAGTAATATAAGTTTTGTAGGATTTTTAATTTTCAAACACATATAAATAATTTATTTAGGTTTGCTTAACTAAATGACATTGTGCCTGGATAGGATGTGGAATTTGCCAGAGTTATATAATCTTGTGCAATTTGGCAGTTTTAAAGCAATTTTCAAATATGCCCTAATGTTTCATCTAATTAGTTTTTGGAGTTTTGTATAATTTGTTTATTTTTGCTTTTAATTAAATAGCATGAAAAATAAAATTTCAGTTTCTGTCTAGATGGAGTACTAGGTGATTTTTAAAAAACCTGCTTTTTAAGCAGCAGGTTTTTGTTTTGTTGATGAGGTTAAATGAATGGAGACGTTTATATGGATAAGAAATCATTTTTAAGAGGATTTGGGGCAGGTGTCCTGTTTGCAGCAGTTATACTTGGGATATCATGCTTTATAAGGACTTCTGAGCCAGCTACAATAGCACGTGCCAAGAAGCTTGGAATGGCTTTTGAAAGTAATAACAGCAATAAAGTGATAACACCGGTGCCAGAAGAAAGTACCATACCAGAAACAACTACATCCCCAGAGGCGGCTACAACCCCTGAAGCTGTTACAACTCCAGAGGCGGCTGTTACACCAGGACCAACAAGCAGCAGTGGTGTAAGCAGTAAAGCAACGAAAGCACCTGCAAAAAAAGATAAAAAAGACAATAACAATATTGATAAAAAATTTAAAGATGCCAAAGATAAGGCAGAAAAAGAGGCAGAAAATGCTAAAAAACAGCTTACTATAAGTGACGGTGACTGGGCGGGAAAGGTAAGCAGTATGCTTGAGGATATGGGAGTAATTAATAGCGCAAGCGAATTTGACAAGTATCTTTCTGATAATGGTTACAGTAATGTTATAAAATCAGGTACATATGATGTATCACCAGAAGATACTTTCCAGGAACTTGCAGAAAAGATAACATCAGGTTCCAGATAGAATGAAAGGTACAGGTTTTTAATATGAAATTCAGGCCTTGTATTGATATACACAATGGTTCAGTAAAGCAGATAGTAGGAAGCAGCCTTAAGGATGATGGCAGCCAGGCAGAAGATAACTTTGTATCTTTAAAGGATGCTGCCTATTATGCAGAAATGTATAAAAGAGATGGATTTACAGGGGGACATGTAATTATATTAAATCCTCCTGGAAGCCAGTATTATAATGCTGATATTGCACAAGCAGGGAAAGCACTTGGAACATTCAGGAACGGAATGCAGGCAGGTGGAGGCGTAAATATAGATAACGCAAATATGTACCTGGATATGGGGGCATCACATGTAATTGTAACATCTTATGTATTCAGGGATGGAATTATAGATTATGACAGGTTAAGACAGCTTTCTGCAGTGACAGGCAGGAACAGGCTTGTACTTGACCTTAGCTGCCGGTATATCAGGGATAGTTATTATATTGTAACAGACAGATGGCAGAAGGTTACTAATGAAGTGTTAGACAGCCGTTTATTAGAGAAACTTGGCAGTTATTGTGATGAATTTCTTGTACATGCTGTAGATGTTGAAGGCAAGGCAGCAGGTATTGAAAAGGCAGTTATAGATATTCTGGCTTCCTGTAACAGGAAAGTAACATATGCAGGCGGCATACATTCAATGGAGGATATTTCTTATATTAATGAATATGGTAAAGGAAATGTTGATTTTACAATAGGAAGTGCACTTGATTTGTTTGGAGGCAGTATTCCCTATGATAGTTTAAAACAATATTCAGGTTCATAAATATGGCCAGCTTAAAAGCTGGTCTTTTTTTGTATTATATTTATTATACCAGACGGATGTAGTCCAGTAAAACCTCTATAAATATTATTGTATAATTACAGGTTCTTGGAAAAAGTGTAAAAAGTATTTTAATAGAGTTGTAACAATTTTGTATTAATAAGTTATAATATTTATAAAAATTATTAATATATGTACTTTATACAATAAAATAGCACAAAAAACCGTATATAAATTATGCAAAATGCATAAAAATATCATGTTGGAAAATAGTGGTTTTTCTTTAACGGAATTGAAATAGGTGCAGGGGGTTGAAATTTTAAAAAAATATGTTATAATTGTTACATAAATGTTAAGTAAGAATTTAATAAATGTTTCAAGGAAGTCTTGAAACAAGGAGGTTATTATGAAGTTAAAAAAGATTGCAGTGCTGGCACTTATCTTTACAACAATTACAGGAATTAATGCAGAGCCAGTTACAGCAGTTACAAATGCAGTAGTTACAGAAGCCCCTGCACAGGAAACAGGAGCTCCTGCAGATAATGCAAATACAAGCCAGGAAGCAAATACAAATTTACCTGTAGAAACCCCAGAAGAAGCTACAGAGGAAAGTACAGATAAAACGTCTGATAAGAATAAAGTAAAGAATAAGACAAAGAAAACAAGCAAAAAAAAGAAAGCAAAATCTAAGAAAAATAAATATACAAAATCTGAACTCAGGCTTATGTCAAGTATAATAAATTGTGAAGCAGGCATTGAACCATACCAGGGAAAACTTGCTGTAGGAATAGTAGTTATGAACCGTATCAGGTCAAAAAGGTTCCCAAATACATTAAAGGGTGTTATATACCAGAGAGGACAGTTTTCACCTGTAAGGAATGGTTCACTCCGCAGAAGGCTTTCAGAATATGACTCAGGAAAGATAAAGTCGGAACAGTGGAAGAGTTGTATTAGTGCTGCTAAAAAGGTTTTAAATGGCCAGCGTACTATATCATACAGAGGAAAAGCAAAGAAGATGAACAGTTACTATTATTTCAGTGTAGGATTAAGAGGTGCACGTTTACGTTTAGGAGGACACAAATTCAAATAAAACTATAAAAAAGTAAAAGACAGTGCTATACGCACTGCCTTTTATTTTAATAATGTAAAAAATGTTTAAAATTATTTTACTGTAATTTCTAATGTTGTTTTTACTTTTTTATTCTGGTTAACTACACCACTAAATATAATTTTTAATTTTCCTTTTTTAATTGCTTTAATAGTTCCTTTTGAAGTATAGCTGCCTATATTATCATCGATATCTTTCCATTTTGCAGGCATATTGATACGGGCTATATTTTTATTTTGTGAAGTGATTTTTGGAATTACGGAATCATCGCTATATATAATAAAATCTATATTAAGTTTTTGCGATTTTTTCATAGTTATTTTTATATTTTTTAAATATAAAGAACCAAAAAATGAATTTTTCTTGTAATATATTTTTTTCATATTTCCAGGAAGTATAACTTCTGTTAAGTTTTTACACTCTGAAAATGCACCATTTTCTATATTTTTGGTTTTATCAGGAAATTTATATGTTTTTTCTGTTTTGCCAGATGGATATGCAATTAACTTAAGTCCAGATTTTATTTTTTTAAATAAAACACCATTTTCTGACTTGTATGTTTTATTACCAGATTTTACTTTAATTTCTTTTAAAACAGGACAGCTGTTAAATACATAATCTCTTATTTCTGTTGTTTTATCTGGGATTGTAACAGATGTTAATTTTTTACAGCTTGCGAATGCCATATCCCCAATATATAATACATTTCCAGGAACAGTAATTTCTTTTAGATTGCGGCAGTTTATAAATGCCCAGTGTCCTATTTTTTCCAAATTATCTGGAAGTGTAATACCAGTTAAATTAAAGCAGTTTGAAAATGCATGATCTTCTATAGCAACAAGGCTGTCTGGGAAGTTTATTTTTATTAAGCTGTGGCAATCATAAAATGCAGCAATTTTTATGTCTGTTATTCCATTAGGAAGCACAATTTTTTTTAAATTATTACATCCTGTAAACATAGCTTGTTCTATAGTTTTTACATTATCTGGTATTGTGATTTCTTTTAAACTTCTGCAATTTTTAAATGTTCCGCCACCTATTGATGTAACACTGTCTGGAATTGTAATTTCTTCCAGGTTTTTACAGCCCCAGAATACTCTTTCTCCAATATTTGTAACACTATCCGGAATTATAATAGTGTTTGCACTGGTGCAGTTAAAAAATGCCCTGTCACCTATGCTTGTCACACCATCTGGAATAGTAACGCTGGTATCTGTTCCTGTGTACTTTGTTAATATTCCGTTGTTGTCAATGGTAAAGCCTGTTTCTGCTGCACTAGCAATACTGGTAATATTTTCTTCTGGAACCTGGATTTTAATGCCTGTTGCCATAAAACCTAGTGCAAACAGGGTAAAGAATAGATATTTTTTTTTGTTTTTCATAATCTTTTTTCCTTTCTGGTTATTCCCATAAAAGCAAAGCAGAGATATGCAATATTGCAATCTTGATATACCTAAGGGTTATCTTGTTTATAACTACCATAGTAGTGTATAATTTTTATTATAGTTTTTTATATTGTCAATATATTGTCATTTATATTTTGTTACCAGGTATTTTTAAGTTTATTCTGCTGTATAAAAATAATACTTTTATATTTGGATATAATGTGATAGAATAATATTTAGTATTTTTACAGGTTATCATATGATGGCTGTAGAATGGAACCAAAGGAGGAGAAATAATTGAGTAGTCCGGTTGATAATACTGAAAATACGGGGGATGAAAAAGAAGTAGTTTCACGGAATTTTATTGAAAATATAATTGACAAGGATATTTCAGAAGGGTGCTGTAAAAAAGTAGTTACACGTTTCCCACCTGAGCCAAATGGATATCTCCATATAGGCCATGCAAAGTCTATAGTATTAAATTCAGGGCTTGCACAGGAATATAATGGTATATTCCATTTAAGGTTTGATGACACCAATCCAATGAAAGAGGAAGCGGAGTTTGTTGAATCTATTATAGAAGATGTAAAGTGGATATGTGGTGACCTGGATACAGACCAGATATATTATGCATCAGAATATTTTGATACAATGTATGAGTGTGCATTGAAGCTGATAAAGAAAGGGAAAGCTTATGTATGTGACCTTTCTGCAGAAGAAATACGCCAGTACAGGGGAACGTTAAAAGAACCAGGAACACCAAGTCCATACAGGGACAGAAGTGTAAGTGAAAACCTGGATTTATTTGGACGTATGCGTGCAGGGGAGTTTGAAGAAGGTTCAAAAGTGCTCCGTGCAAAGATAGATATGGCATCACCAAATATGAATATGAGAGACCCTGTATTATACAGGGTTGCAAAGGTTACACACCATAATACAGGTGACAAGTGGTGTATATATCCTATGTATGATTTTGCACATCCTATTGAGGATGCGGTAGAAGGTGTAAGCCATTCAATATGTACATTGGAATTTGAAGACCACAGGCCTCTTTATGACTGGGTGGTACGGGAGCTTGAATTTGAGAACCCTCCAAAGCAGATTGAGTTTGCGAAACTTTACCTGACTAATGTTGTAACAGGAAAGCGTTATATTAAGAAACTTGTTGAAGATGGCATAGTTGATGGATGGGATGACCCAAGGCTTGTATCAGTAGCTGCCCTTAGAAGGCGTGGTTTTACACCAGAGTCAATACGTAATTTTATAAAATTATCAGGAATATCAAAGGCGCAGAGTTCTTCTGATTACGCAATGCTTGAATACTGTATACGTGAAGATTTAAAACTTAAGCGTCCGCGTATGATGGCAGTTCTGGATCCTGTAAAACTTACAATTACAAATTATCCTGAGAATGAGATAGAGTACCTTGATGTGTCAAATAACCAGGAGAATGAAGAAATGGGTACACGTAAAGTCCCATTTGGTAAAGAACTTTATATTGACAGGGATGACTTTATGATTGAGCCTCCTAAAAAATATTTCAGGCTTTACCCAGGCAATGAAGTAAGGCTTATGAATGCTTATTTTGTAACATGTACTGGTTATGAGACAGATGACAATGGCAATGTTACAGAAGTATATTGCACCTATGACCCAGAGACAAAGAGTGGAAGCGGTTTCTCAGGCAGAAAGGTAAAAGGTACAATACACTGGGTTTGTGCTGAAACAGCAGAGAAGGCAGAAGTGCGCCTTTATGAAAATATTGTAGATGAAGAAAAGGGTGTATATAATGAAGATGGTACAATTAACCTTAATCCAGATTCACTAACTGTGCTGGATAATTGTTATATTGAACCAGCACTTTCAGAAGCTGCCCCAATGGACAGTTTCCAGTTTGTAAGACATGGTTATTTTTGTGTAGATTCCAAGGATTCTAGTAAAGGACACCTTGTATTTAACAGGATAGTTTCATTAAAGAATTTGTATAAACCAAAGTAAGGGGGTATATTTTAATGAGTTTATTTCACGGACTTGATAAATTTGGCTTAGGAAAGCTTGAAAAGATGGATGTATTTGAAGATGAGGCAAAGAAGGAGGAACATAAGGAGCCTGAAAAACCGGCTCCAGTGCCAGAGAAAAAGCCTGTTCCAGAAGTAAAAGAATCTGATTTATTATTTGATAAGTCATATACATGCCCTGTATGTGATATGGCTTTCCGTTCCAAAATGGTAAAGACAGGAAGGGTAAAACTTTTATCCCAGGATACAGATTTAAGGCCAAACTACAAATATGTTGATTCTATAAAATATGATGTACTGGTATGTCCAGGGTGTGGATATAGTTCGCTTAGCAGGTTTTTTAAATTTATGATGCCATCACAGGCTAAGTTAATAACTGAAAATATAACAAGGAATTTCAGGGGATTGCCAGAAACAGGTGATGTATATACATATGATGATGCAATTGGGCGTTACCAGCTTGCCCTTGCCAACGCAATTGTAAAGAAAGCAAAAGCAAGTGAAAAGGCATATACATGCCTGAAAATGGCATGGCTGTACAGGGGCAAGGCAGAAACACTGCCAAAAGATACACCAGACTATGACAAGGTTATAAGTGAACTTAAAAAAGAAGAGGAAACATTGCTTAATAATGCTTATGAAGGTTTTTCTGATGCATTTTCAAAAGAAGACTTCCCTATGTGTGGCATGGATGAACTTACTGTTACTTATCTTGTTGCAGAACTTGCAAGGCGTGCAGGCGACTATGAGGCATCAAGCCGCTGGATTTCCAAAGTACTTACATCACGTAACGCAAGTGAACGTATTAAAGATAAAGCAAGGAATGTAAAAGAACTTATAGAAAAAGACAGGGAAAAAGAAGGAAACTAATATAAAATACCAGAGGCATGCTTTTTTATAAAGGCATGCCTTTTTTAACCTAACCAGATAAGCATTTAAAAACATGCTTGTCTGTACATGAGGGTTTACAGCTGGAATTAAATGTATTTGCTGGGATAACACAAAATGTCTGGATTATCCTTCTTCAAAATAACTATTAGTTTTGAGTATGCTTCTCTGTACTGCATCTTTAGAATTTTTCCAAGGTTCATTTTCGTTACGGTAGTCGAATTTATCAATAAACCATTCAAGGTCATCAATAACACGCTGCATATTTTCAAAATAAACGGTATCCAGTGTATTAATAAATTCTTTCTGCTTTGAGCCACTAAGTGAACCTGCGGCTTCATACAGCATTCCATAATGTTTTGTACAAAAACCCTTACATTTTGCAAATTTACCTGCAAAATCTTCATCATGTACATAACAATGCAGCACAGTTGCTATATACCGTTTAAAAACATTATCTATACGGCTGCATATATAACATGATTCTTCCAGTGAAGATATATATGCCCCGGTGCCAGATTGTTCTTTTTTTGAAAACAGGCCCTTTTTAGAAGGAGAAGAAGACTTTGCGGCAGATTTTAACTTGTCTGTAGTATATTTCATATGTGTGTGCAGTATAAGTGCAACCCCAAGCCTGTTCTGGTGCTTATAAAGCTGCTTTATATGGTGCATGCAGAACCCTGCCTTATCAGTTTCAAGCCTTATATCATCTTCCATATAACTTGGGCCTAAAGTAAAGCTTACAGCATCTTCCTCAAGGCTATTATACATAAAACATAACGGACATTCACAGTCTTTTTCAAAAGCATCATTTACTGGTATTGTATATAATTGTTCTTTCATAGTCAGCCTCCATATTATAATCCAAGGCAGGATATAAATATCTGCCTGGCAGGACATGTTTAAAAAAGTGTATTCTTAAAGAGTTATGTATATTATAGAAAAGTATATCATATACTTAAAAATATTGCTATTTATATTTAAAAAATAAGAAATAGTAAGAAATAATGAGTATAAGTGAGAAAAAAAGAGGAAATAATCCAAATACGCTAAAATACCACTTTGAAGTGTATTGCACAAAATTTCCAAATGAAATATATTATGTTTATGGTTAGCACTCAAAATGAGTGAGTGCTAGTAAACGAAATTTAAAAGGAGGATATATATTATGAATTTATCACCATTAGGGGACAGGGTTGTATTAAAGCAGCTGGAAGCAGAAGAAACTACTAAATCAGGCATTGTACTTCCAGGCAATGCACAGGAAAAACCACAGCAGGCAGAGGTTATTGCAGTAGGTCCTGGCGGGGTTGTAGATGGCAAAGAAGTAGAGATGCAGGTTGAAGTTGGCGACAAAGTTATCTACTCTAAATATGCAGGTACAGAAGTTAAGCTTGATGATGAAGAGTTTATTGTAGTCCGCCAGAATGACATAGTTGCCAAGGTTGTAGATTAATCTTGTGGCACAGGGATTTTATAGTTCATAAATAAGGAATATCAGAATTTTGAATGGAGGAAAAATTATTATGGCAAAAGAGATTAAGTTTGGTGCAGAAGCCAGGGCAGCACTTGAAGCAGGTGTTGATAAGCTTGCAAATACAGTTAAAGTTACTTTAGGACCAAAAGGAAGAAATGTAGTCCTTGATAAATCATTTGGTGCACCACTTATTACAAACGATGGTGTTACAATAGCAAAAGATATAGAACTTGAAGATGGTTTTGAAAATATGGGTGCACAGCTTGTTAAGGAAGTTGCTACAAAGACTAATGATGTAGCAGGTGATGGTACCACAACAGCTACAGTACTCGCACAGGCTATGGTAAATGAAGGAATTAAAAACCTTGCAGCAGGTGCTAACCCTATTATTCTCCGTAAGGGAATGAAGAAGGCTTGTGAGTGTGCAGTTGATGCTATTGCAAAGATGAGCTCAAAAGTTACAGGTAAAGACCAGATAGCTAAAGTTGCTGCTATTTCAGCAGGTGATGAATTTGTTGGTGAAATGGTTGCAGATGCAATGGAAAAAGTATCCAATGATGGTGTTATCACAATAGAAGAGTCAAAGACAATGAAGACTGAACTTGACCTTGTTGAAGGTATGCAGTTTGACAGAGGTTATGTATCAGCTTATATGGCTACAGATATGGATAAGATGGAAGCAAACCTTGATAATCCATATATACTTATAACAGATAAGAAGATTTCTAATATCCAGGAAATCCTTCCATTATTAGAGCAGGTTGTACAGAGCAGCGCTAAGCTTCTTATTATTGCAGAGGATGTAGAGGGTGAAGCCCTTACAACACTTGTAATCAACAAATTAAGAGGTACATTTAATGTAGTAGCTGTAAAGGCACCTGGATATGGTGACAGAAGAAAGGCTATGCTTGAAGATATAGCAATTCTTACAGGTGGTACAGTTATTTCAGAAGAAGTAGGGCTTGACCTTAAAGATGCAACATTAGAGCAGCTTGGACGTGCTAAATCTGTTAAGGTACAGAAAGAGAACACAATTATTGTTGACGGAATGGGCGACAAGGATGCAATTTCTTCAAGAATTACACAGATAAGGGCACAGATTGAAGAAACAACATCTGATTTTGATAAAGAGAAACTCCAGGAAAGGCTTGCTAAACTTGCAGGTGGTGTAGCTGTAATCCGTGTAGGTGCTGCTACAGAAACAGAAATGCAGGAGGCTAAGCTCCGTATGGAAGATGCACTTGCTGCTACAAGAGCCGCTGTTGAGGAAGGTATTATTTCAGGTGGTGGTTCTGCATATATCCACGCTTCTAAAGAAGTTGCAAAGCTTGCATCAACTCTTGAAGGTGATGAGAAGACAGGTGCTAATATTATCTTAAAGGCACTTGAGTCACCACTTATGATAATTGCACAGAACGCAGGTCTTGAGGGTGCTGTAATTATTAATAAGGTACGTGAGTCAGAAGCAGGTACAGGATTTGATGTATTAAAAGAAGAGTATGCAGATATGGTACAGTCAGGTATCGTTGACCCTGCAAAGGTTACAAGAAGTGCTCTACAGAATGCAACAAGCGTAGCATCTACACTTCTTACAACAGAGTCTGTTGTATCTACAATTAAAGAAGAAGCTCCTGCAATGCCAGCAGGCGGCGGGGCTCCAATGGGAATGATGTAATAAAAATTTACAAATAATTTTGCCTGGGATTTGCCAGGCGGGGTTAATATAGCATATGTATTTATAATATGGGGAGATACTGCTGCGGCAGTATCTCTCTATGTTATATATTGCTGGATTTTAAGCATAATATTAAATATAGCCTGGAGTGTGTATGTCCAGGTTATAATAATATTTATAAAATATATATGATGAGGTTAATATATGAAAGAACGTATTGCATATGTTGATGCAGCAAAAGGGCTTAGTATACTTATGATTGCTTTAGGTCATATTACAAAGCTTGGCAATCCAGTTGATTTATGGATGTCATCTTTTAAAGTATCAATATTTTATATAATATCAGGCTTTCTTATGTGTTATACGGGTTCTGTAAAGAAAAGGAGTTTCAGGGAATTTACAGGAAATATAATAAAAAGCCTTGGAGTACCATACCTGGCATTTAGTGTAATTGGTACTCTTTTTAAAACAGCATGTGTTTTTCTTAAACATAAGAATTCAGCAAAAATATGGGATACATTTTTATCTTATTTTTATGACAGTTTATTTTTAAAAGGTGTAAATTCAATGTGGTTTATACCAACTTTATTTATAGGGGAACTGATATTTTTCTGGCTTGTCAGAAGCCCTAAAGTAATTAAGGCATTATATGCAGTTGCAGGCCTGTTTGCGGTAAGCCTGTCTGCTGTAATAAATGCAGCATTTTCACCAGGTGGAATGTTTGCATTGCAGCCAGGTGATGCTTATGACAATGTTATAAGGCTGTCTAATGCTGTATGTAAAGGTTTTTCGGCTGCCTGGTTTCTTGGTGCAGGGTATATTATTTATATTTTTTACAGCAGGTTAAAAGAACCAGGGATAAAACTTATATCAGGAGTTATATTATCAGCTGTAAACCTTGTTTTGTCACAAATAAATACAGGAGTTGATTTTAACCAGATGAAAGAGGGGGTATATCCATATTTGTTTTATATATGTGGTATTGCAGGTTCAGTTGGTGCAATATTGCTGCTTGATTTTATAACATCATATATTAAACTAAACTTCCTTGATTACTGGGGTAAAAATTCACTTATTGTTATGTGTACCCATACTGTGCTTGGAATGAGGACTGTGGCATATGAAGGCTGGAAGAAAGTTGGGTATATTCCCAATACAGGCAATTTTGAGTATATTTGTGAGTGTCTTGTTGTACTGGCAATACTTCTTATGATAGAATATACAATGACAGAAATAATAAATTCAAGATTTCCATTCCTTATTGGCAAATCCAGAAGAACAGAAACTATTAAATCTTAGAATAGTATCTTTACAAAGGTTTATAAATATGTCAATATATAGTTATTATAGAAGAGAAAGGGGTACAATAAATGGAAGAATTGTATTCAGAAACTTATTTAAAAGCAAAACCATCACAGAAGCGCCTAATGGCAAGAATAGGGCTTATAATACTGTGTTTTGTGTTGCTTTATGTTGATTTATTCATACTTGGAAGCACAGCAGGCCTGTTTTTCGTTGTAGTTGCAGACTGTTTTATTATTTATTTCCTGCCTTCCAAAGATATTGCATATGAATATGTATTTGTTGACGGGCAGATTGATTTTGACTGCATAATTAAAGGAAATAAACGTAAACATAAAAAAAGGACTGACCTTGAGAAGATAGACCTGGTTGCACCAGAAGGTGCACCTTCATTGAACCAGTTCCAGAACCTGCCGCTTCTTGACTTTTCATCAGGGAACAGGGATGACAAACATTTTATTGCAATTTCGCGTACAGATAGTGGACAAGAGAGGATAAAATTTACTCCAGATGAAAAGCTTATTGAAAATATGAAATTTAAAGGCAGAAGTAAAATTCAATGTTGACAATGGAAGTTATGTTAGTGTATACTGAATCAATATATATCTACGGGTAGTATTATAATTCTTAGTTACCATATTACACAGGCTGGCACATATGTGCTGGCAATATACAAGAAGGAGGGCAATTAAAATGGGTAAGATTATTGGTGAGGGAATTACATTTGATGACGTATTACTAGTTCCACAATATTCAGAAGTTATACCAAACCAGGTTTCTTTGGAAACTAACCTGACAAAAACTATTAAACTTAATATTCCAATGATGAGTGCAGGCATGGATACGGTGACGGAACACCGTATGGCAATTGCAATGGCAAGACAGGGTGGTATCGGGATTATTCACAAGAATATGTCAGTGGAGGCACAAGCTGATGAGGTAGATAAGGTTAAGCGTTCAGAAAATGGTGTAATTTCAGACCCATTTTATTTATCTCCAGAACATACTCTTGAGGATGCCAACAATCTTATGGCTAAATTCAGGATTTCGGGTGTTCCAATTACTGAGGGAAAGAAACTTGTTGGAATAATAACTAACCGTGACCTTAAGTTTGAAACAGATTTTACTAAGAAAATAAAAGAATCTATGACTTCTGAGGAACTGATTACTGCACCTCAGGGTATTACACTTGAAGATGCAAAGAAGATACTTGCAAAGTCAAGGAAAGAGAAGCTTCCATTAGTAGATGATGAGGGCAACCTTAAAGGGCTTATTACAATAAAAGATGTTGAAAAGCAGATAAAGTATCCTCTCGCTGCAAAGGATTCACAAGGAAGGCTTTTGTGTGGTGCTGCTGTTGGCATAACTGCCAATATCCTTGAACGTGTAGATGCACTTGTAAAGAGGCATGTAGACTGTATAGTTATAGATACTGCACATGGGCACAGTGCCAATGTTATAAAGGTTGTAAAGATGGTACGTGACGCATATCCAGACCTTCAGATTATCGCAGGCAATGTAGCTACAGGAGATGCAACAGAAGCACTTATTAAGGCTGGTGTGGATTGTGTAAAAGTAGGCATAGGTCCTGGTTCAATATGTACAACACGTGTTGTTGCAGGTATAGGTGTTCCACAGATTACAGCAATTATGAACTGTTATGAAGTTGCTAAAAACTATGGTATACCTATTATTGCTGATGGTGGTATTAAGTATTCAGGTGATATGACTAAATCTATTGCAGCTGGTGCAAGTGTGTGTATGATGGGAAGCATATTTGCAGGTTGTGATGAAAGCCCAGGGACATTTGAACTTTTCCAGGGACGTAAATATAAAGTATACCGTGGCATGGGTTCAATCGCTGCTATGGAGAATGGAAGCAAAGACCGTTATTTCCAGACAGATGCCAAGAAACTTGTTCCAGAAGGAGTAGAAGGGCGTGTTGCTTATAAAGGAACATTAGAGGATACTGTTTTCCAGCTTATGGGAGGACTACGTTCAGGCATGGGTTACTGTGGTGCACCTGATATTAAGACACTCCAGGAAACAGGCCAGTTTGTTAAGATATCAGCAGCTTCTTTAAAAGAAAGCCATCCACATGATATCCATATTACAAAAGAAGCACCTAATTACAGCGTTGCAGATAATTAATAAAATGTACATCTGAGTGGGAAGATGATTTAAAAAATGAAGAAATTAACAAAAGCTGGAAAGCGTAAACGGCGCAAGCTTTTAATAATAGCAGTTATATCACTTATACTTATAGTAGTAATGTTTAATGTATGGGATAGGCTGGATAGAAATACTAGTAAAGATAAAGGAAATTCTATGGAAGGAATAGATTATTCCCAGTATAATGTTCCTGAACCTGGTATAAAACAGATGCTGCTGACCCAGAATGTTAATTCAAGACCAGGAACAGGCCTTGGCACAGTGAACGGGGTAGTTATACATTATACAGCTAATCCTGGTACTGATGCAGAAGCGAACAGGAATTATTTTGAAGGCAGGAAAGATGAACCAGACGAATCATCTAATAAGGTGAGCAGCCATTATATTATAGGGCTTGATGGGACTATTATACAGTGTATACCATTAGATGAGATTGCTTATGCCTCTAATAACAGGAACGCTGATACTATTTCAATAGAATGCTGCCATCCAGATAAATCAGGCAAGTTTTCAAAGGATACATATGATTCACTTGTACATCTTACAGGGTGGTTGTGTGGTAAATATAATCTGGATAAGGACTCAATTATACGCCATTATGATGTTACTGGAAAAGAGTGCCCGCTTTATTTTGTAAAACATACTGATGCATGGGACAAGTTAAAGAATGATATCTGGAAATTCTTTTTAAGCTGTAAAAAAGAAAAGAATAAAGATAAAAAGTGAATATATAAATAAGACAGAGAAGGGGCATTTTATTTAAGAAAATGTCCCTTTCTTTGTTTTAGAAAGTTTATAGTTAATATTTTGGCAGGGTATTTGGTTTTTCAGCATATATTTTTAATTTCTTGAAAGTTTCAAAATAAGTACCATCTCCAAAGTTTTACCCCAGGCAACATGCTTGCGCTTGGATGGGATGCACAGTGGTGCATAAAAACAAAGCATGTGAATATGATACTTGGATGGAATCCTCAATTTTAAAATACACCTACAAAAGTTTTAATGGAACCGTTTCAATTACAGTGAAAGTTCCTCAGTCGTTTACAGACCGGGAGACTTTCTTTACAGGCACAATATTCCTTTTCACATTACAATTTTTTCCGCCTTATACATTGCGTATTTATAAACTGTATATAAGACCACTCCCATTCCCAGTAACATAACTGCCAGAATTGCAAGAGCTTTGCTCTCTATCGCACTGATCATTCCATCATTCATAAAATTCATAACAAAGGCAAAAGTAAATCCAAGAACACAGCCAATGATTCCTGGATACTGTACAATGCGGGCAATCTGCTTTTTCAGCACAGTTCTCTTATAGTGAGCATCTGCGCCAAGTTTTGTCATGCTTTCAAAAAGTCCCTTATTATATGCCGCCACGGAAATACTTCTCACATATGCCATGACACTGACCGCTGCCAAAGAAATAATAAAAATATAAAGGCTTAACATAACATAGACGCTGATCATCTGCATTCTGTCCTGTGCAGTAATGATATTGAATGCAGGGGCATATTTCCAATCTCCCAGAAGCATATTATTTTCTATGGTCATATTAATTTTATCCCCATACATATACGCTTCTCCTGCCTCATCCGCCATTTTCTGCGCCCATATATTCCAGTATCCCATGTGATTAGAAAGATCTGTGGTATGTTCTACATACTGCGCAAGAAGATCCTTGGCAAAATCATATGAATCCTCTACATTGACTACATTAAAGGAAATAATCCTTTCTTTATATACATCCCGTACCCCTTCTGTCATCTCCTGATACGCTTCATCACCCACAACATAGGCAAATGGTTCACTGAAAGGCGCCAGAACGTCACTTTCCACAGTTCCTGCATAGGTAAGAGGATATGTTTTCCCGGTATCCGGATTCATGACTTCCTGTAATCCGTCTTCATAGTCAAAAAATCCATTATAACCGGTTGCCGTAACAGTCTGATAAGTCCCCGGCGCTACCGTAATATCCTGCCTGGACATCTTTTCAAAATCACTTTCCGTAACAAAAATGGCTGCCATTTCTTTATCCCGGTAAACTTCAATATATCTGCTTGTTTCCTCATTAAAATCCTTTGCATTGTAAGAAACGACAAGATTTGTTGCAGTATATTCCATAAAATCAGTCACTTCGATTCCATAAGAAGAGGCTGTATCATAAATCTCTTCTTTTCCAATTTGCTCTTCAAGGACAGGATAATGAAGGGAAAAATCCTTACTGTTTTTTGTCTGTACCCCACCTCCTGCAAGTATATACTGCATTCCATAAAAAGCAGAGAAACCACATACAAAGATAAGAAGCGTCATTACGCACATATTCTTTGTTGTTGCCTTTGCAGTAAAACGCATAAGACTGATGGAAACAAGATTCCCATAATATTTACTTCTGTTTTTCTTAGTGCGGCTCTGTGCAACTGCCGACAAAAGAATCCAATAAATTCCTACAAGAGATAACAGATAAAAGAGATTTACAATTCCTGGAAGTCCAATCCCCCACACTCTTGCCGCCACCTGTGGAAGACCTGCGCCAAGAAGAATTCCTAAAACTATCAGTACGATGCCTACGGGAAACGTCCACCTTTTAATCTCTTTTACCATTTCTGTTTTCTGTTGTGTCCGGAGAATCTCCATAATGTCAGAACGATTGATAAATCTTCTTCCTACAATGCCCAGCACACAGGCAAGGACACAGGCAAAAAGAATCCCGGGAAGAAATCCGGCAGCCCCAAAGCGGTATGTCATCTGTTCATTGGAAATGATAAACAGCTCAAACAGCTTCCAGATTAAAAAAGATGCCGGAACAGAAAGCAGAAGTCCTACCAAAGAAGATACTGCTGTCACAACAGAAAGTTCCTGAAAAAGAAGTCTTTTCAACTGTCTTTTTTCTGTTCCCAATGCCATTAAGATTCCATATTCTCTCGCCTTAACCCGGAAGAATAACCCGGAAGCATACACCGTAAACACAAAACATCCCACTGCTGTTATGCACAAAAGTAACGATGCCATTTTTCTTGTATCTCCTCCTTCCGGAAGGAATTCCTGTACGGTAGGTCCGAAATACATCAGAGAAAAGGATGTCACAAGTAGAACCGGTAAGAATACGCAGAAACTTAACAGATAATACTGTCCCTTTGTGTTTTTCTGAAGCTTTTTATAAATCTTATTCATTGTCCTCATCTCCTCCAAATTCTCTCAAAATATCCAGAAGCTCATCCATGAATTCACGCCGTGTTCCTGTTCGTTTCACTTCCTGATGGATCTCTCCATCCTTTAAGATAACGGTTCTGTCACAGAAAGAAGCCGCATAAGTGTCATGTGTCACCATAAAAATAGTAGCCCCAATTTGTTCCTTTGCCTGCAAAAATGCATCAATTACTGCCTTGCAGGATTTGCTGTCAAGGTTTCCTGTGGGTTCGTCTGCTAAAATAATATAGGGATTATTCATAAGTGCTCTTGCAACGGCTGTTCTTTGTTTTTCACCACCGGAAATCTCTGCTGGATACTTATCCATAATCTTCTTAATTCCAAACAGACTGCATAATTTCTCTGATTTTGCCTCCATCTGTGCAATGGGTTTCTTTGCAATAATCTGCGGAAGACATATATTTTCCCGGACTGTAAGTCCATCAAGAAGCATAAAATCCTGAAATACAAATCCCAGTTTTTCATTCCTTACATGAGCAAGTCTGCGCTCATCCAAACCGGAGATATCTATATCTCCCAAACGGATATTTCCGCTATCATGAGGAATAAAACAGGAAATACAGTTTAAAAGCGTTGTTTTCCCGCTTCCTGATGGTCCCATGACTCCTACAAATTCTCCTTTTTTTACATGAAGTGAAACGTCCTTTAATACGTGATATGTATTCATACCATTTGTATAACTTTTGTTCAACTTTTCTACCTTTAACATGCTGCATCCTCCCTTGTCCGTTGTTGGTTTTATTATAAGAAAACAGATTAAATTCCGCTCCTCCCGTTATGTCATTTTTGACATAGATTTTGTAAAGTTTGTGTGATATAATAAAAATCACAATAAAGCAATACCAGATATCAAGGAGTTACATCATGAAAATAGCAATCTGCGACGACGACAAACAACTTCGTAAGGATTTGCGTCATTTAATCGAAGTCCAGCTTGACCTTATGGCATTTACCTATGAAATAGAGGAATACGAATCAGGAAATTCTCTTCTTGAACATATTGATAAAAAGGAACCTGACATTCTCTTTCTTGACATTGAAATGCCGGGAATGGGCGGAATGGATACAGCTAAAGCCCTCCGAAAGCTCGGAAAAAAGATGTTGATCATCTTTATTACCGCATATCCCGACTATGTTTTCCAAGGATATGAAGTACATGCCTTTCATTATATTTTAAAACCATATGATAAAAGGAAATTAAAAGAAGTGTTGGAAAGCGCCGTAAAGGAACTTGCTTCACAAGAAGAACAATTCTATACCATACAGCAAAAATCTGGAACACTCCGCATCAGTCTTCGGGAAATCTCTTATTTTAAAAGTGATAAACGAAGTGTATACGCCGTACAAAAAAGCGGAGAGCAGATTTCTTTTTACGAAAAATTAGATGCAGTGGAAGCCGGGCTTCCCGTTTTTTTTCAACGGATTCATAACCGCTATCTTGTAAATATGAACTGCATTTCCAAATTGAAAAGTGCTTCATGTATCTGCAGCGGAGAAGAATTACCCGTAAGCCGCACTTACAAACAGCCCCTTGCAGCTGCCTTTGCAAGAACCATGTTAAATTGAAGAGAAGGAGTATCTTTATGAGTGCATCTGTTATTATTTTTATCATTCACAGATTAGTAAATATCTTGCAATTTGTTACTGGATATTTCTTTATGAAATGTATGGATTGCACCATAAAAAGAAGGGACGGCAAGTTCACTTTTCTTCTGGCGCTTGTGCTTTATTCCACTATATCCACCGTGGTAATCTTTCCTAATGATATGACCAATATTTCTTTTGCATTGCTTTTGTTTGCTTTGGTGAACTTTATGCTTTACAAAGGGAACTGGTTGGTAAAACTTTCCATGATCCTTATTTTTCTGCCGGTTGCCGCCGCTGTCAATTTACTTTATACAGACATCGGCGGACATATCTTCATACAGTTTTTTACTGAGAAAGACCTGCTTGCCAATTCTGTTTTTTACTCCATTGCTTTTGTGATTCTTCCTATCTTCTGGATTGTTTTCTACCACTTTTTCAGCCCTTCCCTGAAAAAAATCCGGAACATATTTACGGACAAAGCATGGACCATCGTAGATGTAATCAGCCTTGCTTCCTTTTTTGCATTATTCAGCTGTATTTATCTTTCGCCGGAACAGAAAAGCTATTTTATCTGGCCGTGTATTGTTGCATGTCTGATTACCAATATCGGAAGCATACGCCTTGCCGCATATCTGGCAGATGGACTTCACGCAGACCTGGAACGGAAAAATCTTCAGTTACAGAAAAGCTATTATGAAGAACTGGAACACAACCAGAACCAGATCCGTAAATTCCGCCACGATATGAATAATCATCTTTCCGTTATAGGAAATCTTATGGATGAGGGAAATCTTATGGAAGCAAAAGAATATTTTAGTAATATCTCCAGCTATGTGCAGACTGCTAACAAGAAATTTTGCCAGAACAGCATCGTAAATGCGGTAATAAACTCAAAATATCAAATGATGATAAACGCTTCTATTGACACATTTCTCAATATTGACATTGATAAAATGATATTTATTGATGATGTAAGTCTTTGTACTATTTTTGCAAATACCCTGGACAATGCCATTGAAGCCTGCCAGAAAATAAACGTTCCTGCCAAAAGAAAGCTGGAACTTAAATGCCGCTACACAGAAAACGGATACTTCAGCTTTGAACTCACCAACAGCAAGGTCAACGAGGTCACACAAAAAAAGGGACGCTTTCTCTCCGGCAAAGAAGATCAAAACGCCCATGGAACCGGCATCTCTTCTGTAAAAGAAATTGTGGATAAATACGATGGAACATTGAATATCTCTTATGACAGTAAATGGTTTAAGGTTGTGATTTTAATTGGATAATCACCACTTTACAACTTTTTACATAGAAATACCATCATTGGCAAGTTATACCCGCCGCTGACATGGCCAGGTGGGTTATCCCAACATGGTCAGTTTGCCAAAGAGTTGTAAAGTGGTGTTATATTATTAGAAATACTATACTTCTTCACCAAATGCCTGTTCTATGCTTGAAAGGTGAAATATAGATTTAGCACTTGTAGCAAAGCCCGGTAATATAGGAAAATCCTAGTATCATTCATTAGGGATAATTGAATATATATTTGTTTGTACTAAAGAATACAGAAAGAAATTAAACTGTACTAATAGTGAAATATTTCAATATGGAAATATTATGCTGCTAAATAAGGATAATGGTTCCCGTACCCATATAGATAACTATTTTGCAAAAAATAATATAATTCCATTATATATTCTGGAAGTGAATGATATGGATTTACTTGTTGGATTTGCCAAAATGGGTATTGGAATATCATGTGTTGCCAGACAATTTGTTGAACATGGATCAGAGTCATCTTCTCTTATAGAATTAAAATTAAAAAAACTGTTTCACCACGTGAAATTGGATTTTTATATAATTATATCCAGCCATTAAATAATAATTACTAGTAAAATAAAAAGCAGAAAAGTTGCATAAATTTTTCTGCTTTTTTTGTATATAATTGATATTGATATAATAATGATGCTATTGTAATATATACTAACATTAGTTACAAAAAGTATATGATAGTTTCTAACAGGGATAAGCATACCAGCCAAGAAAGGAATGTGTTTATGGGAGAAAGAAAAACAGAAAGACCTGATTTACTGGAAAAATCAGTTTTAAAACAGCAAGTTTTGCCAGATATGGTTATTTTAAAATTTATCATTATTATAATGACAGTTATAGTGCCAGCAATAATATTCCATGCTGTAGAAGCAGATGCAGCCTATGCAGCGGATGACAGAGCTATAGGGGTATCATATGTGGACAGTATAGGTGGTGAGAGTACAACAGGTGTCAGGATATCAAAGAACGGAAAGACACTTAACTATGCATTGGATACATGGAAGAAGACCAGTGATAATGAGTGGAAATATACAGGAAGCAATATAGATGGAAATATAGAAGAAGTGGAATCTTCAATAACAGGGCTTCCTGTAGTTATACAGGGGAAATCTGGAGCGAGGTTTGGTATTAATCTTGGCAGGGTTAAGAGCAGCCTTCCAGTGAACGGAAGCATTGTATTAAAGAAATATGCATATGGGAAGTGTACATATAAAAAAGCAGAATATATATATACAGATGGAATTTATAGCATGATTGATGATTCAGAGTCACTATTAAAACTTGCAGAAGGAGGCAATACAGCAGTCTGCAGTTTGCCATCAACTAATTATGGTTATAATGGAGTTTCATATTTATATGATATATACGATGCTGCCCTTATAAGTGAAAATGGAGATATATACACAATTACAGAAGATGCTACGGTATTAAAGGAAGGTTATGCTTATTATGGTATAGAAGGGGAATACATAATTAAGAATCTTCCAGAAGTATTACATAATGACAAGGAGGGCTATACCTATACTCTTAAAGGATGGTATACAAGCCCGTCTGGAGGTGACAGGGTGCGCCAGGGTGATGCAATAGAACCAGGTGCAGTTATATATCCGCAATGGGAGGAGCAGATTAATTCATATAATGTTAATTGCATTGATATATTAGGTGACAGTCCAGACGGGCAAGTTCTTGGAAGTAAATTATGGACTGCTTTTTATAATGACAGTGCCAGTGGGGCAGATATAGGAAGTGAAAGTGCTGCTGGTGCATATTATAAGGGATTTTATTATACTGGCTGTACATCCCTGGTTGTTGAAGGTGACTGTGAAGTGTACAGGTATTTCAGGCCTGCTGCTTATGATATAATATTTAATGGAAATATGGCAACATCTGGTGAAACAGTTCCTTTATATGGATGTATTTATGGCAGTACATATACATTGCCTGGCTGTGGTTTTAAAAGGAATAGTACAGTTACACTTGATTTAAATTCAGATGATGCAGTCTGCACAGCGAAAAATATAAATCTATTATATGAATTTAAAGGATGGTCTGATACAGCAAGTGGAAGTGTAATATATGCAGATAATGAAAGTGTAACAAACTTGTGTGAATCTGATGGTGGGAAGCAGCTTTATGCAATATGGGAAGGTGGCAGTACAGAAATTAATGCAGTCCCTGAAAGAGAAGGATATTATTTTAGTGGCTGGTCAAGAATAAAAGAAGATACAACAGGCAATACATGGTTTGATTTATCAGACAGTAATGACTGTGTATTGTATGCCATATGGAAGCCTTTAAAAGCAAAATATAGTATTGAATATTATATAGAGGATGACAATGGTAAATATATACTTGATAAAAAGTCAGAATATGATTCTTATAATGGTTATATAATCGACTGCAGTGATAGTATATATATAGATGAATGTTATAACATGTATGTGCTCAATAAAGATAAAGGTGTTTATAAAGGGACAGTTAAACTTGATGGAAGCCTTGTGTTAAAATGTTACCTGAAAAAGAAGACAGAAGAACCAGGAAATAATACAGAAGGAGATAATAATAGTGGAACTGTTGGAAATCCTGGAGATGGAAACAGTGGGAACGGAAGTCCTGGAAGTGGAAATCCAGGAGGCGGAAATTCAGGGAATGCAGGAAGCGGAAGCACAGGGGGCGGGAATCCTGGGAGTGCAGGAAGCGGAAGCACAGGAGGCGGAAATTCAGGGAGTGCAGGAAGTGGAAGCACAGGAGGCGGAAATTCTGGAAGTGCAGGAAGCGGAAGCAGCGGAGGTGCAAGTTCTGGGGGAGGAAGCAGCAGTGCAGGCATAAATGTTGGTGGAAGCAGTACAGCCGCTGGTAATAGTTCTGGAACAAATAATAATGAAGATAGCCTTGACAAAGAAGATGGTTCTGTAAATGGTGCTGGTATAACAGACAGAGAAGATAATAATATAGATGAAGATGGCAAGCTTGGCAATAATAAACAAGAAAATAATAACAATAAAACTAAAGGTAATATATCAGCATCAAAAGCTTATCCTAAAACAGGTAAAGTTTATTCAAGAAAGGGCATTGTATATAAAGTAATTAAGAGTAGTAATAAATTAAAAACTGTTAAAGTTATAAAAGCAAGCAAGAAAACAAAAGTTATTAAAATTCCTGCATTTATAAAGATTAATGGTTATAAGTATAAGGTAGTATCAATAGCTAAAGGTGCTTTTATAAAGTGTAAATTATTAAAAAAGGCTGTTATTGGTAAAAATATAAAAAGTATTGGGAAGAAAGCATTTTATAAAAACAAAAAACTTGGTAATATTAAGATAAAAAGTAAAAAAGTTAAAAGTATTGGAAAAGGAGCTTTTAAACATATAAAACCAAGATGTGCTGTAAGAATAGCAGGAACGAAGAAATACGCACAAAAGGTATTTGCAATGATGAATAGTTAAAATTACAGACAGATTGTAAGCATTACTTAAAGATATAGACATTGTATTAATAGAATTTGCAGAACCTAATAAATCATGGATTTATAGGTGTTTGAAAATTAAATTTATACAAAGACTATATTACTCTGGCAAATTCCAAATATTTTACCCAAAGGCAGCTGTTATGGATACGCTGGTGCTTAAGCTACGTTTTTAATGCTTAATAGAAATATTTATTTCTATTAAGCATTTGGGGCTTTATGCACCACTGCGTATCCATCCAAGCGCAAGCGGGCTGCCTGGGGTAAAATTTTGGAATTGCCAGAGCCACATAACTTGTGAAATACCTAATTTACAATTTTAATACAATATCCCTGTTAATATGTTTATATGCCCTGAATGAAATGCCAGCAGATTTCATCATGCGTTTAGCCGCTATTACAGACGGGGTATCTGCATACTTATCAGAAAGGTATATTACTTCATGTATACCAGACTGGATAAGTGCTTTAGTACACTCATTACAAGGAAAAAGAGTTGTATATATTTTAGCATTGTGCATATTAGTGCCTGTATAATTTAAAATAGCATTTAGTTCAGCATGGCATACATAAAGGTATTTTTCATCAAGTGGGTTTCCAGCGGTACGTTCCCAAGGAAAATCATCATCTGGGCATCCAACAGGCATGCCATTATAACCAAGTGAAAGGATTTTATTATTTTCACTTACTATACATGCACCTACGCTTGTATTTGGGTCTTTGCTCCGTTCAGCAGACAACAGTGCAATTCCCATAAAGTATTCATCCCATTTTAAATAATTCTCTTTTTTCATTTGCCACCTCTTATATAAAAGTCTATCTACTGCAAGTATGTAATTTACTGATACAATTATATACTTGCAGAAGGTGGTTTGTCTACAGGTTTACAATAATTCCCTGTATTTATATGGGGTATTTATTATTTAAGTTTCATAGTATCTTTATAACCTGTTTTGGGGCTGAATAATTTTTTATATGCTGTTTTTTTACCTTTATAACATTTTATTGACGCATTATTTTTAATTCCTTTTATAGCATTATTTCCAACAGATTTAAGTTTATTGCTTTTAATATTTATACTGTTAAGGCTGGAACAATTATAAAATGCTTTTGAGCCAATCTGTGTAATGTTGCTTCCAGCTGTGACACTTTTAAGTTTTTTGTTGCCTTTGCAAGCATTATCCGCAATAGCAGTAACTTTATAAAACTGGTTAGAGAGTGTTATTTTATCTGGAATGTCCAGGCTGGTTATCTTTTTATTTTTATTAATTCCAGTAAATATAATTTCCCTTGTATTCCCTGTTTTGCTTACCTTATATTTAAGACCATTTGATGTTATGGTATCACCTTTTTTAACTTCTTTACCAGAGGTATTGTCTTTAGCTGGTATTTCAGGAGTATTGCCAGTATTAGTATTATTAGATGGGTTTTGTGCTGGGTTTGGTTCTCCTGCTTCTCCAAACTCAAGCTGTGATATTGTAAATTTTATTGTAATTTTTTTTGGATTGTCAATGCCTTTAAAGTTTGCAACACCGCCTGATGCCTGGATTTCTTCAATAGCAGAGCCATCCCATGAGTTGACAGGGTCATTTGTGTCAAAAATACCTGAATCTTTTAATGCAGATTTTGGACTATTGTTTTTAATAGTAAGTTTAACGCCATCTACATCAATTTCATTATATTGTATCTGGCATGATTTAAGCGGGCTTTTGGATGCCTTTCCTGATGCAACATCATAATCTTTTATATATATTGCTGTAAGCTTTTCAAGAGTGCTGACTCCTGCATTTTTAGCAGTATCTGACAAGTCCTTCCGGCAGTCAAATGTAAGTGTATATGTTCCATTTTCTGTAACACATATAGTATCCTTGCCTGTTTCATTCGCAAAATAATTATGTTTTGAATCATTATAGTAAACATTAATTGAGAGATTTAATTTTTTTTCTATTTCCTTTTTGGAAACATTAACTTTAATTTCTTTTTTAATACCTCCTGTAGAAGAAACTGTTATTATTGTACTGCCTTCACCTGTTGCAAGTACCTTGCCTATGGAAGAAACAGTTGCAATATTTTCATCAGATGAAGTATAGTACAAAGTTTCGTCTGTATCTGAAGGGGTAAGTTGTGTATCTATATATTCATAACCATTTACATATAAATTCAATTCCTGTTGTCTTGTTTTAAGTTCTGTACAAGGTTTTAAAGGTGCGGCATTTGTTACAGTTACTTCAATTTTCTGTTCTATATTGCTGTTCTGGGTAAATGCTGTAATCGTAGTAGTGCCTGTTCCTTTTGCACTTATTTTTCCATAGGAAACAGTTGCAACATTAGGATTGTCAGTTTTCCAGAGAATTACATCATTTGAATCAAGAGGTCCATATGTAGTATTAATGTTTGCTGATTGGTTTACCTGCAGTGAAATACTTGATTCTGATGTATTAAGCGAAGTGACAGGTATTATAACAGGCTTTTTCTTAAGTGTGGAATAATTAGTTTCTCCACTAAGTCCCGCAAATCCTCTTATAATGCCGTCTGTAACTTTCTTTTCAATAGGTTTGCAGTCCGCCCTGTCAATAATTGAGAAACTGTAATCAGGCTTTAAACTTCTGTCAAACCATCCCTGGTCCCAGTATACTCCTGCAAGTTTGTATTTCCTGAATATACGGTTTATACCTTCAAGATAAAATGTACGCTGGACAGGATTGTCCTTGTTATTACAGCCATACTCACCTACAACTACAGGTATTCCTTTTGATACATAGGTATCATATAAAGGTTTTAGTTCCCTGTCATTAAATGACATTTTTTTAAGGTCATATTTTGTATATGAATCTGATATATTTATGTCATCACCACAAAATCCCCATGGTGTATAGTAGTGTATTGATACAATAAGCCTGTCCTTAACAGTATCTTTTGGAAGAGAGAATTTGTTTTTTTCATTGCATACTGAATCAATATAATTAAATTTACCAGGCATCATAAGCCAGCGTTCACTGTTGTTTGAGCCTGTTGCCCTTACAGTATCAGTAAAAATCTGGTTAAGTTTCATAATAACACTGTTTTCTTCAACAACTGTCATATTGACACCTCTTACTTCATTCATTGATTCAAATATAAGATGTTCGTCATAATCTTTGAAACGTGTGGCAATATTTTTCCATACCCCTGCAAATTTCTTTTCAAGAAAAGCCTGGTCATCAGTTGCTATACGCAGCCAGCCTGTCTGTTCTGCGCCATCATGGTGTATATTTATAATAGCATACATATCCTGGCTTATGCAGTAATCAACTATATCCTGTACCCTGCTTATCCATGCTTCGTCAATCTTGAAATTATCTGTATCATCAATTTTGGTTCCCCATGTTACAGGTATCCTGACTGTATTAAAACCTAAATCATGTACTGATTTTATCATGGCTTTAGTGGTTTTGTCATTTTGCCACTGCAGCTCATTTGGAGTAAAACCTGTATGCCCGTCCATTGTGTTGCCAAGGTTCCAGCCTGCGCCCATATCTTTAATAAGTTCATCTGCCGTAAGCTGTTCAAAGTGCTGGCGGCTTCCTTGTGTAAAATTCTCCTGGGAAGTTTCTGTACCCTGGCTGTCTGGTGAGACATTTTCGCTGGCAGATGCTTCTGGAAGGCTGGTACTGTTAAATAACATTCCAGCTGCCAGGACTGCCGCAATAATTTTGTGTTTTGTTTTTCCCATAATTACCTGTCCTTTCATAAATAAATTTGTGTGTTTTATAAAATTATAGTTTTTGTATAAATATCCAAGAGTATAAGCCTGGATGTTGCCCTTGAGCATATTATACAATAACTGTATATTAAATTTATCAGAACTAAATTATAATTTATATAAGATATTTTGTTTTTGTATAATATTTATTGTTTTCAAATAGCGTAACACATAGTAGAATATTTATATCTGGATATATAAAACAATATGCCAGGTATGCAGATTAGTATTATTACTGCTTTGTTTGTAAACATGCCACTGCAGGAATATTAGTGCTGTTCCTGGATAACTTTTGGGGGAGAGGATATGGGATTACATAATAAGCTGGACTACCAGCTTTATATACAGCGTGAAAATATGTTTTTACACCAGCCATATAGCAATGAACTGAATTTTTATTCTGCTATAAAAAATGGAAATATAGAATATATAGAAGAGATGAAACGTAAATATTCTGATTATAAAAACTCTGATTATAAAAATTCTGGAAAAGGTATTCTTTCAAAAGAACCTTTGCAAAATGAAAAGTACCATTTTGTAATAAATGCAGCACTTATTACAAGAAACTGTATTGAGGGCGGACTGCCCCAGGAAAAAGCTTATACGTTAAGTGACTTATATATACAGGAGATGGATACCTTACATAATATTGAAGATATACAGGAATTAAATGATAAGATGGTTTATGATTTTACAATGCATATGAGGGAGCTCCGTACTGGAAAAATAGTATCACACCATATTAAGAGATGTATTGAGTATATTTATAATAACCTGCATATACCGCTTACAATAGATAAGATAAGCAGTTATATGGGACTTAATCCAAGCTATTTGTCAACTCTTTTTAAGAAAGAAACAGGAAGTACAATTCATGTTTTTATACAGGCGGCAAGGCTTGATACAGCTGCTAATATGTTGAAAAATACAAAATATCCATATGCTGCTATATCAAATACATTATGTTTTTCATCACAGAGCCATTTTACAAAACTTTTCCGTGAAAGGACAGGTTTAACACCAAGGGAATACCGTTTAAAGTATAATTTAACTTAAATAATAGAAAAACTGCCCACACCGGAAGGCAGTTTTTCTTATAAAAATATAAATAATTATGCGATTTTATTTACTGCTATTGTTAAGCGGGAAACTTTTCTTGAGGCTGTCTTCCTGTGGAATACACCCTTACCAGCAGCTTTGTCAATTTCTTTAACAGCTGTAACCAGCGCCTTTCCAGCGGCATCTTTATCATTAGCAGCTATAGCAGCATTAACACGCTTAACAGCTGTTTTAACCCTGGACTTGATAGCTTTATTTCTCTCTGCATTTCTGCGCTCAACTAAAATTCTTTTCTTTGCTGATTTAATGTTAGCCATTCTTTACACCTCCCCAGTTGTGGATTTTTTGCTTCATCAAACCGGACACGGGCACTTTGATGAAAACATACCTATATATCATAGATGAAATGATTGGATGTGTCAATATATTTTTGGAAAAAATGTAAAATTTATATTATAAGCCAGTTACTGTGTTTATATACAGGAATTATAATAGTAAAACTACAGATAATGTTATTATTATATTAAGGAAGGGGATTAATCCAGATGGAATTGAACAGGACAGACCTTGCAATAGAAACCAGGGAGAGTTTTCCAGAAGATAATGTAGAGATTGAAGGTGTAGTTTTAAATGATAAGCTTCTGCAGAAGGGACGTATCAGGGTCAGCACAGTAAATATATTAAATGAAAAAGGAGCAGAGCTTATGGGCAAACCTGCTGGTAATTATGTAACAATAGAATTTACTGATAAAAGTATGTATATGGATGACAAAGATACAAAAAAGTTTGAAGATAAGGTTATAAAAGAAATCTGTGATATAATTACAGATATGGCAAACAGCAGCAGGAAAACAGATACAGATCCAGCTGCTGAAGATAATAAAGGGGAAAAGAAAACCGAAACATATATGGCTGTAGGGCTTGGCAACAGGTTTGCAACTCCTGATGCATTAGGTCCGTTTGTAATGGAAAAGATTATGGTAAACAGGCATATGGTGCATGAATTTGGAAGTGAAATACTTGGTAATAATAAGGTGGTCTGTGCCATAACACCTGGGGTAATGGCACAGACAGGCATGGATACCTATGAAGTGCTGTGTGGGCTTGTAGAAAATATAAAGCCTGATTTTATATTAGCTATCGATGCACTTGCTTCAAGAAGCATAGGAAGGCTTTGCAGGACAATACAGATAACGGATACAGGTATTTCACCAGGAGCAGGTATTGGAAATAACAGGCATAAGATTAATGAGGAAACAATGAATGTACCCGTTATTGCTATAGGGGTCCCTACAGTAGTTGATGCAGCAGTTATAGTGAGCGGATGTATGGAGGAAACACTTAGTAAACAGGGGTTTTCTGATAATGAAATACAAATTTTCCTTGAAAGCATTGCTGGTAACAGTACAAAAAACCTTTTTGTAACGCCAAAAGATATTGATGAACAGGTGCGCTGGATTGGAAAACTTGTATCAAGAGGGATAAACAGCTTTTTTGAAAATTAGGCTGGCCTTATAAAATTAATATGAATAGAAACACAGTAAGCCTCATATCTATGATATAAAACGGGGAGAGGCTTATTATGGAGAAGAATAAATTTAAACTGGGAATATTATGTATATGCATAATAATTGTGATAACTATGTGGACAGGTATCCATACTAAAGATAAAAAAGGTATGATAGAAGGTATACAAGATATGTTTATAGATTATATTGTAGATGCAGGCATGTCCAACATAGGTATTGTAGAATTAACAGGGCATGATAAATATGCATCATTCCAGTGGAAAGTTATTTTTGAGGCATGTCCATTTATGACATATCTTGTAGAAAATATTGAGAATATCGACAGGAAATCTATAAATGGCTCAGAAAGCCTTGCATCAGTCTATCCAGGTTACAGAAGCAGGAATTATTTCTGGAGTGGTGCTGGAAGTGATATGGCGGTTACAAGAAGGCTTTTTGAAAACTCTGATATGCAGGTTGCAGAGATGCTTGAGGAGGAAAAAGACTATAATAATATGCTTGCTGAAAATGAGAAAGTAAAAAGCGGTGAGATAACAGTTAAAGGTACAGAAGAAAGTGGTGGGACAGACCATGATGGCAGTATGAACGCCGCTGGTGAAACATATATTGAGGAACCTTCATCTGATAGCAGTCCTGGAAGTGAAACTGGTGATGCAGATGAGGTTTTTGCAACACAGATAAAAAATAACCTGCTTAGTATAGAAAAACTTAAGAAAAGTAAAAGCCGCCCTTATCTTTTGAAGAATTTTTATATAACAGACTCATCAACATCTATAGATAATTCAATATTTAATGTTGGAAAGCTGCTTTCAAAAGATGTCACTTTGAAAAAGAGCCAGGAACCACAGATTTTGATTTTCCATACACATGGTGGTTCAGAAGCATTTATAGACAGTAAAAAAGGAAGAAAGCAGGAGTCAATTATAGGGGTAGGCAGCAGACTTGCATATCTGTTAAGGGAAAAGTATGGTTATAATGTTATACATGATACAACAGAGTATGATAAAATAAATGGAAGTATTGACAGAAGCAAAGCATATAATAAAGCAGCAGAGAGCATATCAAAAACTTTGGAAGAATACCCGTCTATACAGGTAGTTATAGACCTGCACAGGGATGGCGTGGGTAATTCGGTACAAAGGCTTACTACAATAGATGGCAAGAGGACAGCACAGGTTATGTTTTTCAACGGGCTTTCAAGAAATGCATCAGGAAATATAGATTACCTTTACAACAAAAACTTGCAGGCAAACCTTGCATTTAGTTTACAGATGAAGTTGAAATGTATGGAGAATTATCCTGATTTTGCAAGACCAGTTTATTTAAAGGGATACCGTTACAACATGCATTTGCGGGAAAGATACCTGCTTATAGAACTTGGCAATGAAAATAATACATTACAGGAGGCTAAAAATGCGATGGACCCGCTTGCAAAAGTACTGGACCAAGTATTAACAGGGGAATAATGTACAGTGCTGTCTTGTAATATATTATATGGTAAAATGTATATCTCAAATTGCAATTATTCCAATATAATGTTATGATAACTTACTGGGAGTAATTACCACGCGTTAGTAAATCTGTGCCCGCGCCTGGCATAGGTTTGCAGGTAAGAAAAAACTGGCGCAGAAATGAGGAATACATGGAAAAAATAGAACAGTCACATATCCGTAACTTTTGCATTATTGCCCATATAGACCATGGAAAATCTACACTTGCTGACAGGATTATTGAAAAGACAGGGCTTCTTACAAGCCGTGAGATGCAGGCACAAGTGCTTGACAATATGGAGCTTGAGAGGGAGAGGGGCATAACTATTAAGGCACAGACAGTGCGTATAGTGTATAAAGCCCAGAATGGCGAAGAGTATGTATTTAACCTTATTGACACACCAGGGCATGTCGATTTCAACTATGAGGTATCAAGAAGCCTTGCTGCATGTGAAGGAGCGATACTTATAGTAGATGCGGCACAGGGTATAGAAGCACAGACACTTGCTAACTGTTATCTTGCCATTGACCATAACCTGGAGATACTGCCTGTTATTAATAAGATAGACCTGCCAAGTGCAGAACCAGAGCGTGTAAAATCTGAAATAGAAGATGTAATAGGGCTTGATGCCTCAGAAGCACCACTTATATCTGCTAAGATGGGTACAAATATAGAACAGGTGCTTGAACAGGTTATTACAAATATACCAGCTCCTTCTGGTGATGAGGACAAGCCATTTAAGGCGCTGATATTTGATTCTTTATATGATGCTTATAAAGGGGTTATAATATTTTGCCGTATATTTGATGGTTCTGCTAGAAAAGGTGACGAAATACTTATGATGGCGACAGGGGCAAAGGCTGATATTGTGGAAACGGGGATTTTTGGTGCAGGGCAGTTTATACCAACAGAAGAACTTTCTGCAGGAATGGTTGGTTACATTACAGCGAGCCTTAAAAATGTACAGGATACACGTGTAGGAGATACAGTTACCCTTGCTAAAAACCCTTGTGCAGAAGCACTGCCAGGCTATAAGAAAGTACAGCCTATGGTATATTGCGGGATATATCCTGCTGATGGTGCTAAATATCCTGATTTAAGGGATGCACTTGAAAAACTGCAGTTAAATGATGCAGCACTGCAGTTTGAAGCTGAAACATCCATTGCGCTTGGATTTGGTTTCAGATGTGGTTTCTTAGGCCTTCTGCACCTTGAAATAATACAGGAAAGGATTGAGAGGGAGTACAGCCTGGATATAGTTACTACTGCACCAAGTGTTATATACCATGTATATAAGACTAATGGTGAGATGGTAGAAGTAACTAATCCTTCAAACCTGCCTGGTCCTTCAGAAATTGAGCATATGGAAGAACCTGTAGTTTCAGCTGAAATTATGGTGACAAAAGAATTTGTAGGCGCTATTATGACACTTTGCCAGGAGAGAAGGGGTGTTTATATAGGAATGGAATATATGGAAGAGTCACGTGCACTCTTAAAATATGAACTTCCATTAAATGAAATAATATATGATTTCTTTGATGCCCTGAAATCACGCTCAAGAGGATATGCCTCACTGGATTATGATATGAAAGGATATGCGCCTTCAAAGCTTGTTAAGCTTGATATCCTTATAAACAAAGAAGAGATAGATGCACTTTCATTTATTCTCCATGCAGATACAGCATATGAGCGTGGCCGTAAAATGTGTGAAAAGTTAAAGAATGAAATACCAAGGCAGCTTTTTGAAATACCTATACAGGCAGCTATAGGCAGCAAAGTTATAGCAAGGGAAACTGTAAGGGCTATGAGAAAGGATGTACTTGCAAAATGCTATGGTGGTGATATATCCAGAAAGAGAAAGCTGCTTGAAAAACAAAAAGAAGGAAAGAAACGCATGAGGCAGTTTGGAAGCGTTGAAATACCACAGCAGGCATTTATGAGTGTATTAAAGCTTGATGAAGAATAATATAATAGAAAATATAATTAAGGACTGCCAGTGGTATTCCTGTAATAACATGCAGTATGGAAAAGCTGGTATACATGGAGGGATATCACTGTATATACACATTCCGTTCTGTGTAAGAAAATGTAATTATTGTGATTTTGTGTCATTTAGTGCAGGCATACATCAAAAAGAAGAATATATAAATGCACTTGCAGCTGAGATAACAGGGTGGGAAGAGGTTATAAATAACCAGTATCCAGAAGGTTTTAGCTTCCGGTCTGTTTTTATAGGCGGTGGTACCCCGACATGTCTTAGCCCTGGAATGCTTTTACAGATTGTACAAGTTTTAAAACAGTATATAGGAAAAGATACTGAGTTTACTATAGAAGCCAATCCTGGAACAGTTTCAGACGGCCATATACAGGTATTCAAAGAGGCTGGTATAAACAGGATAAGTCTTGGGTTACAGTCTGCACAGGACAATGAGCTGGAAATCCTAGGGCGTATACATACATATGATGAATTCAGGATAAGCTATAACAGGCTCCGGGAAGCTGGTTTTGATAATATAAATATTGATATAATGTCTGGTATACCAGGACAGACAGCTGGAAGTTATAAAGATACATTGTATAAAGTGCTTTCCCTGGAACCAGCACATATTTCCGCATACAGCCTTATTGTAGAGCCAGGAACTGTATTTTATAATATGCAGGAACAGGGGAAACTTGATATAGCAGATGAAGATACAGACAGGCTTATGTACTATATAACAGAAGAAATATTAAAAGAATATGGTTATAACAGATATGAAATCTCTAATTACAGCAAGCAAGGCAAGGAGTGTATACACAATATAGCATACTGGACAGGCGGGGATTATCTGGGTACAGGACTTGGCGCATCTTCTTATATGGGTGGCTGCAGGTTTAAAGGCACAGATAACTATAACAAGTATATCCAGATATTTGGAAATTCTATTAACAGAATGGATATGCAAGGCTGCATAGAAGAAAATATAGGCAGCAGTTATGAGAAACTTTCTATTAAGGCTAAAATGGAAGAATTTATGTTTCTTGGACTACGTATGTGTAAAGGTGTATCCAGAAATAAATTTGAAGAGAGGTTTAATATTAGTATTGATAAAGTGTATGGTGATGTTATTAACCATTTTTTACAAAATGGATTACTGGCAGAAGATACAGAAAGTGGCAATATTTATCTGACAAGCAGGGGAATTGATATAAGTAATTATGTTCTGTCAGATTTTATATTAGATTAACAAATACAGGCATACCGCCTGTAGAATGGAGGATAAAATATGTCTAAAGTAAGTATTTTAATGGGAAGCGATTCAGACCTTCCAGTTATGGGAAAAGCAGCTAAGATTCTTGAAGATTTTGGAATTGGATATGAAATGAAAGTTATATCTGCACACAGAGAACCAGATGTGTTTGTAGATTATGCAAAGTCAGCAGAAGAGAGAGGGATTGAAGTAATAATTGCGGGTGCGGGCGGTGCTGCACATCTTCCTGGTATGTGTGCAGCATTGTTTAACCTTCCTGTAATAGGTGTGCCAATCCATACAAAGGCATTAGGCGGTGTTGATTCATTGTATTCCATAGTACAGATGCCATCAGGTATTCCTGTGGCTACTGTGGCAATAGATGGTGCTGCCAATGCTGCCCTGCTTGCGGCAAAGATGCTTTCTATATCAGATAAAGGGCTTAGGGAAAAACTTGCTGTTTATAAAGAAGAATTGAAAAACCAGGTGGTTGCAAAAGATACCAGGCTTGGAGAGATTGGGTATGAGGAATATTTAAAGCAGATGTAACAGGCAGCGGGATATTGGGGAAAATAGTTATTATAAAGCAATTTTGGATAAGGATAGGAGATTTTTTTGTGAAACCAATATTAACTATAGATAAACTTATAGAATCTGCAAAATTATTTTGTGAAATTGAAAGTAGAGAGAACCATGTTGGACTTATAGGCGTCACAGATGGAAAAGCTGTTGGGACATATGTTGAACATAAGTTTCAACAATTTCTTCAATCCCACTATATTGTCCAGATTGGAAATAGTGCAAAAGGGATAGATTTACCTGGTGATGAAATCCAGACAGATATAAAAGTCACATCTATTACACAGCCCCAATCAAGTTGTCCATTCAAAAATGCACGTCAAAAAATTTTTGGATTGGGTTATAATTTACTGGTATTTGTATATGACAAGCAAGATACAAGAAATTCTTGTACTTTACATTTTACCCATTGTACTTTTATTGATAAAAAAAGAACCGCAGATTTTACAATTACAAAGCGTTTACGGGAAATGGTATATGATGGGGCAAATAAGGAGGATGTAATAGGGTTTTTACAGGATAAAAATGTTCCTGGTGATGAAATTGTGTATAATGACCTTGCAGATGAAATATTTTGTTATTTGCCACAACAGGGATATTTAACAATTAGTAACGCTTTGCAATGGAGGTTACAATATACCAGGGTTATTTCATTAGATAACAGAGTGACAGGAGTTGTAAACTATGAATGGTAAGCGTGGATATGGCGATTATCAAACCCCTGTTTATTTTGCTGAAAAGGTGTGCTTGTATTTAAAGGATTATCATCATATAGAACCATCTGCGGTAGTTGAACCAACGTGTGGTTTAGGCAGTTTTGTACAAAGCAGCCTGCTGTTTGATGCCGAAGAATACTATGGTATAGAAATAAATCCAGAATATTGTAAAATTTGCAAAGATAAAATTAAAGATAGCAGAGTTAAGATAATTAATTCAGATTTTTTTGATTTTTCATCAAAATCTTTAATAAAGAACAATTCACAGGTACTTATTATTGGAAATCCACCATGGATTACAAATAGCGCTTTGTCAGTTATTAATTCAGATAATCTGCCAGTAAAAACCAACTTTAAAGGTTTGAAAGGTATTGATGCAATTACAGGTACAAGCAATTTTGATATTTGTGAATATATTATTTTACAGCTTATTAATGAATATAAGAATACAAATACAATTATTACTATGCTTTGTAAAACATCTGTTGCAAGAAATGTGTTTAAAGAATTAAAAAGGAATTATATTGCTTTTGAATCCTTTGATATGTTAGAATTTAATGCATTAAAAGTGTTTGGAATTAATGCCAGTGCTTGTGTTTTGTTTATACAACTATCTGATAAAAATGTTTTATCTGGTGTATGTGATGTATATGATTTTGAAAATCCTTCAAAAGTTAAGTCAAAGTTTAATTTTTTAAATGACCAGTTTTATAATAATTTGCATACCACAGTAGAAAATTTTGATGGCCAATGTTGTTTTGAATGGCGCCAGGGTGTAAAACATGATTGTTCTAATATTATGGAATTAACACTATGTGATGATGTTTTACAAAATGGAAAAAAAGAAACTGTTCAAATTGAAAAGGATATTGTGTTTCCGCTTGTAAAAAGCAGCATGTTTAAAAAACCTGTTATTCATAATTTTTCAAAGTTTGTGATTGTAACACAAAGAAAATCCCGTGAAGAAACAGGGCATCTTAAATATGAAGTTCCTAAAACATGGAAATATTTAAATGATAACAAAGAGCTTTTTAAAAGTAGAAAAAGTTCTATATATAATGGTGCACCTCTGTTTTCTATGTTTGGTGTTGGTAGTTATTCTTATTCGCAATATAAAGTAGGAGTAAGTGGTTTTTATAAGCAGCCATTATTCTCTGTTCTATATTCGGATGATGGAAAACCTGTTATGACAGATGATACAAGTTATTTTTTATGTTTTGACAGCTTTGACATGGCATATATTGCTATGCTTTTGTTAAATTCTGAAAAGGTGCAAAAATTTTTAACAAGTATTGTTTTCCTTGATTCTAAAAGACCATACACAAAGAAAATTCTTAAACGTATTGATTTTAGGAAAATAGTGGATTGTCTGTCTGTTGATGAACTTAAACAAACGGAGAAGAATTTGTATTTAACTGGTCATGTTACTGGTTCAATGTATTATGATTTCATGTCTCTTATTCAAATTGGATAAATGTTTTCCGGTTTTATAGTTTATCAAATTTTATATAATGGATTAATAGATATTTTCTTTATAAATGCTTTTTTATGAGCATTTATAAAGAAAATTTTTTATTATTGATTGTATAAGCCTGTGTTTGTTATATTAATTTTTCTTAAATTCAAGCAGTTCCAGACCCTTATTATCATCTAGTACCATTTTAATCATCCAGTCATTTACAAATAAAAGAAGCGGATTGCCCTTCATATCTTTAACAGCTTTTACGTTATTCATGCGTTTAAGCTTTGTTACATCTGTAGAAGGGTCTCCTACCCAGCGTATAAATCCATAGGGCAGGGATTCAAGGCGGATTTCACAGCCATATTCATTTTCAAGACGGTATTTAAGTACATCAAACTGCAGTACACCTACAACACCTACGATTATTTCTGACATGCCAGCAGTGTATTCCTGGAATATCTGTATAGCACCTTCCTGTGCAATCTGTGTAATTCCTTTTACAAACTGTTTACGTTTCATTGAATTTAGCTGTATTACACGGCAGAAGTGTTCTGGTGCAAATGTAGGTATGCCTTCATATTCAAACTTTTTGCCAGGTGCAGTTACAGTATCACCTATTGAAAATATTCCTGGGTCAAATACACCTATTACATCTCCTGCATATGCTTCCGATATTACCTGCCTGTCCTGTGCCATTATCTGCTGTGGCTGTGACAGTTTAAGACGGCGTCCGCTCTGTACATGGTATACATCAGAAGAGGCATCAAACCTGCCAGAGCATACACGCATAAATGCAATCCTGTCCCTGTGGGATTTATTCATATTTGCCTGTATTTTAAATACAAATGCTGAGAAAGGTTCTTCTACAGGGTCTATCAGTCCTTCGTTGGAAAGGCGTGGAAGAGGTGAAGAAGTCATGCTTAGGAAATATTTAAGGAATATTCCAACACCAAATGTATTTAACGCTGAGCCAAAAAATACAGGTGAGAGTTCACCCTTGCTTACCTTTTCTAAGTCAAGAGGGTCACTTGCACCATCAAGTAACTCTATTTCTTCAGCAAGCTGTCCATAGAGTGAATCTGGAATAATGTTGTGTAATTCTGCGTCATCAATAGAATAATCAGTTTCAGCAGCAGATTTGGCACCACCTGTTGATACAGCTTCAAATGTACGTACAGTTTTGGCTTTTCTGTCATATATGCCTTTAAATTCTTTGCCTGAGCCAATAGGCCAGTTTACAGGGCATGTGCGTATTCCAAGGACAGTTTCAATATCATCAAGAAGTTCAAAAGAATCCCTTGCATCCCTGTCCATTTTATTGATAAATGTGAAAATAGGGATATGTCTCATTACGCATACTTTGAAAAGCTTTATAGTCTGTGCTTCAACACCTTTAGAAGCATCAATAACCATTACAGCAGAATCTGCTGCCATAAGGGTGCGGTAAGTATCTTCTGAAAAATCCTGGTGTCCTGGTGTATCAAGTATATTTATACAGAAACCATCATAATTAAACTGTAGCACGGAAGATGTTACAGAGATACCACGTTCTTTTTCAATTTCCATCCAGTCAGATACAGCATATTTAGAATTTGCTTTGCCTTTTACAGAGCCTGCTGTGTTGATTGCCCCTCCATAAAGAAGGAACTTTTCAGTAAGGGTTGTTTTACCAGCATCAGGATGTGAAATAATTGCAAATGTACGCCTTTTTTCAATTTCTTTTTTTATATTACTATCAGACATAAATTCCTCATTTCTAAAGCCAGTTTTACGGCTTTTGCTTTATTAAAAGTATTGCCTGGATTGCTGTATTCTGGAAATTCCAGGCAATTACTAATTATAATGTATATTTTGTATAGATGCAAGGATACTTTCACGTCCTTTTCATAAATTTCATGTATAGGTAAAAATATGCTTATCAGATAAAATATGCCTGCCATATAAGTCTTTATGGTAACTTGCCGATATAATACTTATATAAGTTTATACATATGCCACTGCAGGAACACAGGGCATTTTTTAAATTGTTAAGAGAGGGTGTAACCAATGTATAATATTTTATCAAAAGAAAATATGAATGAAACTAACAGAATCTGGCAGGATACAATAGAGGCGTTAATAGACCCGTCATATGGAATGGATGAAGAGGAAGAAACAGGTTACTTAAATAAAATTATGGCAAAACTAAAAAGCGGCAAGAACCTTACATCTGAGGAGCTTGATTATCTCAGGCTGCATAACTCACAGCTCTATATGACAGCATTGCGTGTAAAGTATAAGAAACAGGCAGTGGAGAACCAGCTTAAGAATTGTAAGTCAAAAGAAGAAGTCCAGGAGGTAATTGACTGTGCAATAGGAGGCATTGGCAAAGATGACCCAGATAAAGAATACCTTATTGCAGGTATAAGGGAAACAGAAAAGGAATTTAAAAAGTCAGAATATTATAAAAGGCTTCCAGAGAAAAAAGAAGAATCTGAAAGAAAGAAACTTGAGAATTATTTATATGATAAAAATAATGATAGTGATGATGAAGAAAGTATATTCCAAGGGGAAAATATTACCCCTATAGCTGAACTGCTGGATATACTTCCAGTATTTGAAGCAAGGGCATAATCTGTAAATTATGCCCCCGCCTGGTAAGTTTATACAGGAGTGTCCAGGCGTTCCACAATACTTTCACATCCAATTTTATTATACTGGTATTTTGGTATTATTATAGCAATTATAATAAGGAATGGAAACATAATAATACAAGGAAGTACTGTTATATTAACCTGGAAGTAGAAACCAACATTTATAAAAGAAAATACTTTTTCTGCACCAAAGTAAACTGCAGGCAGTGCAAGTACAAATGAGCCTGAAAGGTAAATCCCGCCTTCTGCTGCCAGCATTTTTATAATTTGTCTTTTTGGCATGCCTACAGCTTCCAGGAGTGCCAGTTCCCTTTTACGGCTGGATATAGAAGCTGCTGTTGTATTAAAGAAATTCATAATGCCAATAAATGCAAGTACTGCTACAAGAATTCCGCCAATAGTATAATATTTACTAATATACTTCTGGAAACTTGCTTTTATATCAAGCACAGAAAATACATTTATAAAATTATTTTCTTTTAGTATATTTTCTTTGATATAATCCTGCACTTGCTGTTCCATGCCTTTACTAGCGTCAATAGCAGCGTACATAGCAGAGCTGTTTAAAGTATTTTTAATATATTCACTTTCAGGCACAAATACTGTAATATACATAAAATCATAATATGGGTAATCCAGGGAAAAAGGCACTGTAGCTTCTCCTAGTATTTTGTAATTTTTCTTTGAGCCACTTTTATATTCCATAAAAAAATTATCACCAGTTTTATAATAAGAAACGGGAGTTTCTGTGTATAAATAATTATAATCTGTTATTACATATTTACCGCTGGAGAAATCTTCCCATGCACAAGGTTTTTCTCTCCAGTCCAGTTTATTAAATCCTGCTTTATTTAGTCCTATAAGATGGACTTTTATATTACCTGTTTTAATAGATTGTTTATAAGTATTATTTTCATAATCCCCCCAGTATTCTTTATATTTGCTGGCAAAGCCTTTCCAGATTTTTGTAATCTGTTGTTCCATCTTATGGCTTTCTCCTGAAAAGTAAATGTATCCAATAGCTTTACTATAAGGGCATTTATCAAGCTTATCCCGGGTTTCCTGGCTTATGCCATTAAAATTTGTATGTTCCAGGTTGCTTGTAACCTGGTCAAGCTGGAAATCAGATGCAAGAAAAATCTGCTGGTACTGTTTAAAGTCAAAACCGCCTGCAAGTATTACAATATAGTCCAGTATTATAAGTGACAGTGATATTGAAAACATAACAACCAGTCCTTTTTTCCAGCTGCGCAGTATATTTTGCAAAGCCATGGCAGGCCAGGTGGCAGATGTATTCCTCTGGGTTTTCTTAAAAGAGCCGTTTTTTTCTGATAATTTAAGTGCTTCTACAGGAGAAACTTTACCTGCTGTATGGCAGGCTTCAAGACATGACATATAAACTGTAAAAAGTGTCATTAATGCTGCAAAAATAAATATTAAAGGGTTTGCAGATACAACAGTTTCTGTAGCATTAATTGTACTGCTTCCTATATCCTGGCTGGCAGTAAGGGATGGTGCCATACATATGCCAGTTATATATCCAGCAATAAGCCCTAAAGGAATTCCAATAGCTGAAAGACTTAGTGCCTGTATGCGTACAATTTTCTTTAACTGCCTGCCAGTAGTGCCAGTGTTTTTAAGAAGTGCATATATCCTGATATCTGTTTTTACAGAAATGCTGAAAATATTATAAATAACCAGGTATCCAGCAATAATAATTACTATAAGTATAACAATAACACTTGCATAAGAGAAAGAATCTTCTTCCATAATATTATATGCTGGATTTGGTAAAAATTTATTATTGCTGCCAGTAAGCTGTGCTCCGAAGTTAAGTTTATCTGTTTTCTGCTCCAGGTGCCAGAGGTTTTTATACCATATACTAAATTCATATGTACCATTGAAAAACTTATTTTTAATATCTTTAGCAGAAGGGATATATGCTTCCTTTTGTGCATAATTATCTGATACCCATATAATCTGTGAAAGTATTGCCTTATCCCCTTCCCAGAAGCCGCATATGGTAAATGTATCTGTTTTATATTCTTTAGTTACGGGATTTTTTTCCCATGTGATTGTAACTTTGCTGCCAAGTTTATGTGGTATGCCAAGCTGGTCAAGCACAAGGGAACTGACAGCTGCTTCGTCCTTATTTTCTGGAAGCCTTCCAGTGACAGGGGAGCAGTTAAAGCTTTCGGCATGGTGCTTATCAGCAGAACGTAATTCACATGAGAAACTAAATTCCTTATTCATTACAGGACCTAAGAAAATACCTGTCCCATAGTATTTTATATCTTCATTGTCTTTAGCTGCGTTGAGTATATTATTAAATTCATATTTGGACAGGTTTTGTATTATTGTGTGTGATGAGTACATGGACTGGCGTATTTCTGTTGCCCTCTTTGAAAGTATTAGGGATATTGTTCCCATAAATAAACTTGTAAACAGAAGAGAGGACAGCATAATTGAAATAACTGCAATAATATTGCGGTTATGGTTCATTTTCATAAAACGTCTTGCAAGTGTATAAAGGGTCTTTTTACTATCTACTTTTACCATGATGCCACCCCCTGTACTGCATTATTGCTGTCAGAAATAATCTTTCCATCTTCAATACACAGGATACGCCCTGCAAGCTGCGCAATTTCTTCATTATGTGTAATCATTACAATAGTCTGGTGGAAATGTTCATTTGTAATTTTAAGAAGCCCAAGTACATCCTGGCTTGTCTTTGAATCCAGGCTTCCAGTTGGTTCATCTGCAAGGAGTATTGCTGGTTTTGCCGCCAGTGCCCTTGCTATTGCAACCCTTTGCTGCTGCCCGCCAGACAGTGTGCATGGCAGGCTGTCAAGCTTTTTGCCAAGACCAAGTGTATCAATAATACTGTCAATAAAAGTTTTTTCTGGTTTCTTGCCATCCAGTTTTACAGGAAGGATTATGTTTTCATATACATTAAGCATTGGAACAAGGTTAAACTGCTGGAATACAAAGCCAATGTTCCTGCGCCTGAAAATAGTAATCTCTTCATCAGACATATTGCTAAGTTTCTGGCCATCTATTATTATTTCACCTGAATCTGGGACATCAAGTCCTCCAATTATATGCAGCAAAGTTGACTTTCCGCTGCCAGATGTGCCAACAACTGCAACAAATTCCCCTTTCTGTACTTGTAAACTGGTACCATCAAGTGCATGTACAGCTGTTTCACCATTTCCGTATGTTTTCCGTAAATCCTTTGCTTCTAAAATAACCATTTTTATGCCTCCTTTATATATTGTATGGAATTACATTAACATACAAATATCTCCAGCTTGTTTCAGGAATATTACAGGATTGATACTTTTCATATGGGTATTTAGCTGGATTTTGGCAGGAAAACAGAGAATACAGAACCTTTGCCAGGTTCTGAGGAAACTTTGATATATCCGTTCTGCGATTTTATAATTTCCCTTGACAGGTACAGCCCAATTCCAACACCTGGCAGGTCTGATACAGAGAAACTTCTGTAGAAACGTGTAAAAATCCTGGGTATTTCTTTAGAATCAATTCCAATGCCGTTGTCTGAAATATCAATCCTTACAAAAAATGAATATTCACATACATTTATTTTTATATATCCATTTTCTTCTGTATATTTTAAAGCATTGTCAATTATATTTCCAACTGCTTCAGCAGTCCATTTTATGTCAAAGCAGGCTGTAAGGTTTGTTTCTGGCATAGTATATGTTATGTTTTTCTGTAAAGCTGCAGAAGCATACTGCTGCCAGGCTTTATTAAGCATTACAGATACTTTCGATATTTCTGGACAGACTTTTATAATTCCACTTTCCATTCTTGAGAGGTGTATTAAAGATTGTATCAGGAAATCAAGTTTATCTGTCTGTTCTACAATAGTGCTTGTAATTTCTTTGTCCTCATAACCACTTTCATCTAAAAGCCCTGCATATAACTTTAAGTTAGAAACTGGTGTAAGTGTCTGGTGTGAAATATCAGAAATAAGATTTTGTATAATTTCTTTCTGGTTCTTCTGGTTTTCACCTTCTGACATAGTGTTATCCATATAACGTTTCATACTGTCTTCAAGCCGTGACAGCTTAGTTTCAGAAATATTGCTGCGGGAAAGTTTTCCAGAGGCAGCATTATCAACCATATCCTGTAAATGGTCAAGAAGCTGGTTTTCCCTTCTTCGGAAAAAAACATACCAGAAACATCCAGATATAATAAATATAAAAAAGGCTATTATAATAACCATCTAATCCACCACCCATGTATAGCCAATTCCATAAACTGTTTTAATATAAACAGGATTTTTAGAGTCTTCTTCAAGTTTATCACGGAGCCTTTTAATTGTGACTGTCAGTGCATGTCCATCTACAAATTCTGTATCCCCCTGCCATACATAATCAATAAGAAAGCTCCTTTTCAACGTAGCACCTTTATTTTCACATAACAGCCTTAGCAGTCTTTGTTCAGTTTTGCTAAGGTCTACAGATATGCCATTTTTTAAAAATACCATTTTGTCAAAATCAAAGTAGAAAATACTTGTTTCAAAAATACTTTTCTGTCCTGTCCTGTAACTGCGCAGCTGTACTTCTGCCCTTGCCCTTAGTACCATCAGGCTGAAAGGTTTAGTTATATAATCGTCTGCGCCTGCTTCAAGTCCTGTGACAATGTCAAGTTCCATATTATTTATAGTAATAATTATAACAGGGACCTGGCTGTGGCATCTTATTTCTTTCAAGAAACTGATACCATTGCCATCTGGCAAATTAATATCAAGAAATACAAGGTGGACAGTATTGTTTTGAAGGACTTCCCTGGCATCTGCCAGTGTACGGCACTGGAAGAAAATATAAGAATCATTTTTTAATGCTAATTTTATGCCATTATTTAATTTTTTGTCATCTTCAATAATAAGGATTTTCTGTTTCATTTTATTACTCCTGTAAAAAGGCAAGCTATAAAGCTTGCCTTATAAAATATTGTTTAGTGTACCAGATATTATCCCATAACAACAGTTACATTATATTCTTTTTTGCCTTTTTCGTAAGGTACAACAGTTGTGCCAGACAGTTCTTTTCCATCTACAATAAGTTTATCCACACCTTTTTCAACTTTTGAAGGGTTTTCTACAGTTATATTATAAACACCTTCACGGTATTTACGTGTTATAGTAAACTTTGTACCCATTTCAGAAGGTATACAAGGATTAATACTTAATCCATATAATGTAGCAGAAACACCAAGTATATACTGTGACACATTTACAAATGTCCATGCGGCTGTACCAGTAAGCCAGCTGTTTTTAGCCTGTCCGAAGAAATGCGCATCCTTGCCAGCTATCATCTGTGAATATACATAAGGTTCTGTACAGTGTATCTCGCTAATATCTTCAATATAAGCAGGGCAGGTTCTTTTATATATTTCAAATGCCCTGTTGCCACGCCCTATAACTGTTTCAGCACATGATACCCAAGGGTTATTGTGGCAGAAGATACCAGCATTTTCTTTATATCCAGGCGGATATGAGGAAATTTCACCAAGCTCAAGATGGTACTTTGTATAAGCTGGCTGTAAAAGTACAATGCCATACTTTGTATCAAGCATTTCTTTAACAGAATCAAGGGCTTCTTTAGCTTCACCCGTTTCAGTGCCTATGCCTGCAAGTACACAGAACCCCTGTGGTTCAATATAAATCTTGCCTTCTTCACATTCATCAGAGCCAACTTTATTTCCCTGTGCATCATAAGCACGTACAAACCATTTGCCATCCCATCCATCTTTAAGGACTGCTTCATTCATTTTGGCAACTTCTGCCATTGCCCTTGCTGCCTCTTCCTTGTCACCTGTAAATTCACAAAGGTCTGCATATTCTTTACCATATTTAACAAACATTCCTGCTATAAATACTGATTCTGCAACAGGACCATCCCCAGGACCAAATGTCTGGAATGATTCACCAGGATTTTCAGAGAAACAGTTTAAGTTAAGGCAGTCATTCCAGTCTGCACGCCCAATAAGCGGAAGACCGTGTGGACCTTTGTGTCCTGCTGTATAATTAAATGAGCGTTTAAGGTGTTCCATAAGAGGTACAGCCTTGCTTACATCATTGTCAAATGGAACCATTTCTTCCAGTATTGATGTATCACCTGTTTCCCTTACATATGCAGATACACATGCAACCAGCCAGAGAGGGTCATCATTAAAGCCGCTTCCTATATCAAGGTTTCCTTTCTTAGTAAGTGGCTGGTACTGGTGGTAAGAGCTGCCATCTTCAAACTGTGTTGAGGCAATATCAATAATTCTCTCTCTTGCACGTTCTGGTATAAGATGTACAAACCCAAGTAAATCCTGGCATGAATCACGGAAGCCCATTCCACGGCCAATACCTGATTCATAATATGAAGCAGAACGTGACATATTAAATGTAACCATGCACTGGTACTGGTTCCATATATTTACCATGCGGTCAAGCTTTTCTTCATCAGAATGTACTGTAAATTTAGAAAGCAGGTTTTCCCAGTCTGCCTTTAATTCATCCAGTGCTGTTTCAACCTGTGCATCTGTCTGGTATTTTGCAAGAAGTTCATCAGCAGGCTTTTTATTAATAACATCAGGTGCAGAAAACTTCTGGTCCTGTGGGTTTTCACAATATCCAAGTACAAATATAAAGCTTTTGGTTTCGCCAGGTGCAAGAGTTACATTAATCTGGTGTGAACCTATTGGGCTCCATCCGCTTGCTATAGAATTATGTGCCTTGCCTTCCTCTACAACCTGTGGTTTATTAACCCCCCTGTATGCGCCTAAAAATTCATCACGGCTTGTATCAAAACCATCAATATCTGAATTTACAGAAAATACTGCATAATGGTTGCGGCGTTCACGGTATTCTGTTTTATGGTAAATTGTAGAACCAATTACTTCTACTTCACCAATGTTTAAGTTTCTCTGGAAATTTGTCATATCGTCCATGGCATTCCAGAGACAAAATTCTATATATGAGAAAAATGTAAAATTCTTTTCAGCACCGGAATTATTTGTGAATTTAACCTGGTTTATTTCGCAGTTGTCATTTAATGGGACAAATGCAAGTACAGAGGCTTCAAGCCCGTTTTTCACTGATGTAAAGCGGCTGTAGCCCATACCATGGCGGCATTCATAAGAATCAAGCCCTGTCTTTACAGGCTGCCAGCCAGGGTTCCATACAGTGCTGCCATCTTTTATATAATAATAGCGTCCGCCTTCATCTGTTGGGACATTATTGTAACGGTAACGTGTAAGACGCATAAGCTTTGCATCTTTGTAAAAGCTGTATCCGCCACATGTATTAGATATAAGTGAGAAGAAACTGCTGCTTCCAAGGTAGTTTATCCATGGAAGTGGTGTTTTAGGTGTTGTTATAACATATTCTTTGCATGGGTCATCAAAATAACCAAATTTCATTAATATCCTCCATTCCTGCATTTAAAATTGCAAAACTTTACTGGCTCTGGCCAGGAACAATTAAGAAATAATTACTAAACATGCTTTGTCTGGATTATTTCTTAACAGTTCCTGGCTGTTTAAAATTATAGCTTACTTTATATTTAAAATCAAACGGAATATCCTTTAAAAATACAATAAAAATATGCGCAAAATTACAGTAATATTTATAACATGGGCACATAAATTTAAAAAGAAAGTATATTTTAAGTTTACCTGTTTTTATTAATAATGAATAACAGGAAACTAATAAATTTGTGTAAAAGCGGGGGACAGTATGGATTTTATAAGAAAACATAAAAAGGCAGCCGCCTGCATAGCAATTACCATTGCCATTTGTGCATGCCTGTTTGCTGAAAGGTCAGCCTGGCATAATGTGGCGGTTATAAGCAATATTGTTAAAACAGAAAATAACAATGTACAGACAGACAATGAAACAAAGACAGCTTACCTTACATTTGATGACGGTCCCAGCAAACTTACAGAAAGTTATCTTGATATATTAGAAGAAGAAGGGGTAAAAGCTACATTTTTCCTTATAGGACAGCAGATAGACGGGGATATGTCTGACATTATACAGAGGGAAATAAATGAGGGGCATGAAATAGGCATACATACATACTGCCATGTTGCCAATGAAATATATGCCACAGAAGATTCATGTTTCCGTGATGTAATGAAAATAAGGGAACAGCTTGAAAGGCAGTTCAGTTATGAAGCAAAACTTGTAAGGTTTCCATGGGGCAGTGCCAACAGGTATATAAGTTCATTCAGGCAGGATATAATTGATAAAATACATGAAAGCGGCCTGGAATATGCAGACTGGAATGTAAGTGCAGAAGATTCAGTAGGAACACCTTCAGTAGAATCAATAATGAAGAATATAAGAAAAGATTATAAAAAATATAATGAACCCGTAATCCTTATGCATGATTCAGGATGCAATAATGAAACCCTTAATGCACTGCGTGGCATAATCCAGGAGTTAAAAGATGCAGGATACAGCTTTGCAACATTGTCTGAAAGGGAAAAACCATGCCATTTCCTTGAATAAAATATGTATATATCCTGCATAATTGTCAATAATTAATCTTTGGAAACAATATCAAGTGCAATCTGGTACACATGTTTTGCCTGCGAAGGAGTAAGCTGGCGTAAAATATTTTCAAGGTTCTTTGGAGGAACAGGGTTCTGGTAGTCTGGGTCGAAAAAATCTTTTGGACTGATGCCAATATAATCACAGATGTATAAAAATGCTGTCATAGATGGATAATTCCTGCCTGCTTCAATAGCATTTATATAATTTTTATTCTGCCCAAGTGCAAGGCTCATTTCACGTGCACTTATATTTTTACATTCCCTGAGCCTTGCAAGCCTAAGCCCAAATGTTTTTTCATCATTGATAAAATCATCCTTGGTGTAATTCATAGTATTCTCCATTTCTTGTAAAAACTAATAAGGTGCTATATTGTTACATGCAATTTAGTATGGTGCTGGCAAGGGGGTTCCATTAGGATTTTAACAAGCCAGCATATAAAACTTGCCACCTTTAAAGTGGTAAAAATACTTAAGTGCCAGGTTAAACAATGCGGCATATAGAATATTGATTTAAAGCAGTTGTTATGCTAGAATTATTATTATTGTACTGGCATGGTTATATCCGTGCAAGACAGCCATATAGTATGGAACATATAGAATGGAGGACAGATATATAATGAAATATTTTGGCACAGACGGTTTCCGTGGCGAGGCCAATGTTGGTTTAAATGTTATGCATGCATACAAAGCCGGGCGTTTCCTGGGATGGTACTATGGGCAGGAACATAAGGCGAGGATTGTTATAGGAAAAGATACAAGGCGTTCAAGCTATATGTTTGAAGATGCGTTGTCAGCAGGTCTTACAGCAAGTGGCGCAGATGTATACCTTCTGCATGTAACGCCAACCCCAAGTGTGTCATATGTAGTAAGGACAGAACAGTTTGACTGCGGGATAATGATTTCTGCAAGCCATAACCCATATTATGATAACGGGCTTAAAGTAATAAATGGCAATGGCCATAAACTTGAAGCAGAAATAGAGGAAAAGATAGAAGAATACATAGATGGGCCAGAAGACGCTATTCCATTTGCAGTAAGGGAAAATATAGGCTGTACCATTGATTATGCAATAGGGCGTCACAGGTATATAGGCTATCTTATGTCACTTGCAACCCGTTCATTTAAAAATATACGCGTAGGGCTTGATTGTGCCAATGGTTCTTCATATTCGGTTGCCAAAGGTGTATTTGATGCACTTGGTGCCAAAACGTACACAATAGGCATGGAACCAGATGGTACTAATATTAATGATGGATGTGGTTCTACACATATAGAGAAACTCCAGGAATTTGTAAAAGAAAAGAATCTGGATATTGGTTTTGCCTATGATGGTGATGCAGACAGGTGCCTTGCAGTTGATGATAATGGAGATGTAATTGACGGGGATGCAATACTTTACCTGTGTGGCTGTTACCTTAAAGAGAAAGGCGAACTTAACAACAATACAATAGTTACTACAGTTATGTCTAATATAGGCCTTTACAAAGCACTTGACAAAGCAGGGATTGCTTATGAAAAGACAGATGTAGGGGATAAATATGTTAATGCCAATATGATGGAATATGGACACTCACTTGGCGGTGAACAGTCAGGACATATTATATTTAGCAAATATGCTGTAACAGGTGATGGTGTGCTTACTTCACTTATGCTTATGGAAGTAATGCTTGAAAAGAAGGCAAAACTTTCAGAACTAAGGAAGAATTTAAAAATATATCCACAGCTGCTAAAGAATGTAAAAGTTGCTGATAAAAAAGCAGCAATGGAAGACCAGGATGTAGCAGCTGCTGTAAAAGAAGCAGAAGAAGCACTTGGAGGGAATGGCAGGATTCTCATAAGGGAGAGCGGCACAGAACCTTTAATACGTGTAATGGCAGAGGCAGAAACAGAGGAATTGTGCAGTAAATACGTTGGCAGGATAACAGGAATTTTAGAAAAAAAGTATAAAACAGAATAAGGTATTGCCGCATGGTGTCAAGCGGATTGCTTATAACCCCATTGCCGCTTTGCGGCAGTCTGACAGGAGCCTGGACTCCTGCCAGACTAAGTAAGCCCTGGCAAACATAACCTGCCGCTTAAGAAGTGTGTATTTTAAAGGGCTTACTTAATGAGATTAAAATGCAAAAGCAGTATTTTTTATTACTATTTGTGCCACAAAAAGCGGAGCATGGGGATTATTATATAAAATTTCTTGAAACCCCTTGATTTTAGGGGTTTGTTCGTGCTATATTATACAAATGGTGAATTACGGGGCATTACCCGTCTATTATAAAGGAGGAAATATTGAAATGAGTGTACAGGTAGAAAAGTTAGAGAAGAGTATGGCAAAGCTTACTATTGAAGTTCCTGCAAAAGAACTAGATTTGGCGCTTGACAAAGCATACAAAAAGAGCAGGAATAAAATAGCAATGCCTGGCTTCCGCAAGGGAAAGGCTCCGCGTGCAATGATTGAGAAGATGTATGGTGCAGAAATATTTTTTGAAGATGCTGCAAATATACTTGTTCCTGATGCATATGAGGATGCAGCTAAAGAAAGCGGTTTAGAAATCGTTTCCCAGCCTGAAATAGCAGTTGAGCAGATAGAGAAAGGCCAGCCATTTATCTTTACTGCTACTGTAGCTGTTAAACCAGAGGTTACACTTGGTGAGTATAAAGGGATAGAAGTTGAGAGTAAAGAAGCAGAAGTTACAGATGAAGAAATTGAAGAAGAAATCAATAAAGTAAGAGAAAATAATTCACGTATGATTACAATTGAAGACAGGGCAGTAGAAGATGGGGATACTGTTACTATAGATTTTGACGGTTATGTTGATGGTAAGCAGTTTGAGGGAGGAATGGCTGAGGATTATTCACTTGTAATTGGTTCCCATACATTTATTGATAACTTTGAAGAGCAGCTTATTGGAAAAAATATAGGTGATGATGTTGAAGTAAATGTTACATTCCCAGACCAGTACCAGGCAGAGGAACTTAGGAACAAAGAAGCTTTATTTAAAGTAAAGATTAATGGAATTAAAATGAAAGAGCTTCCAGATGCTGATGATGAATTTGCACAGGAAGTTTCTGATTTTGACACTCTTGACGAGTATAAAGAAGACCTTAGGAAAAAGCTTTTAGAGAATAAAGAAGCAGCACTTAAGAGAGAAAAAGAAGAGGAAGTAGTTGGTGCAATTATTGAAAATGCACAGATGGATATTCCAGACCCTATGGTTAATGCACAGACACAGCAGATGACACAGGAGTTTGCACAGCGCCTCCAGAGCCAGGGGCTTTCACTTGAGCAGTATATGCAGCTTACAGGCATGACACCACAGAAGATGCTTGAAGAGCTTAAGCCACAGGCACTTAAGCGTATACAGAGCCGTCTTGTGCTTGAAGCAGTTGTAGCAGCTGAAAATATCGAAGCTTCAGAAGAAGATTTTGATAAAGAAATTGAAAATATGGCAGAAATGTACAACATGGAAGCTGACAAGCTCAGGGAACTTGTAGGTGAAGATGAAAAAGAACAGATACGCATGGATATAGCTGTACAGAAAGCAGTAGATTTTGTAGTAGAAGCTTCTGTAGAAAAATAATTATAAGGTATTTTTCTTTATTATGGCTGTTTTGGATGAAAGGCATGGTGATTGGTTATGGGGTATAGTATACCTTATGTTATTGAGAAGACGAGCAGCGGTGAGCGCTCATATGATATTTATTCAAGGCTTTTACAGGACAGGATTATATTCTTAACAGGAGAGGTAAATGATGATGTTGCAAGCCTTCTTGTTTCACAGCTTCTTTTCCTTGAGTCACAGGATTCAGAAAAGGATGTACAGTTCTATATAAACAGTCCGGGAGGTTCTGTAAGCGCAGGTTTTGCAATTTATGACACAATGAACTATATAAAATGTGATGTTTCAACAATCTGTATGGGACTTGCTGCCAGTATGGGGGCATTCCTGCTTTCAGGTGGTACAAAGGGCAAGAGGTTTGCCCTTCCAAATGCTGAGGTTATGATACACCAGCCATCAGGCGGTGCCAAAGGCCAGGAGACAGAAATCCGCATTGTAGCAGAACAGATTTTAAAGACAAGAAGCCGTCTGAATGAGATACTTGCTGCTAATACAGGAAAGCCACTTGAACAGATACAGGCTGATACAGAACGCGATAACTATATGACAGCACAGGAAGCTAAAGATTATGGTCTGATTGATGATATTATTGTCAAGAGGAAATAAAAACAAAAATGGCATAAGTATTATTGGGAGGTAGCAATGGCAGGAAAAAAGGATGAAATAAAGCTGAAATGTTCATTCTGCGGCAAGACGCAGGACCAGGTACACAAACTGGTTGCAGGACCAGGTGTATATATTTGTGACCAGTGCATTGAGCTTTGTTCTGAGATAATAGAAGATGACGGAGATGAAGAGTTATACAATAATGATATGGATATAAACCTTCTTAAGCCAAAAGAAATTAAAGAATTCCTTGATGAATATGTAGTAGGCCAGGAGGACGCCAAAAAGGTGCTTTCCGTATCAGTATATAACCACTATAAACGCGTGCTTTCAGGTAAAAGCATGGATGTAGAGCTGCAGAAGAGCAATATTATGATGGTTGGACCTACTGGTTCAGGTAAAACTTTCCTTGCACAGACCCTTGCCAGGATACTTAATGTACCATTTGCTATTGCAGATGCCACAGCTCTTACAGAAGCTGGTTATGTAGGTGAGGATGTTGAAAATATCCTTTTAAAAATTATACAGGCCGCCGATTATGATATGGAGAGGGCTGAACATGGAATTATCTATATAGATGAGATTGACAAAATTACACGTAAAGGCGAAAATGTTTCAATTACAAGAGATGTTTCTGGTGAAGGTGTACAGCAGGCATTACTTAAGATACTAGAAGGTACAGTTGCAAGTGTTCCTCCACAGGGCGGAAGGAAACATCCGCACCAGGAATTTTACCAGCTTGATACTACGAATATACTTTTTATATGTGGTGGTGCATTTGACGGCCTGGAAAATATAATTGGAACACGTATTGGCAAAAAATCCATTGGGTTTAATGCTGAGATTGCTACAAAAAGGGATGAAAGCATTGGCGACTTATTCCGCCAGGTACTCCCGGAAGATTTTGTTAAGTTTGGCCTTATTCCTGAACTTATAGGCAGGCTTCCTATAAATGTTGCACTGGACCTGCTTGATGAAGAAGCACTTAAAAGGATTCTTGTTGAACCAAAGAACGCTATTACCAGGCAGTATAAGAAACTGTTTGAACTGGATGGTGTAAAGCTTACATTTGAAGATGACGCTATTGCCGCAGTTGCAAAACGCTCTGTTGAAAGAAAAACTGGTGCAAGAGGCCTTCGTGCAATTATGGAATCTATAATGATGGATGCTATGTATGAGGTTCCGTCAGATGATGAAGTGAAAGAGTGTATTATCACTAAAGAGTCAGTTACAGGAGATGAAGAGCCTGTGATGGTTCTTGTAAATGACGAAATCAGGCGTACAAGCAGAAGGACCAAAAATGAAATTGCATAGATTGTATAAAAGGCTGGAACAGAGGGGTTAAGTAAATCCCTCTGTTTCTATAATATAAATGGAGAATTAATATTAGTATGGGAGATAGTATAGAGATATCAGATAAAATTGAGGGGGTTCCTATAGTTACATTAAGGGATCTTGTTGTATTTCCAAAAACAACCGTATATTTTGAGGTAGGACGTGATGCTACAGTAAATGCACTTAAAGAGGCTATGAGAAGCAGCCAGCTTGTATTTACAGTTGCGCAGAAAAACCCTGATATTGAGAATCCAGGAATGGATGATTTATTTGAAACAGGTACTCTCGCTGAGGTAAAGCAGATAATTAATATGCCAGGCAAAGTTATAAGGGTTGTTATAATTGGCAGGGAACGTATGAAACTTGAATACCTTGAAACAAGGGAGGGTTATCTGTCTGGCACAGTTTCAGGCCTTCCAGAAACAGGGGATACTTCATATGCACTTGAAACAGCAGCAATGATACGTGGGCTTAAAGATGTATTTTCACTGTATACAAATAAGAATGGCCGGTTTAACCAGAAGATTGTAGATGAAATATTAAATATCGCAGACCTTGACACCCTTGTTTACCAGATATGTTCCAATATTCCTGTAAATTACCTGGTAAAGCAGAAAATCCTTTCAGAGGACAGCATTATAGACAGGCATGAGCAGCTTTCTGTTGTATTAGGCAAGGAAATAAATATAATGCGTATACAGGAAGATATTGCAAACCGCGTAAAATCACAGGTAGAAACAAACCAGAGGGAATATTACCTGCGTGAACAGGTTAAAGCTATACACAGGGAACTTGGTGAGGATGACTCTGAAAGTGATGCAGATAAATATACAGAATCCTTAGAGAAGCTTAAAGCCCCTAAAAAAGTTAAGAAAAAACTGGCTGAAGAAATACGCAGGTTTAAGCTTACAAGTTCAAGTTCTTCTGAGAATGCTGTTATAAGGGGATATATTGAAACATTATTTGCAATCCCATGGAAAAAGGAAAGCAAAAGCAATACAGATGTTGTGCGTGCAAGGGAGATACTTGACAAAGACCACTATGGGCTTAAGAAAGTTAAGGAAAGAGTTCTTGAATGTATAGCAGTAAAGGCAATAAAAAAAGATGGGCAAAGCCCTGTTATATGCCTTGCAGGGCCTCCAGGCACAGGCAAGACATCTATTGCAAAGTCTGTAGCCAGGTCTATGGGAAGGAAATATGTGCGTATCTGTCTTGGAGGTGTGCGTGATGAAGCAGAGATAAGAGGACACAGGCGTACTTATGTAGGTGCAATGCCTGGAAGAATTGTTGCTGCATTAAGAACGGTAAAAACCAGGAATCCAGTAATGCTTTTAGATGAGGTTGATAAATTAGGAAATGACTATAAGGGCGACCCGTCTTCAGCACTGCTTGAAGTGCTTGACCCTGAACAGAATAAAAATTTCAGGGACCACTATGTAGAGCTGCCAGTTGACCTTTCTAAAGTAATGTTTATATGTACTGCCAATACAACTGACACAATTCCTAAGCCGCTTCTTGACAGAATGGAAGTTATAGAGCTGCCAGGTTATACTTCTAATGAAAAATTCCATATCGCAAAGGAACATCTTATAGAAAAGCAAAAAATTGCCAATGGTTTGACAAAACCACAGCTTAATATATCAGACAGGGCAGTTAAGATAATTATTGAGAACTATACGAGAGAAGCAGGGGTAAGGAACCTTGAGAGGAAAATTGCGCAGATATGCAGGAAGGCAGCAATGGAAGCTGCCAGCAATGCAGATTGTAAAGTAAGGGTGTCAGAACGCAATATTAAGAAATTCCTTGGCATAGAGAAATACACAGCTAATATGGCAAATACACAGCCAGATGTTGGAATAGTAAGAGGTCTTGCGTGGACAAGCGCTGGTGGTGATACGCTGGAGATAGAAGTAAATATTATGAAAGGTACAGGGAAGCTTGAACTTACAGGGAAACTTGGTGATGTAATGCAGGAATCTGCAAAGATTGCACTATCTTATGTAAGGTCTGTTGTACCAGACAGCTTTCCAGAAAAGTATTTTGAAGAACATGATATACATCTCCATGTCCCAGAAGGTGCAGTGCCAAAGGACGGGCCTTCTGCAGGTATAACTATGGCTACAGCTATATATTCCGCAGTTATGGATAAGAAAGCCAGGGCTGATGTAGCTATGACAGGCGAACTTACATTAAGAGGGCGTGTCCTTCCAATAGGTGGTTTAAAAGAAAAAATACTTGCCGCTAAAACTGCTGGCATAAAGCTTGTGCTTGTGCCATTGAAGAACAAAAAAGATGTTGGTGAAATAGAAGAAGAGATTTTAGAAGGCATAGATATAAAATATGTCCAGGATGCAGAAGAAGTATTCAGGGAGGTTATATTGTAATGGTAGTAAAAAGTGTGAATCTTGAAACAGTAATTGGCATTACAAGCAAGCTTCCAGATAACCAGATGCTTGAAGTTGCATTTGCAGGACGTTCTAATGTTGGGAAATCCTCACTTATCAACAGCCTTTTAAACAGGAAATCATATGCAAGGACTTCTTCACAGCCAGGTAAAACACAGACAATTAACTTTTATAATGTAAATGAAATGCTCTACTTTGTAGACCTGCCAGGGTATGGATATGCCAAGGTATCAAAAGAAGTGGTTGCAAAGTGGGGCAGGATGATTGATAATTATCTTGAAAACTCAAAAGTTCTAAGACTTGTATTTTTACTTGTTGATATACGCCATACTCCTAATAAAAATGATATACAGATGTATGACTGGTGTGTAAATTATGGTTTTAACCCAATAATAATTGCTACAAAAGAAGATAAAGTAAAGCGTTCACAGAAAGCAAAATTAATAAAAGATATAAAACAGACGCTAAATGTAGAAGAGGGTACGCCAGTAATACCTTTCTCGGCAGTAACCAAATCTGGAAGAGATGAAATATGGGAGTATATTGATATGGTATATGGGAACTTTAAAGAAGAATTTTAAAATTGTTATGGACTGACAGGAGGAAGAGAAGATGGCTGGTCTTATAAAAGACAAAAAGAAAGGATGTAAAGAAACTACAGGTTTTAAGCACAAAGGAATTGCGCTGTTATTTGCAATGCTTGTACTTTGCTGCATGGTGTGGCAGAAAGCTTCTGCACTTGGCAAGCTGTTATACCAGGAAAGTGCAGCTGTGTATGTAGGTGGTACAGTAAGCCTTAGAAATTATGTTGATGAAGAATTTCTTGGCTTAAATTACAATGGGGATTATAATTCTGCTAATCCAGAATACAAGCTGGAATATAAATGGAATTCATCAAACTTGAATCCAGACTGTGCAACCCTTGATGAAAAAGGAAATATTAAAGCTATTTCATCAGGAAGCGTTAAAGCAGATATTACATTTACATATAAAGATATTGTACAGACAGAGGTATTTACAATAGAAATATACGACCCAGAAGAAATTGATATTGCATATGGTGAAAGCCAGCCTCTTAAGGCAGCAGAAGTATATGATACAAGCAAATATTTGTACACTTCATCTAATGGAAGCGTGGTAGTAAACAGTGATGGAAGTATAACTGCCAGTGGTTTTAAAAATACAGAAATCTATGTTCCAGGTGAAGATGGCAGGAATATTACTGTAGCAAAAGTCAATATAAGGCAGCCAGGATTCCCAGATGAGGGTATTGCAAGGGCAGCAGGCACAGCCGCATATACACCTGGTATATTAAATTATACACCATTTGAAGGTGAAAATGCCGTTGTGTGGAAAGTAGCAAGTGAAGGGGCTGTATCTGTAAGTGAAGCGGGTTTATCAGCATTAAATGCTGGTGAAACAGAAATTACAGCTGTAATTTCTGCAAAGAATGGTGATACTGCAGAGATTGCAACAAAATTTACTATTACAGACCCATCATTTCCAGAAACAGATATTGTAATAGCAGCTGATGTGGTCAAGGATATTGGATTATCTGGTGTATGCAGTGCAAGTAAAATTGACTGGAATATTGGAAACGCTACGGATACTGCTGCATATTTTATAGAAGAGGGAAAGCTTTATTCAAATGAAAGTGGAAGTGCCTCTGTTACAATTAATGCTGATGGAAGGGACATTACATGTAATGTAACAGTTACAGACCCTTATTATGATGGTGAAGGTATAGTTGGTTATAAGGGTGTTACCAAAAATATAAAGATAAAGGGTACAGATGACCAGAAAAGTATTGTTACATATAGAAGTAAAAAGAAAGCTGTAGCAGAAGTGGATGAAAATGGTGTAGTTACAGCTAAGAAGACAGGCAATACAGTTATTGTTGCCAATGCTGACGGAAGGGAAATAGAAATACCTGTTGAAATTGCTTCTGTGAAGGGTTATAAAGCTTCTAAAAAAGCAGTTTCAATATCAAATACAAAGACACAGTACAGCCAGGCAAAAAGAATGAAGAAAGGCTACTATGACTGCAGTTCCCTTATATGGAGGATTTATTCGCAGTATGATGTGTATTTTGGTGTAGAGTCTGGCTGGGCGCCTACAGCTGCTGATATAGCGAAGTGGTGCAAGGATAATGGAAGGGCTCTTTACAATAAGGCAGTACCATCTGAAAAGCTTCTGCCTGGAGACCTGGTTTTCTTTTCATATTCTAAAAACGGGCGTTATAAAAATATTTCACATGTAGAAATATATACAGGACAGGATATGGATGTATCAGCGAGCAGCAGCAATAATGCAGTAATACACTATGAATATTCACAAAATGATTCTATAGTTATGATAGCAAGACCTGTAAGCAATTAAAAAACTACAATTTATATTGTGTATATGGAAATATAACAAAAGTTTATAAATTACCTTTGGATTGTAAAGCCATGCAATCCAAAGGTAATAATAAATAATTATATAATTGGAGGTTAGTGTGAGAATAGTTGTTTTAGCTGGAGGAATTAGCACAGAAAGAGAAGTTTCATTAGTTACAGGAAAAGGCGTATGTGATGCTTTAAGGGAGAACGGGCACCAGGCAGTTTTACTTGACTTGTTTTTTGGATATGGAGAAGAAGGTACTTCTTTAGAAAATATTTTTGAAAAAGAGTCACTTATTGGTGACAGGGTACATGATATAAATGTTACAGACCCAGATATAGAAAAGATAAAAAAATTGCGTAAAGGAAACAGCAGCAGTCTTATAGGAAATAATGTAATAAATATTTGCCAGATGGCAGATATTGTATTTATGGCACTTCATGGGGCCGATGGTGAGAACGGCAAATTACAGGCAGTATTTGATATATTAGGCATAAAATATACAGGTTCAGGTTCCTTTGGAAGTGCACTTGCAATGGATAAACTTGTGTCCAAGAAGATTTTAAAAGAAGGCGGGATACCAGTTCCTTATGGATTTCTGGTTACAAAAAAAGAGAAAGAAAACGGTCTTAAAGGAACGAAGAAACTTTCTGCCAGTATGTTTCCATGTGTTGTAAAACCATGCTGTGGCGGTTCAAGCGTCGGTGTAAGTATTGCCAGTAATGAAGAAGAATATATGGAAGCACTTGGTATGGCATTGAAATATGAGGATGAAGTGCTTGTAGAAGAATATATAAAAGGCAGGGAGTTTTCTGCAGGAATAGTTGACGGGGAAGCTTATCCTGTTATTGAAATAGTACCTAAGACAGGTTTTTATGATTATAAAACAAAATACCAGCCAGGAATGGCAGATGATATATGTCCTGCGCATATTAGTGATGACATAAGGAATAAAATGCAGGAGTATGCAAAAAAAGTGTACCATGTGCTCAAACTTGAAACATATGCGAGAATAGATTTCCTGCTTGATGAAAAGGCAAACCTGTTCTGTCTTGAAGCAAATACGCTTCCTGGCATGACACCATTAAGCCTGCTTCCACAGGAGGCTAAAGCAGCAGGTATAAGTTATGGCCAGTTATGTGAAAAGATAGTTTCAGCTTCAATGGACAAATATAAATAAAACAGGGGAATAATTAAAATAATGAAACAAATAACACCATCAAGGCTTGCCATAATCTGTAATGGTACATATTATGGGGATAAAGAAATAAAAGACAGAGAGGTTTCTTTGGTAACAACAGACAGCCGTGAAATTACAGATGGAGGGCTTTTTATTGCTATAAAGGGCACACGTACAGATGGCAGCAGATTTATAAATAAAACTTATGAAAGTGGTGCACTTTGCTGTATTTCAGAAGTCACACCAGAAGAGGCATATAGTATTAGTGCTGGTGAAGAAGAGGGCAGTTTATATAACAGTATAGAAGAATGGCTGTCTGGAAGAGCTTTTATACAGGTAAAATCATGTCTACAGGCATTGAAAGATATTGCAGAATTTTACCGTATAGTCTGTGCAACTAAGATTATTGGAATAACAGGAAGTGTTGGGAAAACTACAACAAAAGAAATGATAGCTTCTGTACTTTCTGAGCATTTTAATACATTAAAGACACAGGGTAATTTTAATAATGAAGTAGGTGTACCTCTTACACTTTTCAGGCTTCGTGAAAAACACGAAATTGCAATAGTAGAGATGGGCATAAGTGAATTTGGTGAAATGACAAGGCTTAGCAAAATAGTTAAGCCAGATATATGTGTTATAACTAATATTGGACAGTGCCATCTTGAAAATCTTGGTGACAGGGATGGTGTGCTTAAAGCAAAGACAGAAATCTTTACATCAATGGCAGCAGATGGCAAGGTTTATCTTAATGGTGATGATGACAAACTGGTGCAAGTAGAAGATGTAAATGGAAAGAAACCTGTATTCTTTGGCACTGGCAGGGATTGTAGTGTCTATGCAGACAATATTGTAGAAAACGGGCTTGATGGGACATATTTTGATGCTGTCGCAGGTGATATAAGGATAGCATTACATGTACCAGTACCAGGCATTCATATGGTAACAAATGCACTTGCTGCTGTAGCAGTTGCAACAGGGCTTGGAATGGAACCAGATGAAATTGCAGCAGGTATAAGTAAGTTTACACCAGTAGGCGGGCATAGCAGTATTATAAAGACAGACAGGTTTACTATAATGAATGACTGTTATAATGCAAATCCTGTATCACTTAAAGCAGCAATAGATGTACTTTCATCCGTAAAGGGCAGGAAAGTTGCAATTATAGGTGATATGTTTGAACTTGGTGTTAATGAAAAAATAATGCATTTTGATATTGGTGCTTATGCTGTAAAGAAGGGTATTGACTGTATTGTCTGTGCAGGAAAGCTTGCGAAAGAATATGTAGCTGGTGCACTTGCAATAGATGGAAGCCATAATGTGCTTTATTATGAAAGTACAGACCAGGCAATAGAACTAATTGGAACTATTGTCAAAGATGGAGATTCTATACTTGTTAAGGCATCACATGCAATGGGCTTTGAAAGGATTGTAAAAGTACTGGAAGATTATAAGTAATACAGTTTTACAAAATAAGCCTGGTATTATATATTTTGCCAGTTTAATATAAAAAGGGGCTGCCGCACTAAGTAAAAACCATACAATATATGGTGTCTGTTAAAAATTATATCCATTATTTTAACTTTCCCCATTTTTTTAATACATAGGTATTTTGACTCTGGCAGGTTCCAAAGTTTTACCAACAAAAAGCCATGTTAGACATGGCTTTGCACGCATTTCGCTTGAATGGGATACGCAGTGGTGCATAAAATCTGAAAACACCAGATTTAAGCACCAGCGTCCCCATAACAGCTGCCTTATGGTAAAACATTTGGAATTTGCCAGAGTAATATAATCTTTGTATAATTAAAAAATGGGGAAACTCAAAATCCATTATATATTGTTATAGTTTTTCTTAATGCTAAATCCCTTTTTTATTATTTGGACAGCAGGTTTTACCGTGCACCGTCCATCCAGGAATTATATGCCTGTCTTTCTATTACCTCTATTGTTAGCTGCTTGTATTCTGTAATTGTATTACAAAGCTTTCTGTCATAGTATATACAGCATTTGTAAATATCCTTTTCTATTTTACAATATTCAGTATTTACATGTACATTTTTGTCTTTTGGGTTAATATAAACAATAAATTTATGGCGGCCATAAGGTTCATGGGTGCTTCCATGTAAAATAATATTGTCTTCTTTTATTTTAAAATAATCCATATTTTATATCCTCGTGTAAATAATCTACGATAATTGTCTAAAAAATTTATTTTATTACAATATCTAAAAATAATGGGATTTTTATAAATAACTAAAGATTAAAGGGTAATTTTCTGGAATTTATTTTTATCTTCAAAAGCTTTTCTTTTTTTCTCTAATAATCTTAAAAGAGGATTAAGCAGCTTTATATCTGTTTTTTGCATTGATTGTGAAAATCTTTTAAAAGCAGGATTTAAAACCCTGAATTCTTCAGAAGATATTTTTTCAATATTGTGTATGGATTCTATATCAAAAAGGTTATAACCATTATATGTAATTTGTTTTCCATGTGATTCTCCTGTTACTACTTCTTTTTCACGTGTTATAAATATTCCATATGCCACTATATTACCATTATACTGGAATAAAACTAAAGCTTTTGTATCCTTTAAGTTAATCCCTCTTTGCTGGTAATAGTACCTGCCTCCTTGTTCTGCAAGACCTGTGTTAAAAAATTCCCTTACTTCATCTTCATTAATAAATTCATACTGGCTGTCCATTGGAAGGCAACGTATTTCTTTAATATTATAGTTGTTAAACATAAAATAATTCTCCTTAATTAGTAATATATTATCTGGAATATATCATATTTTTATATACGAAGCAATATAATTTAAGTTTTTATTAGGTTTATAAAAATATATCCTATTTACCTATTGACAAAGTAGGAAAATAGGTTTAGTATATATTTACCAATTAAAAATAATGGAGGATAAAGTTATGGCAAAGAAATCATATTCAGATAGAAATTTTAAGTTTGAAACACTGCAGCTGCATGTAGGGCAGGAGAGCCCCGACCCTGTTACAGATGCAAGAGCCGTTCCTATTTACCAGACATCTTCATATGTATTCCATGATTCTGCACATGCAGCAGACAGGTTTTCACTTAAGGATGCAGGAAATATATATGGGAGGCTTACTAATCCTACAGAGGATGTTTTTGAAAAGAGGATTGCAGCACTGGAAGGAGGAGTTGCGGCATTAGCAACAAGTTCAGGGGCAGCAGCAGTTACATATACAATACAGAACCTTGCATTTGCTGGAGACCATATTGTAGCAGCTAAAAATATTTATGGTGGTACATATAACCTTTTAGCACATACCCTTACAGATTTTAATATAAGTACAACTTTTGCTGACCCATTGGATTTATCTTCATTTGAAGCAGCAATACAGGACAATACAAAAGCGCTTTATATTGAAACACTTGGAAATCCAAATTCAGAGGTTACAGATATTGAAGCTGTTGCCCAAATTGCACATGCGCATAATATACCACTTGTTATAGATAATACATTTGGGACACCATATCTTATAAGGCCTATAGAGTATGGTGCAGATATAGTAATACATTCTGCTACAAAGTTTATTGGGGGACATGGTACAACAATAGGCGGGGTTATTATAGATTCTGGTAAGTTTGACTGGAAAGCGTCAGGTAAGTTCCCACAATTTACAGAACCAAATCCAAGCTACCATGGAATAAGCTTTGCAGAAGCTGCAGGTGCTGCTGCGTTTGTTACAAGGATAAGGGCTATACTGCTCCGTGATATGGGTGCAACAATTTCGCCATTCCATTCATGGATTTTCCTGCAAGGCCTGGAGACATTATCATTAAGAGTAGAAAGGCATGTTGAAAATACAATTAAAGTAATTGATTATCTTAAAACACAGCCTTTAGTAGAAGCTATACACCATCCTTATGTATCAGAAGATGCAGGACAGCAGAGACTTTATAAAAAGTATTTTCCAAATGGAGGAGGTTCAATATTTACATTTGAAATCAAGGGTGATGAACAGAAAGCAAAAGATTTTATTGATAACCTTGAACTCTTTTCACTTCTTGCCAATGTGGCAGATGTTAAATCACTTGTTATACATCCTGCATCAACTACGCATGCAGAACTTAATGACAAGGAGAAAGCAGAACAAGGTATTAAGCCAAATACAATAAGGCTGTCAATAGGAACTGAAAATATAGATGATATTATAGAAGATCTTGATGAAGCATTTAAGGAGGTTGCAAATGTCTAAAATATATAATGGGGCAACAGAGCTTATTGGAAATACACCATTAGTAAGACTGGCACATATTGAAAAGAAGTATAACTTAGAAGCAAGGCTTCTTGCGAAGCTTGAATATTTTAACCCTTCAGGCAGTGTAAAAGACAGGATTGCCAAAGAGATGATAGAAGATGCAGAAAAAAAAGGTATATTAAAACCGGGTTCAGTAATAATTGAACCCACATCAGGAAATACTGGCATAGGTCTTGCTGCTATTGCAGCTGCAAAAGGATACAGGTTAATAATTGTACTTCCTGAAACAATGAGTGTAGAACGCAGAAATATAATTAAAGCATATGGTGCTGAAATTGTCCTTACAGATGGAAGTAAAGGGATGAAAGGCGCTATTGAAAAAGCAGAAGAACTTGCAGGTGAAACAGAAGGAAGCTTTATACCTGGACAATTTGAAAATCCTTCTAATCCAGAAGCACACAGGAAAACAACAGGACCAGAGATATGGGAAGATACTGGCGGTGAAGTGGATATTTTTGTTGCAGGAGTTGGTACAGGTGGCACAATTACTGGTGTGGGCGGATATCTTAAAGAGAAAAAACCTGGTGTCAAGGTAATAGCTGTAGAACCAGAAACATCACCTGTACTTTCAAAAGGTACAGCAGGTGCGCATAAAATCCAGGGAATAGGTGCAGGTTTTGTACCAAAGACACTTGATACAGAAGTATATAATGAAGTAGTAGCTGTAAGTGATACAGATTCATTTAACTATAGCAGGGAACTTGCAAAAGAAGAGGGGATTCTTACAGGAATATCTTCTGGAGCTGCATTATATGCTGCAATTATGGAAGCAAAGAAACCTGTAAATAAAGGAAAAACAGTAGTAGCATTGCTTCCAGACAGCGGTGACAGATATTATTCAACACCATTATTTACAAGTTCAAATAGTTAAATATAAAATTCTATTAAAGCAAAATATACAAAACCATAAATCCCTGCCAGGCCTGGCAGGGATTAAAGTGTTTTATTAACAGGTTAAACTGTTTGTTTGTTATATTCTTCAGAATATTCCATAAACTTTTCTCTTGTAATACCAAGTTTATTAACAGCCGCCTCTATTGTAACCAGCCCGTCATTAAACATTTCTACAAGCATCTTTATTTTTTCCTGGTCTGCATATTCTTTGGCATATTCTTGTACTAAATCACACATTTTGCCATCCCCTTTCCCTGTTTTAATATTCCTGATTGCCTTACATGAATTTGGAAACTTTGGGTTATCTGGCAGTGACTGTTGTTTTAGTATCTGCATATATTCTGCAATTTCAGAACCGTCATCAATTTTAGTATTAACATATATTTCATGTGTGCCATTATACACAGTTTCCTGTGTTTCCCTGATAACCCTGTCTATATGGTAAATTGTTTTACCTTTGTTAAACATATCAAATTTAGATATATAAACCATATAAATATCTTTTAACTCCTGAAATTTAATGCCTTTTTCTGATTCAGCTGTATCCATATTTGCCATATTGTAACGCACTCTTTTCTGGTGGTCATCATTATCCTGTTTCTGGACCTCAACATCAGAAAGTACCCCGTTTTCATCAATACATTCCAAATCAAGAGTGACAGAACGCCCTTTAATATTCCTTAAAACAGCTTGTGGTTTGTTTTGTGTTATCTTAATATTTTTATTTTCTAATATAACCTGCAGCAGTTCTTCACAAAAACCTTTGTCTTCTGCTAATTTAAAGAAAAATATATCATCAATCCCTGTAAGTTTGTTTACAATTTCTTGTAGTGTATCAGTCATTCTGGAAATCCTTTCCATTCTTTTTAAATGAGTAGTTACAAATATAGGAGTATTTAAACCATCTGTCTGTTATATTCTTCAGAATATTCCATAAATTTTTCTTCTGTAATACCAAGTTTATTAACAGCCGCCTCTATTGTAACCAGCCCGTCATTAAACATTTCTACAAGCATCTTTATTTTTTCCTGTTCTGCATATTCTTGTACTAAATCACACATTTTGCCATCCCCTTTCCCTGTTTTAATATTCCTGATTGCCTTACATGAATTTGGAAACTTTGGGTTATCTGGCAGTGACTGTTGTTTTAGTATCTGCATATATTCTGCAATTTCAGAACCGTCATCAATTTTAGTATTAACATATATTTCATGTGTGCCATTATACACAGTTTCCTGTGTTTCCCTGATAACCCTGTCTATATGGTAAATTGTTTTACCTTTGTTAAACATATCAAATTTAGATATATAAACCATATAAATATCTTTTAACTCCTGAAATTTAATGCCTTTTTCTGATTCAGCTGTATCCATATTTGCCATATTGTAACGCACTCTTTTCTGGTGGTCATCATTATCCTGTTTCTGGACCTCAACATCAGAAAGTACCCCGTTTTCATCAATACATTCCAAATCAAGAGTGACAGAACGCCCTTTAATATTCCTTAAAACAGCTTGTGGTTTGTTTTGTGTTATTTTAATATTTTTATTTTCTAATATAACCTGCAGCAGTTCTTCACAAAAGCCTTTGTCTTCTGCTAATTTAAAGAAAAATATATCATCAATTCCTGTAAGTTTGTTTACAATCTCCTGTAGTGTATAAGCCATCCAGAAAATCCTTTCCATTCTTTTATTAGAATATTTTATCATAATATATATATTTAATCAATTATGTTATGTCCGTTTCATAAATTCCAATAATTTTTATTTATTTATTTTTGAGGGGACGGAGGTACAGAAAATAAAAAACTGGTTGACATATACTATACTGGCGTGTATAATTCTTTTAAGAAATTTTAGGAGGATTGTGCATGTTAATTGTTAATGTAATGGAGAAAATTGCAAAATAAAATATTGCAGGGGCAGCCTGGTTATGCAGGTGTATTTCTGGAACTTATTTTTGCGAAGGCAAAATTTAGTTATCCAGATATTTTGTACAATAAGTCTGCCCTTTAGCTGGTAATATAACATTACCAGTGTTTTCGCCTTACATTTGCTTAATATTGTGGTATATATATTCAGGAATGGTTTAAGCATGGCTGTATTGGCTATGCTGTTTTTTTGTCTGTAAACTTCAGGAATAAATAATATATATAATTATGTTACCATGGTATCGTACGCTCTTTGGGGCTGCCATGGTCTTTTTTATTGTAAAATTATATTGAAAAATGTATTAAAATATTATAGAAAGTTAATAGAAAAGGAGCTTTTAGAAATGGATATAGAAAAACAAATAGAATTTGATAAGATAAAACAAAAATGGAAAGCATTTGCTGTTACAGAATGGGCAAAAGAAAAAATTAATAACTGGTCATTCTGCCTGTCTGAAAGTGAATTAAGAAGACAGATTAAGGATACAACAGACAGCAAGGAGATAATTGAAAAGCTCGGTGAGCCGCCACTTCCAGATACAATGGAAATAAAAGAAGCCCTGTCAGCAGCATGTAAAGGGGACTGCCTTACACCATACCAGCTTGAACGTGTAGAAAAAATCCTTGTATCTGTAAACAGGCTTAAAACTTATTTAATACATGGAAAAATGTATAAAAACCCGCTTTCAGGATATGAAGAAGATTTAGATGGTGCAGAGGATTTAAGGGACGAAATTTCAAGACAGATACGTAATGGTGAAGTAGATGATTATGCATCAAAAAATCTTTTACAAACCAGAAAACAAATTGTTAAATGCGAAGAACAGATGAAACAGAAAGCAGGACAGATAATGAACACAAACAAAAAATATATGGCAGATAATTATTATACATTCCGTAATGGAAGGCTGTGTGTTCCTGTAAAAAAAGAATTTAAGTTAAAAATACCAGGAAGTGTTATTGGAAAATCAGCAACAGGAAATACACTTTTTATTGAACCATCAGGAATTGCCAGGTATTATGAAGAATTACAGTCGTTAAAAATTAGTGAAGAGAATGAAATATACCAGATTCTATATACACTCGCTTCAATGGTTGCTGCCAGGGCAGAACTGGTCAATAACAATATTGTGGTAATTGAAAAGCTGGATTTTATATTTTCAAAAGGGAAATTAAGCATTAATATGGATGCAGCAGAACCATGCATTAATACAGACAGAAGAATTGTTTTAAAAAATGCCAGGCATCCGCTTATGGATAAAAATACCAGTGTGCCTTTACAATTTGAAATGGGAAATGAAATACATGGCATAGTAATTACAGGACCTAATACAGGCGGTAAAACTGTAGCAATTAAGACAGTTATGTTAAATTGCCTTATGGCACAGTGCGGGCTGCATGTTACATGTGAAACAGCAGATATATGCATGAACAGCTCATATCTTTGTGATATTGGTGACGGGCAGAATATAACAGAGAATTTATCTACTTTTTCTGCACATATTAAAAATGTACTTCAGGTTTTGGAAGAAACAGACAAGGATAGTTTTGTAATAATGGATGAGCTTGGTTCTGGTACAGACCCGGCAGAAGGAATGGGTATTGCCATTGCTATACTTGAAGAGCTTAAGAAAAGCGGCTGTCTGTTCCTTGTGACAACACATTATCCAGAAGTAAAAGAATATGCAGACAGGACAAATGGAATTATAAATGCAAGAATGGCTTTTGATAAAGAAACATTAGAGCCAGTTTATAAAATGGTTATAGGTGAAGCAGGTGAAAGCTGTGCATTTTATATTGCAGGCAGGCTAGGAATGCCAGGGCATATGCTGGCTACAGCAATACGTTCAGCTTATGGGGAAGATGCTGTTCAAGATTACCAGTTTAAGGAAGATAATATTATTAACAGAAATAATAAAGGCAGCAAAATTAAAAAAGTTAAAAAGATTAATGGAAATATAAATTTAAGAAATAAATATAACAGGGGTGACAGCGTAATGGTACTGCCAGACAAAAAGATTGGAATTGTATGTGAACCAGTAAATGAAAAAGGAGTTTTAAGAGTACAGCTTCCAAGTAAAAAAATCTGGATTAACCATAAAAGGGTTAAACTTCATGTAGCTGCAACAGAACTTTATCCAGAAGATTATGATTTCTCAGTTGTATTTGATACAGTAGAAAACAGGAAATTAAGACATGATATGGAAAGGAAATATACAGATGGCATAATAGAGTATAAAGAGTAAACTATAAATGTTATATTTGCCTGTTACCAGGGCTGCCGCACTAAGCAGAAAGCATATAATATACGGTATCTGTTAAAATTGACATCCACTATATATTGTTATAGTTTTTCTTAATGCGGCAGCTTTTATATAATAGGAAGCTGGTATAATAGTAATTGCTGTAGTTTTATAAAGACAAATTTAATCCTTGTCTATTTCTATTTCAAGGATTTTGCCTGTTACAGCGTCAACTGTAAAACTGTATTCTGTTTTGTTTACATAAAATTCAATATCATATCCAGGTCTGCCATTATCATATTCTAATTCTATTTTAGTGCGGTTTATTTTACTTTTGTCTATTTTTAAATAATCAAGAGCTGCTTTTTTAGCTTTTTTTCTGGATATAAGTTTTTTATTCTGGGTATTACCCTGGTGTTTTATAATTAATTTTTTAGATAACTTTAAAATTTTTCCATTTGTGGCATTTATTTCATATTCATAGCGGTGTGTACTTGTTTTAAATTTAATTTCATACTCAGGAATTCCGTTATCATATTCAAACTTTACTTTTGTAAAAGTAACTTTTTCATTAGATATGCTTGCATGTTTAATAGCTTTTTTCTTTGCTTTTTTCTTTCCAATATAGTTTTTATTATTTTTGTTTGAGGATGTTTTATTTATATTTTTTGTAATTTGCGGGGTACTGCCAGAAGATTTTGTCTGGCGTTTAAGGTTTTGTGAAGGTTCTTGTGCTGCTTCTGCCATGCTTCCGCTTTGTCCCATATTATCCATAGAATCCTGTCTGGGTTGTGTACTTTTACCAGAACAGCCTTCTAGCATAAAAGTAAAAAATAAAATAATACAAAAAATGGTAAAATATTTGCTTGCAATATTTATTTTATTTCTGTTCTTTTCAATTTGTTTTTTCATATAATCCATATTGTTTATACACTCCTTTATATATTTTTGGTTTAGGAAATTTTTGTAGTTATAAAAATGCCATAGAAAAGGGTTAGACATTTTCTTTTTTATTATAAACAGGCTTTCTTGAAAAATACTTATCAAAAATACAGTAATAAAATATACATACAGGAAATATTACTAAAAATAGAATAAATTGGAAGATATGAAAGAAATATATGTATATTTTATTTTTAACCTTTGTTAAAAAGTCACAAAATTTAAAAAAAGATATATTTTTTTAGATTATCATATGTTATAATAGTCCAAGGCAAAATGTCAGTGAATAAGCTTGAAAAGGTTTCAAAGTAAACGTTTTCAAGCTTATGCCATTATATAGGCAGGCAGCAGGCTTGTGGATGCCTGTATGCCAGGCCTTACAGGACATATCTGTAAATTAACAACAGTAATATGGAAGCATATTTGGTTAAGAAATTTCCAGACATGTCCTGGCATTACATAAGCAGGTTTATAAGGAGGTATAATGAAACAATTTTTTGGAATGAGCCAGGAGGGAAATCTGGAGGAAGCGGTCATAGGATTATCAAATCCAGAATTTATCATGCTTATATCAAATAACAGGCAGTTTGGGCAACATGTAGCTGAACTTGAAAAGTTATTTCCAAAAGTTCCAAGTATAGGATGTATAGGCATGGGATATGACACAAGAATAGTAGAAGATGGTGTCAGCATTATAGCATATACAGAAGGGACAGAAGCAGTGGCAAATGTACTGGAACAGGTATCTGCTATGCCTGTAAAGTATATACACCGTATGGAGCAGGATTTAATTAAAATTGATGCATCCCCGGACAATACAGTATGTATTGATTTTTGTTCCAGCAATGATGCCTGTGTACTTACGACAGCTTATAGTGTACTTGGTAAGCGTAATATCCAGCTTGTAGGAGGTACAGGTGATGCAGGAAAAGTTTCTGCTAATGGAAAAGTTTATGAAGATGCTGCTGCTTATGCATTTGTAAAAAACAAAGGCGGAAAGGTTAAGACATATAAGGAAAATATCTATAAACCATTAGATGGACAGTATCTTATAGCATCTGAAACAGACCGTAGCAATTATCTTCTTGGAGCATTAAATGGAAAGCCTGCCAAACAGGTTTACCAGGAGATACTCCATATAGATGAAAAGGATATTACAGACCAGACTTTTATAAATCCATTTGGAAAGTTAAATGGAAAAGAAATATGTATAATTTCAATTAAAGCAGTTGAGGGTGGTGCACTGACATGTTACAGGCAGGTAAACGATTCTGATGTACTGGTGCTTCTGCAGCTCCAGGATTACAAAATGGTAGTAAATGATACAATACAAAAAATATGTTATGATTTCCACCATATTTCAGCGGTATTTTCTGTAAATTGCCTGTTCCGTTACCTTTTGTTCAGCAAGAACAATGATATGCAGGAATATCTTGAAACAATGTCAAAGCTTGGCAGCCACGCAGGCCTGGTTGGATATGGGGAACATTATAATAACCAGTTTGTAAACCAGTCCATGACATGTGTAGTGTTTGAGTAAGCTGCCATAACATGTATAAAAGCAAAACAATACAAGGGAGGATATATAAATGCTTATATCTAAAAAAAGGGTGCGGACCAGAAAAAAAGGGGAACCAGGATTGTATCCAGTAGTGTATGTATCAAAAAACCTGCGTGAATACCAGAAAGAAATGGTAAGTAAGGAAGTTGAATCACTTAATGAGTTAAGAAATATAAGATTAGCTTTCCATAAGGTTTTAAGAGAAGATATGAAACTAAAAGAAAACCTTGATACTTTCCATGATGTGTTTGCGTCAGTTGGTGAGATATCTGGACAGTTTGCAGAAGTCAGGGATGATATTACTGGAACAGTAGATAATGTACAACAGCAGGTAAACCTGTTAAAGGGAAGTGCAGAACAGGTACAGGAATGTTTTGAGGAAATCCAGAATACATTTACAAATTTCCAGGAAGCTATTGAAAATATTAAAAAGTGCATGAAGCAGATAATTACAGTTGCAGACCAGACTAATATACTTGCACTTAATGCATCTATTGAGGCAGCAAGGGCAGGGGAAAAAGGAAAAGGATTTGCAGTTGTTGCAGGGGATGTAAAGAGGCTGGCGAATGAAATTAAAGACCTTGCTGGTGTAGTAGAAGAAGGTATAGGCGGAGTGGAACATGAAGCAGAAAAGATGAGTGAAAGTATTACAGCATCAAATGAAGCAATGGCAGAGGGTGTGGACAGTGTAAATACAACATATGATATGTTTGATGAAATAATTTCAGCGGCAGATGGCGCAGAAACGGTACAAGATAAGATAACAGCAACAATTACTGAATCAAGGGAAAAGCTTAATGAAGTCAAGCAGTCATTTGCAGATACAGAAGCACAATACAAAAAAGTTATGGCACATATTGAGAAAGCAAGGGAACTTGGTACAATGAAAGGTTCTATGTTTGAAGATGTAGACAATATGCTGTCACAGATAGCCCCTATAATAGAAGAGTATGAGAATGCCTGAATCCACTGCGCAGCCTTTTAAAGGCTGCGTAAGGCAGTTTAAACATAATATAAGAAATCATTGTACTTTCTGGAACAAAAGATAAATACTAGAATAATATCTAATAATAATATATAATATCTATTTAAAATATTGTTATATATAAATAGATTGTATGGAGGTTTATATTGGAAATATATGTAGTAAAACAAGGTGATACGATTGACAGGATTGCAGAAGAATACCAGGTTCCCGCCAGTGAAATTGCATTTGTAAACCAGATAACATATCCTTATCCTCTTGTAATAGGGCAGGCACTTCTAGTACCTGTACAGGATAATCTGCCACAGTATAAAAGACAGGTTACTGTAAATGGATACGCATATCCATATATTAATTCAAAAGTACTACAGACAACGCTTCCTTATCTGACAACGTTGTCTGTTTTTTCTTATGGGTTTACTGGAACTGGTGAACTGCTTCCACCTTCCCAGGATGATACAAGAATGATAGATGCTGCCCTGCAGTCTGGGACAGAACCAGTGCTTACTCTTACTCCTCTTGGTCCAGACGGGATGTTTAATAATAATCTTATTTCTGCACTTGTAAATAGTGACAGTGCACAGGATAATCTTATTGGAGAGCTTTTTGAAATGCTCAGGGTGAAGAATTTCAGGGGTGTTGATGTTGACTTTGAGTATATTAAGGCAGAAGACAGGGATTTATTTACCTCATTTGTAGCAAGGCTTACAAGAGAGATGAATGCCTATGGTTATATGGTTTCTGTGGCACTTGCGCCAAAGACATCATCAGGCCAGGAAGGGCTTTTATATGAGGGAAAAGATTATGGCGGTCTTGGGGCAGCCGCTAACAGCTGCCTGCTTATGACATATGAGTGGGGATATAAATATAACCATGCATTATACAGGTAATAAATTTATTGTTTAAATTCTAAGATTATTTTTATATGGCATAATTGGATATATTACCAAACTGAAATTATCATTATTACGTTTTCCACGTGTATTTTTAGTTTCTTTTATGTATTCAATTCTTTTTATTATGGCTTTAAGAAGTTTGTTTTTCATACTTATATCTTCAATAGTACCATATCCTTCTACAATATTTTTTACCACAGGAATAAAATTATTTTCAACATACAACATATATTTCTCTTTTTTTTCTAATTCCATTAGTTTATCCATTGCCACGCTACACTCTTCAATTTTAGACTTTATTAATTTGTTTCTTTCTAAAAAAGTTTTATCGTTATAAATACCACGTTCTAGCAAATCAAAAGTTTTTTCATATTGTGATTTTAATGCAGCAGCCTCTTTTTTTAATGCGTTGTAGGAATTTTTATATGTTTTAGAAATATTTTCTGTTTCATTTTTTTGTATATTTAATTCATAACCCGCAAGCCAGATTTTTAGTGAATGTATTATTTTTTCTTCAATAATTCCGGCTGGTGCTGATATATTATCACAGTATCTGCCAGGGCATTTCAGGGCAGCGTATTGTGTTTTAGAAGAAGGTGCAAGACGTGTCATAAGATGGCCGCATTTTTTACAATAGACCAGCCCTGCCAGAGGGTTTTTAAGTTTATTGCCAGATGAAACAGAAAGTTTTCTATGTGATTTTAATAATTCTTGTGCTTTGTTAAAAGTTTCTTCATCTATAATAGCTTTATGCAGGCCTTGTGAAATAATACAATTATTATTTTTTATACGTTTGGTTATAACAGAACTATTTTGTGTTAGTTTTTCATATTTTATATATCCCCAGCGTATTTTCCCAGTATAAACAGGATTGTGGAGAATATCACGTATAGATGCTGGTGACCATTTGCCGCCTGATACAGGCTTTATATTTAAATTATCAAGTATCTGGCATATTTTAGAAGTGCCAGTTTTACTCCTGCTTCCATCAGGGTTTCGTTGGCCATTTACATATAAGTCAAAAACCAGGCGGATAATTTCTGCCTGTTCAGGTATAATTTCAAGGCTCCAGCCTTTATCATTTTTAAGTTTTATGCGTCTATATCCTAACGGGGCAACAGAAGCGATATATCTCCCTTCATTTGCCGCAGCTTTTCTTCCGTTTTGTATGCGGCGGTTTATAGTTTTATATTCCCTTCTGGACATAAAAAGCCCAAATTCAAAATATTCTTCATCAAATTCATTTTCTGGGTCGTATGTTTTTAATGGTGTAATAATTTTAGTTCCAGAAAGCTGGAATGCTTGTGCCACAATGCCCTGGTCAATAGTAGCCCCTCTTGCAAGGCGTTCTACTTCCATAACAATAACCCCATCCCATACCCCGTTTTCTACTTCATGGAGAAGTTTTGTTATTTCAGGACGTGAATAAATTGTTTCACCAGATACGATTTCTTTATAAACAGCAGAAATTTCTATTCCCATTTTACCAGCAAGGGCTCTAAGGGTCTGTTCATGGCGTGCTAAAGTTTCGCCCTCACCACGGGCTTCCGCATCTCTGTCAGCACGGCTTTTTCTAAGGTATAAGCAGTATTTGCCATTCATTGCGGGCTCCTTATTTTAATATTACTAAGGTGGTTAAATTAAATATTTCATAAGTTATGTGGCTCTGGCAATTCCAAATGTTTTACCAACAGCAGCCGCCCCGGCTTGGATGGGATGCGCAGTGGTGCATAAAGCCCCAAATGCTTAATAGAAACAAAAGTTTCTATTAAGCATTGAGAACAGGGCTTAAGCACCAGCGCCCCCAAACAGCTGCTTTATGGTAAAACATTTGGAACTTGCCAGAGTAATATAATCTTTGTATAAATTTAATTTCAAAACATTAATAAGCCTTTTAATTTATTAGGCGTTGTTTAACTAAATGATATTGCGTTACAGTGGTTGATGGCAACATAGCAGATAAAGATTTAAACAAGTAAAAACACTGATATTTAACTACCTTAGTAATAGGCTCAAATAAAAATATTAATTTATAATATGCCATTATAGAAGAAATAATGATTCCAGCAAATGTAAAGTTAATTAAAAATTGTAACAATTTGGAAAGGTTTTAATATAATATTACTAATTTAGTAATAAGTATAAATTATATTGAAAGGTGCGGGAATATGGCGGAAAGTGAAATAAAAGAAAGGAATGTGGTATTAGATACATATATAGGCAACTGCTATGTACAATTTTATGATAATTATATTCTAAAAGATAAAGAAGAAGTGGAGAAACAGCTTAAGGTTATAGAACAAATTATATGGGACGGGCTTCCTAAAATATAGATATTTTATTTAATATAAAAGTAAGCTAGTTTTTTTAGTAAGATATTGTTATTTTATATAAATTGAAACTTAATTTCTGTATGGGCAGACTGGTATAATAGGGGATGCCGTATTAATAAAGCACAGTATATATAGGAAATTTTATTAAAATACTATAGCGGCATCCTCTTATTATCAGTAAGTTTTGTATTAAAGTACTTAGTCTGGATATTCTTCACAATATTCTTCTAAAAATTTTTCTGCCTGTTCTAGTGTTAATGGATTTTTTTTCATTGTTGTAAGATATTCAATAATTTTTGTATCTGGATATCCAGCTTCTAATAGGAAGGCTATTCTTCCTTTTATCATGCCCCTGGCTTCACCCCTGGCCTCACCTCTGGCTTCACCCCTGGCCTCAAATGATTCTCTTATTGTCATTACCTCATCGACCTCCTTCTTTATTTTGCTGGAGTATTCATAATATGGATTAAATTCTGGGTTATCAACTTGTTTAATAAATACAGATTGTAAATATTTAATTAAATTTTCTTGGTTTTCTTCATACTTAAAATCTTCCGATAGATATACCAGGTACAAATGTATTAAATCAATCTGGGAATTTAGTTTAGATATATCTATAGATTCCTTATTGCTATATCCTGATAGTTTTGCAGAGTATATTGAATTACGCAAATGTTTTGGAATATTATTTATCAGAATCCATACGGAATATACTGGTTTAAGCTGGTTGTATGATTCTTCTCCCAGATTTTCAATTTGTCTGCTGATTAACCTGCAGCAGTAATAAACTCCACGTTTGGGGACAGGATATCCTGGATTGCTTTCACGTTGCATTTCTAAATCAAAGAAAAAACCTACACATATTGTTTCACCATCTGGTAATACACAGTCTGCCAGAACATCATAATGTGTTTCAGCTTCATTACCTTTTCCAGAATCATCAGAATTGTAAACTTGCGGATTTACTTTTACATTGCTATGTGTAGTAATTAATTCTTCTATTGTTTCAAGATTAAGCTCTTTATATTCTGGAATAATATTTTTTAAAACAGGTGCAAGAAAAATTTTTTTTGCAAACAGCTGTTTAAATTTCTGGTCATAAGTTAAACTAGATTCTTTAAATATATCATTAGTAATATTATTGTATGTATCCATTTGTTTTATTACGAAACCTCCTTTTTGCTGCTGTTCTGGTTAATTTAATTCTAGCATAAAACAGTTTTTCTTCCAACAGCTTTTTTTATTTCTGTGAAAATTCTGTATAATAACAATTTTATAAAAAATCTGTCTGGCCATATGCTTGATATTATTTGTCTTTTTGCATATAATTTTTACAGAAATTTAAGGATGGTGTAAATATAATGAAACAAATATTTTTGGTAGAAGATGATTCCAGCTTAATAAACGGGCTTTCTTTTGCTATAAAGAAACAGGGTTATATTATAGATATTGCAAGGACAGTTCTTGAAGCAGATAAAATGTGGGAGGATGGAAAATATGATTTAGTAATATTAGATGTATCTCTTCCAGATGGTTCTGGATTTGATTTATGTAAAAAGATACGCCAGACATCAAAAGTACCAGTTATGTTTCTTACTGCTTTAGATGAAGAAACAGATATTATTATGGGACTTGATATTGGTGGTGATGACTATATTACAAAACCTTTTAAACTTGCTGTGTTTTTATCAAGGATTAATGCACTGTTACGCAGAAGCAGCAATTTCTGTGCAACAAATACAGAATTAAATTCTAATGGGATAAATGTACAGCTGCTAAAAGGAGAAGTATATAAGAACGGCAGACAGATTGATTTAACAGCAAGTGAATATAAACTTTTGTGTCTGTTTATGGAAAATCCGGATATAGTGCTTTCTCCAGAACAGATTTTAAGCAGGTTATGGGATTGTGATGAAAATTATATAGATAACAATACGCTTACTGTATATATACGAAGGCTTCGGATGAAGATTGAAGATAATCCAGGCCAGCCAGAAAGAATAGTAACTATCCGCCGTATGGGTTATAAATGGAATACAATAAGTGCAGGTTGAAAAATAATTTTACTATAACAAAAAACAGTATTTTTATAAAACAGGTTTGTTTTGTTATGTTATTTGAGCCACAAAAGGCACGGTATGGGGGATTATTATGAAAGTATTAACTAATAAAAAGATAAAGTCACTTTTAGTATTTATATTGTTATGTATAATTATATTTATTCTGGCTGCTATTATTTTTATATGTATTATTCCTGGTAATGCTGCTGTCTATATAACAGTTTGTTCCTTGGGCATGGGCATATTAATAATATCTGCCTGTGTAAGGTATTTTAATGAACAGGATAAAATTATGGAAAATATTACAGGACAAATACAAGAGTATATATATGGTGGCAGGAATTTATATATTGAGTGTGATGATGAGGGTGGAATGTATAAATTATTCCATGAAATAAATTCTCTTGTTTCTATTATGGATGCACATATTGAAAATGAGAGGAAATCAAAGAAATTCCTTAAAAATACAATTTCTGATATTTCCCACCAGTTAAAAACACCACTTGCTGCACTTAATATTTATAATGGAATTATACAAGAAGAGGCAGCTGGCCTGCCATCTGTTAAGGAATTTGCAGACCTTTCTGAAAACCAGCTGGACAGGATAGAAACATTGGTACAAAATCTTTTAAAAATTACAAAATTTGATGCTGGGACTGTAGTAATAGAAAAATCCATGGAAAATGTTTTGGAAATAATGGAAAGTGTAAAGAAAAGTTTTTTATTCCGTACTATACAGGAGAAAAAGGAAATTTGTCTTGAAGGTGACAGTACTATTATTTTTTTGTGTGACCGTAACTGGATAATAGAGGCTATAAGCAATATTGTGAAAAATGCACTTGACCATATGGAAACGGGAGGCTTGGTGCATATTGCCTGGAAACAGCATGCATCTATATTGCATATATCTATAGAAGATAATGGAAGCGGGATACATCCAGAAGATTTCTACCATATTTTCAAACGGTTTTACCGCAGCAGGTATTCTAAAGACACCCAGGGCACAGGACTTGGGCTGCCTCTTGCCAAATCTATAATAGAAGCCCACAATGGCACTATTAAAGCAGACAGTAAACTAGGAAATGGTACAATTTTTAATATAGATTTCATTATATAAAATTATCCTACAGAATTGTAGTATAAAAGTAATTTTATAGTAAGGTCTGTGTGGTATTCTTCCAATATACAAGCCAGACAGAAGTGTATTTTAATTTTGGCTTTGTGAGAATAAAGAAAGAGGTGTTTAATTATGGATTTATTGGAAGTAAAATCTGTTTCTAAAGTTTATGGCAATGGTGAAAATGCTGTACATGCATTAAAACAGGCAAGTTTTTCTGTACCTAAGGGGGAATTTGTTGCAATAACAGGAGAGTCCGGGTCTGGAAAAAGTACGCTTCTTAATATGCTTGGTGCGCTTGATATTCCTACATCTGGCAATGTGTTTGTAAGTGGCAAAGATATTTTTGCTATGAAGGAGCGCAGCCTTACTGTTTTCCGCAGGAGGAATATTGGATTTATATTCCAGAGTTTTAATCTGGTTCCTGAACTTACTGTTGAACAGAATATAGTATTTCCAATGTTACTTGATTACCAGAAACCTAATGGAAAATACCTGGAAGAACTTCTACGGATACTGGACCTGGAAGAACGCCGCCACCATCTGCCAAGCCAGTTATCAGGAGGGCAGCAGCAAAGAGTGGCAGTGGGGCGTGCACTTATAATGAGACCTGCATTAATTCTTGCAGATGAACCGACAGGCAACCTTGACACACAGAACAGTAATGAGGTTATTGCATTATTAAAAGAAGCTTCAAGAAAATATGAACAGACTATTATTATGATTACCCATAGCCGCAGTATTGCCCAGACTGCAGACCGTATATTAGAGGTTTCAGATGGTGTTGTAACTGATTTTGGGAGGTGCTGTGAATGAAAAGTTATTTAAGCATTGTATCTGTTTCTGCAAAGGTACATAAACGCAGGAACCGTATGACACTTTTTTGTATTATTATTTCGGTATTTCTTGTAACTGGAATATTCAGTATGGTAAACGCAGCAGTTGAAGCGGAAAAAAGATATACTACAGTAGTGCACGGAAACTGGCATATTAAGATAAGCGGCCTTCCTGCAGAAAACTTAGGGCAGATAACATCATATCCAGATGTTGCAGCTGTGTCAATGTATGAAACAGCAAATTTTGATATGGAAAGCATGCCTGGAAAGACTGGCAGCAATTATAAAATTAATGGTGTGAAAACAGCACTTTGTGGCATAGACCAGCCATTTGTCACAGATATTATGCATTATTTTGATGAAAGTGCAAGTGTTGCTGGTAAAAAGGATATTATACTTTCTGCTAATGCAAAAAAACTACTTGGTGTAAATAAAGGAGACAGCATTACATTAGATACACCATTGGGAAGTTATAATTTTATAATATCAGGTTTCCGCCTGGATGACAAAAAGTGGATAAGCACAAATGGAGGGGAAGATAGTGCTGTTATTACAAAAGAAAATGAAATTGCAGCATTTATTAATACAGAAGTATTCCATGAAATATGTAATAGTGAAAATCCAGATACAGTATATTATATCCAGTTAAAAAAATATATAAATACACGAAGGGCATTTTCTGGAATTAAAGAACAGTGTAAAGCAGCAGATAAAAATATAGAAATAAATAAAATGCTTATGGCAACTATGGGTTTTAGTGACAGCCAGTATATAATGAATACTTATGGTATAGCAGCATGCCTGCTTGTGATGGTTTTATTAGCAGGTATTTTTATGATTTCTGGAAGTTTAAATAGTAATATTGCTGAACGTCTACAGTTTTTTGGAATGATGAGGTGTATTGGTGCAAGTAAAAAGCAAATTATGCGCATTGTAAGGCTGGAAGCGTTAAACTGGTGTAAAACAGCAATTCCTTTGGGTATATTATCAGGTGTTGCTGCTACATGCGGGTTATGTGCAATAATTAAGTTTTTTGTTGGCGGAAATTTTTCTGAAATGCCTGTCTTTATTATAAGTATTCCAGGAGTATTAAGCGGGCTTTTTGCAGGCCTTGTAACAGTGCTGGTGGCTGCACAGCAACCAGCAAAGAGGGCATCCAAAGTGCCGCCTGCTTCAGCAGTTTCTGGTGGTGCCAGTGATGCCAGGAATATAAACCATGCAGCTAATACACGGTTTTTTAAAATAGAAACAGCACTTGGTGCAAGCCATGCTGTATCATCCAGAAAAAGGCTTTTTCTTATGACATGTTCATTTGCTTTAAGTATTATATTATTTTTATGTTTTTCTGTTCTTATAGAGTTCTTTGGGTATGTTATGCCAGATAAGATATATGCACCTGATTTTTCTATTGCTAGTGGGAATTATTCAAATACACTTGATACCAGCCTGTATACAAAGCTTTCTAATATGCCAGGAATAAAAGAGGTATATGGCCGTACTTCTGTAATGAAGATTCCTGCTACATTTAGTAAAGAAGCAAAACAGGATACAATTAATATAATATCTTATAATGAATTGCAGTTAAACTGGCTTCCAAAGGATGATGATTTATATAAAGGCAGTGATTTGCCAAAGGTTTTTGGTAACAGTAAATATATACTTTTAATTTATGATAGTGGAAATCCATTAAGAACTGGTGATAAAATATGGATAAATGGTGAAGAGCTTGAAATTGCAGGTATGCTTAAATGCAGCCCGTTCAGCAATGATGGCAAGACAGGAGGGGAGATTGACATTATCTGTTCAGAGGAAACATGTGCACGGCTTACAGGGGAAAAGAATTATGGAATTATTGATATGCACGTGGAAAAGGATATAACAGAACCAGAGATAAATGCAATTAAAGCTATTGCAAAGGAAACAGGAAATATTTTCCAGGACAGACGTACCAGTGAAAATGGTTTATTTGTTTTATTTAAAGCTATGGTTTATGGATTTTTATTTATTATTGCTTTAATTTCAATGTTTAATATTATAAACAGTATTTCAATGAGTGTATCTGCAAGAACCAGGCAGTATGGGGCTATGCGTGCCGTTGGAATGGAAGGAAGACAGCTGTCCAGGATGATTTCTGCTGAAGCATACACATATGCTTTCTTTGGATGCATTTTTGGATGTGGTATAGGGCTTCCTGCCAGCAAAGTAATATATACCAGGCTTGTTACAGCACATTTTGGGGATTTATTCTGCTGGACAGTGCCAGTACATGAACTTTTAGTTATACTTGTCCTGATGTTTGTATCAGTTGCCATAGCAGTGTACAGGCCGTCAAAACATATACGGGATATGGCAGTGACAGATGCAATTAATGAGTTGTAAATTACAGGGTATTACCATTATAGTGCATGGTGGTATAAATATAGTGAGCCAATGGCAGTTGCACCAATTAATAAGGTAAGGCAGGTTGTGGAGTATGCAGTTACACAGATACCCCGTGATAAAATAGATTTAGGAATACCAAATTATGGATATGACTGGCCTTTGCCTTATATACAAGGGGAAACAGCTGCGACTACTATTGGCAATATTGAAGCTGTAGAAATTGCTGCTGCCAATGGTGCACAGATACAATTTGATGAAACTGCACAGAGCCCATATTTTAATTACAGGGCAGATGGTGTATGGCATGAGGTATGGTTTGAAGATGTAAGAAGCATGGATGCTAAATTTTCCATGCTTGAGGAGTTTGGGCTGCGTGGGGCAGGTTACTGGCAGATAATGAGGCTGTTTCTTGCTAACTGGGTGCTTTTAGAGGACCGTTTTGATATAATTAAAAGATAAAAACATACACATATATGTACTGGCTGCCTGGATGCAATGTCATTTAGTTAAGGGTATTCTCTGTAAATAATGGACTTATGGATGTTTGAAAATAAAATAATTTACAAGTTATGCAGCTCTGGCAATTCCAAAATTTTACCAACAGCAGCCGCTCCCGCTTGGATGGGATGCGCAGTGGTGCATAAAGCCCCAATGTTTCTGCGAAACATTTAATACGGGGCTTAAGCACCAGCGCCCCCATAACAGCTGCTTTTTGGTAAAACATTTGGAATTTGCCAGAGTAATATAATCTTTGTGTAGTTTTAAAAATGGAAATCCCAAAAACCATGTCTGTTTTATAAATTTTCACATAATAATTTCAATTTATCATTTGAATGTGCCAATACGCAGGTTTTCCGATGCCAGCTGCCAGCAATAATTCCACAAAAGGGGTACTTTAACCCCGCCAGTGCTTGTATCCTGTCTTAGGTTTTATAAAAGAAATGCCAATTTCTTTTATAAAACAAGGATACTATGCACTGTTGCGTGGGTTATCGTAGCGGAAGCGTACCCCTGTGTGGAATATGCTGGCAGCTGGCACCGGAAACCGTCCGTCACCACAAAAATGGATAATAGAAATTATTGGAATTTATGAAACAGACGTGGTTTTTCTACATATGTGGCTTGACAGGTAAATAATTTGTGTATACACTATAGAATAATGCTTTTTATAAAAAATACATTAGAATATATACCAGAAAGGAAGCGTAAGTTATGAATTATAAAGTTGCAGTTATACCAGGTGATGGCATTGGACCAGAAATCGTAACAGAAGCAAAGAAGGTATTAGATAAGACTGGTGAAAAGTATGAACATACTTTTGAGTACCAGGAGCTTTTAATGGGCGGCTGTTCGATAGATGCATATGGTGAGCCGCTTACTGATGAAACATTAGAGAAAGCAAGGGCAGCAGATTCGGTACTGCTTGGTGCTGTAGGCGGTGATGTTGGCAAATCTGGCTGGTATAAGCTTCCACCAGATAAAAGGCCAGAAGCAGGGCTGCTTAAAATCCGTAAAGGGCTTGGTCTTTTTGCAAATATCCGTCCTGCTGTATTATTTGATGAATTAAGCGGGGCATGTCCACTTAAAGAAGAAATCACAGGTGGCGGGTTTGACTTTGTAGTTATGAGGGAACTTACAGGCGGCCTTTATTTTGGGGAACGCAAGACAATAGAAGAGAACGGGGTCCTGAAAGCTATTGATACCCTTACATATGACGAGAATGAAATCAGGCGTATTGCCAGATGGGCATTTGATGTTGCAATGAAGCGCAATAAGAAAGTGTGCAGTGTTGACAAGGCAAACGTACTTGATTCTTCAAGGCTGTGGCGTAAAGTTGTAAAGGAAGTATCAGAAGAATATCCAAAAGTAGAATTATCTGATATGCTTGTAGACAACTGTGCAATGCAGCTTGTACGTGACCCTAAACAGTTTGACGTAATACTCACAGAAAATATGTTTGGAGATATCCTTTCAGACGAGGCAAGCATGGTAACGGGTTCTATTGGTATGTTGTCATCAGCAAGCCTTGGTGCTACAAAGCTTGGCCTGTATGAGCCAAGCCATGGTTCTGCTCCTGATATTGCAGGGCAGGATAAGGCAAACCCATTAGCAACTATACTTTCCGCAGCAATGATGTTGCGTTATTCATTTGACCTTGAAAAAGAGGCAGATGCAATAGAATCTGCTGTAAAGCAGGTACTTAAAGAAGGATACAGGACTATTGATATAATGGATGAAGGAAAGACCCTTGTTGGCACAAAACAAATGGGTGATTTAGTTGCAAGTCATATATAATAGAAATGAGGTAAAATATAAATGAAAAGTGATGCAGTTAAAAAAGGGATGCAGACAGCACCTAACAGGTCTTTATTTAATGCACTTGGCATTACAGAAGAAGAGCTTGAAAGGCCGCTTGTCGGCATAGTAAGTTCATATAATGAAATTGTACCAGGCCATATGAATATTGATAAAATCGTTGAAGCAGTTAAGACAGGTGTTTCAATGGCAGGCGGTACACCAATAGTATTTCCAGCAATCGCAGTATGTGATGGTATTGCAATGGGACATATTGGCATGAAATATTCCCTTGTTACAAGGGATTTAATAGCAGATTCAACAGAGTGTATGGCACTTGCACACCAGTTTGATGCACTTGTTATGGTTCCAAACTGTGATAAAAATGTGCCAGGGCTTCTTATGGCTGCTGCCAGGGTAAATGTACCAACAATATTTGTAAGTGGCGGGCCTATGCTTGCAGGCCATGTAAATGGTGAGAAGACAAGTCTTTCGTCAATGTTTGAGGCAGTTGGTGCACATGCAGCAGGAAAGATGTCAGATGAAGAAGTAAATAATTATGTGTGCAATGCATGTCCTACATGTGGTTCATGTTCAGGTATGTATACAGCAAACAGCATGAACTGCCTTACTGAGGCAATAGGAATGGGGCTTAGGGGCAATGGCACAATACCTGCTGTATATTCAGAAAGAATAAGGCTTGCTAAACATGCTGGCATGAAAGTTATGGAACTTTTTGAGAAAAATATCTGTCCAAGGGATATAATGACAGAAAAAGCATTTATGAATGCCCTGACTGTTGATATGGCACTTGGATGTTCTACAAATACAATGCTTCATCTTCCAGCAATCGCACATGAAGCAGGTGTAGAGATTAACCTTGACATAGCTAACCAGATTAGTGAAAAGACACCTAACCTGTGCCATCTTGCACCAGCAGGCCACCACTATATGGAAGAGCTGAATGAAGCAGGCGGCATTTATGCAGTTATGAATGAATTAAATAAAAAAGGACTTCTCTACACAGACCTTATAACAGCGACAGGAAAGACAGTGGGTGAAAATATAGAAGGCTGTGTTAATAAAAATACAGAAATTATACGCCCGGTTAGTGAACCATACAGTGAAACAGGCGGGATTGCGGTGCTGCGTGGTAATATAGCACCAGACAGCTGTGTAGTAAAGCGTTCAGCAGTTGTGCCTGAAATGATGGTACATGAAGGGCCAGCAAGGGTATTTGACTGTGAAGAAGATGCTATTGCAGCAATTAAAGGCGGAAAGATTGTTTCAGGTGATGTTGTAGTTATCCGTTATGAAGGGCCAAAAGGCGGGCCTGGCATGAGGGAAATGTTAAATCCTACATCAGCCATTGCAGGAATGGGGCTTGGTTCAAGTGTTGCACTTATTACAGATGGACGCTTCTCTGGTGCATCCAGGGGCGCTTCAATAGGGCATGTATCACCAGAGGCAGCAGTAGGCGGACCTATAGCACTTATAGAGGAAGGGGATATTATTGCAATAGATATACCTTCCAATACAATTAATGTAAAGGTGTCTGATGATGAACTTGCAAAACGTAAGGCAGCATGGACCCCAAAAGAACCAAGGGTAAAAACAGGATATCTTGCAAGATATGCATCCATGGTAACATCAGCAGATAAAGGAGCAATCCTTAAGATGCCAGTTAATATATAAAAGAAAGGGTTGGTTACTAAAATGCAAATGACAGGTTCCCAGATTGTTATTGAATGTTTAAAGGAACAAGGTGTTGACACTATTTTTGGTTATCCAGGTGGTGCAATATTAAATATATATGATGAACTATACCGCCACCAGGATGAAATAAAACATGTGCTTGTTTCACATGAACAAGGAGCTGCACATGCTGCTGACGGATATGCCCGTGCAACAGGCAAAGTTGGTGTATGCATGGCAACAAGCGGTCCTGGTGCAACAAATCTTGTAACAGGAATTGCAACAGCATATATGGATTCAGTGCCTGTTGTAGCAATTACATGCAACGTAGGACTTCCGCTGCTTGGCAAAGACTCCTTCCAGGAGATAGACATTGCAGGCATTACAACGCCAATTACTAAATATAGTTTTATTGTTAAAGACGTAAATGCACTTGCGCCAACAATCCGGCGTGCATTTAAAATAGCACGTTCAGGAAGGCCAGGGCCTGTTCTTATAGATATTGTAAAAAATGCTACAAGTGATGAAACAGATTATGTAAAAGAAGTTCCAGGGCTTATCCCAAGAATGACAGATAAAATTGATGAACTGGCAGTAGAAGAAGCAATTAAAACAATACGTGCTTCAAAGAAGCCGGTAATATTTACTGGCGGAGGCGTTATTATTGCAAATGCTTCAAAAGAACTTGAAGAATTTGTAAAACGTGTTGATGCACCTGTTACAGATACCCTTATGGGAAAAGGTGCTTTCCGTGGTGATGATAATTACTATATAGGCATGCTTGGCATGCATGGTACCAAGACAGCTAATTTAAGCGTATCTGAATGTGATGTGCTTATAGTGCTTGGTTCACGTTTCTCAGACAGGGTAACAGGCAATACAGAAACATTTGCCAAAAATGCAAAAATAATCCAGATAGATGTAGATGATGCAGAAGTTAATAAAAATGTTTCTGTTGATATAAATATAACTGGTGATATTAAATCAGTGCTTGAGATATTTAATTCAAGGCTTGAACAGCTTTACCATAAAGAGTGGATTGACAAAGTAATGGCACGTAAGGATGCACTTCCGCTTACGTATAATAAAGAAGTGCTTACAGGCCCTTATATTATTGAAAAACTCTATGAAGTTACACAGGGTGATGCAATTATAGCAACAGAAGTAGGGCAGCACCAGATGTGGGCAGCACAGTACTATAAATACCTTAAACCACGTACATTAATTACATCAGGCGGGCTTGGGACAATGGGATACGGGCTTGGTGCAGCAATAGGGGCTAAAGCAGCATTTCCAGATAAAACTGTTGTAAATATAGCAGGTGACGGATGTTTCCGTATGAATATGAATGAAATTATAACAGCTTCAAGAAGCAGGCTGCCAGTTATTGAAATTATATTTAATAACCAGGTGCTTGGAATGGTACGCCAGTGGCAGACATTGTTCTATGGGAAAAGATATTCACATACATTATTAAATGATAATATAGATTATATGAAACTCTCAGAAGCAATGGGGGCAAAAGCATACAGGATTTCATCAAAAGAAGAAGCAGAACCAGTACTTAGGGAAGCATTAGAAAGTGATGTACCTGTTGTAATTGAATGTATAATACAAAGTGATGACAAAGTATTTCCAATGGTAGCCCCAGGCAAAAATATTGATGAGGCATTTGATGAAAATGATTTAAAAAATGGTAACAATTAATTAAGTAACATATAGATATATACAAAAGGAGGCACATTAAAGTGGGCAGAGTTTATAATTTTTCAGCCGGTCCGGCGGTATTACCGGAAGAGGTATTAAAAGAGGCAGCAGCAGAAATGTTAGATTACGATGGAACAGGCATGTCTGTTATGGAGATGAGCCACCGTTCCAAGGCATACGACAATATAATTAAAACTGCTGAAAAAGATTTAAGGGAGTTAATGGGAATACCAGATAACTATAAAGTCCTGTTCCTGCAGGGCGGGGCTTCACAGCAGTTTGCCATGATACCTATGAACCTTATGAAAAACAAAGTTGCTGACTATATTATTACAGGACAGTGGGCGAAAAAGGCATGGCAGGAAGCAAGCAAATATGGCAAGGCAAATAAAATTGCTTCATCAGAAGACAAGACATTCTCATATATCCCTGACTGTTCAGACCTGCCAGTTTCTGAAGATGCGGATTATGTATATATTTGTGAAAATAATACAATTTATGGCACAAAGTATAAGAAGCTTCCAGACACAAAGGGTAAGACACTTGTAGCAGATGTTTCTTCATGCTTTTTATCAGAGCCTGTAGATGTATCAAAATATGGCATAATTTATGGTGGTGTGCAGAAGAATGTCGGGCCAGCAGGTGTTGTAATCGTTATTATACGTGAAGACCTGGTTACAGAAGACGTACTTCCAGGGACACCAACAATGCTGCAGTACAAAACACATGCTGATAATGATTCATTATATAATACACCTCCTGCTTATGGAATATATATCTGCGGAAAAGTATTTAAGTGGATTAAGAACATGGGCGGCCTTGAGGTTATGAAACAGAAAAATGAAGAAAAAGCAAAGATACTTTATGATTTCCTTGACCAGAGCAAGCTTTTCAAAGGGACAGTTGTAAAAGAAGACCGTTCACTTATGAATGTCCCATTTATAACAGGTAATGAGGAACTTGATGCAAAGTTTGTTAAAGAAGCAGCAGCAGAAGGGCTTGTAAACCTTAAAGGCCACCGCACAGTAGGCGGTATGAGGGCAAGTATTTACAATGCTATGCCAAAAGAAGGTGTAGAGAAGCTTGTAAGCTTTATGAAGAAGTTTGAGGAGGAAAATGCATAATGTTTAAGTATACATGTTTAAATCCTATAGCCGCTGTAGGGCTTGATAATTTTACAGATGGATATGAGAAGACAGACAATTTTGCAGATGCACAGGCTGTACTTGTAAGAAGTGCTTCAATGCATGATTCAGAACTTCCAGACAACCTGCTTGCAGTTGCAAGGGCAGGTGCTGGATACAATAATATCCCTGTTGATAAATGCGCAGACAGAGGTATTGTAGTTTTCAATACACCAGGTGCCAATGCCAATGGTGTAAAAGAACTTTTTGTTGCAGGTATGCTTCTTGCAGCACGTGATATTAATGGTGGTATTGAATGGGTTAAAGAAAATAAAGATAATCCAAATATCAGCAAAGATATGGAAAAGGCAAAAAAACAGTTTGCAGGCACAGAGCTTATGGGCAAGAAGATTGGTGTAATTGGTCTTGGTGCAATAGGTGTACTTGTTGCCAATGTTGCTAACCGTATGAAGATGGAAGTATATGGCGTAGACCCATATCTTTCAGTAAAAAATGCACTTTCACTTTCAAGGGATGTCAATATTGTTAAAACATATGACGAGATTTATAGTGAATGTGATTATATAACAATACACGTGCCACTGCTTGATGATACAAAGGGAATGATAAATAAAGAAGCATTCAGTAAAATGAAAGATGGTGTAGTTATTCTTAACATGGCAAGGGACACTCTTGTAAATGACGAGGATATGAAAGAAGCACTGGAATCTGGCAAAGTAGCAAAATATGTTACTGATTTCCCTAACCCTGCTGTAGCAAAAATGCCAAATGTAATTGCTACACCTCATCTTGGTGCTTCAACAGAGGAGTCCGAAGATAACTGCGCAGTTATGGCAGTTGACCAGATACGTAATTTCCTTGAAAATGGAAATATAGTTAATTCTGTAAATTTCCCTGCATGTGATGCAGGCGAATGCAGTGCAAAGGGAAGGATTACAGTAGCACATAAAAATGTACCTGGAATGTTAAACCGCCTTACTAATGTATTTGATGGTGTAAATATAGCACATATGACAAATAAGAGTAAAGGCAATTATTCATACTGTGTATTTGATATAGATTCAGAAAGCACACAAGAGATGGCAGATAAATTAAACAGCATTGATGGTGTGTTAAAGGCACGTATAATAAAATAGGCAGGCAGAAGTTAAATAATGATATAAGAAAGACAGCCAGGATTCTGGCTGTTTTTTTGTAGTATTTATTGTAATAATATGTTATAATATTAATCAACCAGATGAGGACAACGTAGGGATAGTCTGGTGGTTGTTCTTTCCGGAAACGGAAAGGAGATACATATGGATACTTTAGAAGTTTTAACATTACTTTTAGTTGTATTTGCAGTTTTATCTTATATTGACAACCACCGCAAATAAAATGGCTATCTCCTACGCCAATAGGGGATAGCCTGCTGTTTAATTATTTAATTAAGTTTCTGGTGACAATCACTGGACCTGCAGAATCCTTTGATTGTTTCTAATCTGATTATAAATTATATCTTGCTTGTTTGCAAGTGTTAGTTTAGGGAATGGGGATATTTTTTATCCCCATTTTTGTATCCGGGCCTGCTTTTTCATTTTTTTGTCCTTTTCTTGCATAGATGGAGCATTAATGATATACTATAACACATAGTGTGCAGGCAGTTACCGGGACTTCTGAAAAATCCATCTGCCAAGGTGGCGTTTTCAGTTGTTTCGGAAGGCCTGCCAGTAGAATAAATCCTGGCTTAAATGCCAGCACCGGGTTATAAACCCAGAAGGGAGAGATAATGGCATATAAATCATATTCCATGGAACTTGCAGGCAGGACTTTGACAGTAGATATTGGAAGGGTTGCAAAGCAGGCAAATGGTGCAGCACTTATGCATTATGGTGAAACTACAGTGCTTTGTACTGCTACCGCATCAGACAAACCGAGGGAGGGTATAGATTTCTTCCCTCTTTCAGTAGAATTTGAGGAGAAAATGTACGCTGTTGGTAAAATACCAGGCGGTTTTAATAAACGTGAAGGTAAAGCATCAGAAAATTCTGTACTTACATCACGTGTTATAGACAGGCCTATGCGTCCGCTTTTCCCAAAAGATTACCGCAATGACTGTACATTGAATAATCTCGTGCTTTCAGTAGACCCAGAATGCCGTCCAGAACTTGTTGCAATGATTGGTTCTGCTATAGCAACAAGTATTTCAGATATTCCATTCTGTGGGCCATGTGCAACTACACAGCTTGGAATGGTGGATGGGGAGTTTATTGTAAACCCTGGACAGGAAGTATGGGATAATGGACAGTTAAGGCTTACTGTTGCTTCAACCAGTGAAAAGGTTATTATGATTGAAGCGGGTGCAGATGAAATTCCAGAAGATAAGATGCTTGAAGCAATATACCTTTGCCATGGGATAAACCAGACAATTATTGAATTTACAAATAAAATAGTAGAAGAAGCAGGCAAGCCAAAACATGAGTATACAAGCTGTGCAATTCCAGATGAAATGTTTACTGCAATTAAAGAAATTGTACCACCAGAAGAAATGGAAACAGCAGTATTTTCAGATGACAAACAGGTACGTGAGGAGAATATACGCCAGGTTACAGAGAAGCTTGAAGAAGCCTTTGCTGATAATGAAGAATGGCTTGCAATCCTTGGCGAAGCAATTTACCAGTACCAGAAGAAGACAGTGCGTAAAATGATACTAAAAGACCATAAAAGGCCTGATGGACGCCAGATTACAGAGATAAGGCCACTTGCAGCAGAAGTTGACCTTATACCAAGGGTGCATGGCTCAGCAATGTTTACACGTGGACAGACACAGATTTGTACAATTACAACACTTGCACCACTTTCTGAAAAGCAGAAGGTAGACGGGCTTGACGCTTTTACTACAGAAAAGCGCTATATGCACCATTACAATTTCCCATCATACTCTGTAGGCGAAACAAAGCCAAGCCGTGGACCAGGAAGACGTGAGATAGGACATGGTTCATTAGCAGAGAAAGCACTTGTGCCAGTCCTTCCAAGTGAAGAGGAGTTCCCATACACAATACGTACAGTGTCAGAAACATTTGAGTCTAATGGTTCAACATCACAGGCAAGTATCTGTGCATCAACAATGTCACTTATGGCAGCAGGCGTGCCAATTACAAAGCCAGTTGCAGGTATTTCATGTGGACTTGTTACAGGTGATACAGATGATGACTATATTGTGCTTACAGATATCCAGGGACTTGAAGATTTCTTTGGGGATATGGATTTCAAAGTAGCTGGTACAAAGGACGGTATTACAGCAATACAGATGGATATTAAAATCCATGGCCTTACAAAGCCTATTGTAGAAGAAGCTATAAAACGTACACGTGAAGCAAGGATGTATATTCTTGATAATGTTATGCTTCCTGCAATTAGTGAACCACGTAAGAATGTAGGTAAATATGCACCTAAGATTATACAGATGCAGATTGACCCTGTAAAGATAGGTGATGTGGTAGGACAGCGTGGTAAAACAATTAATTCACTTATTGAGCGTACAGGAGTAAGGATTGATATTACAGATGAAGGAATGGTTTCAATCTGTGGTGAAGATGAGGCAATGATGGCAGAAGCCAGAAGGCTTATTGAAATAATTGTTACAGATTTCTTTGAAGGACAAGTCCTTGAAGGTGAAGTTATAAATATTAAGGAATTTGGTGCATTTCTTGAATTTGCCCCAGGCAAAGAAGGAATGGTCCATATTTCTAAAATAGCAAGGGAGAGGATAAACCATGTTGAAGATGTCCTTACACTTGGTGACAGGGTTAAAGTAGTATGCCTTGGTAAGGATAAAATGGGCAGGGTAAGTTTTAGTATAAAAGATGTAAAATAAACAGGTATGGATACTAAAAATATAGCCAAAACAGGTATGCTAGTGGCTGTGGCATTTGTGTTAAGTTATATAGAATCAATGCTTCCATTGAATTTTGGGGTACCTGGCATTAAAGTTGGTTTATCCAATATAGTAGTGTTGTTTTCTATATTTAATTTAAACCCGCTTACAGCATTTTGCATAGCTGTTGTGCGGATAGTATTATGTGGTATTACTTTTGGAAGCCTGTCAGGCCTGCTTTATAGCTTGTCTGGTGGTATTTTAAGTTTTATTGTAATGCTGTTGCTAAAGAAAACAAAGAAGTTTTCTGTATATGGAGTAAGTGTAGCAGGCGGGGTGTCCCATAATATAGGACAGATACTTGTTGCTATAGTTGTTCTTAATAATAAGCTTATAATGTATTATCTTCCATTTCTGTTGATAGCAGGGGTAGTGGCTGGAATAGCTACAGGGATGCTTGGAGGTATACTTATAAAGAGATTTCAGGAATGAATTGAATTATAAAAAGTGCATAAAGGTATTGGTTTTCATAAGGTATTGGCGCTGGCAGTTCCAAATGTTTACCAACAGCAGCACGCTTCCGCTTGGATGGATACGCAGTGGTGCATAAAGCCCCATATTACGGGGCTTAAGCACCAGCGAATCCATAACAGCTGCTTTATGGTAAAACATTTGGAACTTGCCAGCGCAATATACTCTTTGTGCAATTTGACAGTTTAAAAGCAGTTTTCAAATACGGTCTAGTGCCCACATACAGCTGCTTTATGGTAAAACATTTGGAATTTGCCAGGGTAATATAATTTTTATATAATTAAAAACAGGCATTGTCTGCCTGTTTTTTTAAAAAGTATTTTTCATATCAAAATTTTGTCCTGGAATATTTGCAGCATCTGCACTTTTGAAGTTCTTTGCATATGGGTTTTCTTCATTATATTTAATTTGGGTTGTTGTTTCTCCTCCTGACACATAATTTCTTCCACATTCAGGACATATAGAGGTCTTAATGCGTACACTTGCCTGCATTACTTCACCATTATTATTTGCAGCTTTTTTATATGCATTATTTACATGTTCCTGTTCATGTGACCTGACTGCAGAAGCTGCTGCTTGTGGGGAAATATGTGATGGTGATTTAAATGAAACCATTTCATCAGAACCATCTTTGTATTTTCTGTTTTCACATGTTTCACATTCAATTTGTCCTGAGCGTGCCATTTGTTTGATTGTAGCTTTGTTATATCCCTCATCTTTGGCTTGTTCTACTGTGCGTGGAATGGATTTTGGAATATTAAAATCTGGGCCGGATTCATTTATTTTCATAATTTACCTCTTTTCTGTGCTGTATTAATATGTATACATAGTTTATGGAAACAGCACATCCATAAATGGTTGTAAAAAAATGAGTAGTATACAATATATTATAGACAAGAAAACGGGGATTTGCAACTATTATACAATGGATAGCATATTTTTTTAATTATACAGTTTTTATAATTGGAAGTATATTTTTTGTACAATAGAATGGAATGCAGAATTATATATATTTTAAAATTAAGAAGAATATAATCTGGTATAATAAAAAAATGATTAAATTCCAATTATAGTAAAATATTATACAATGTATATATAATAAATAGTAATACTATCTGATATAATATAAAAAACACACCAGATATTTATTATCTGGTGTGCCCATGGTTAGAAATTATTTAATTTGAATCCAGTCACCAACCCACATGCCTTTACTAAAGTTATAAAGACGTTTGTACATGTGTCCATCTTCAGTTTTTTTGTAAACATATCTGATGTCATCTGAAAGTGGCATAATGCCTTCATCAGAATTTCCAATAGCTGTTACTTCCTGTGTTGTTACGTTTGCATCTGCGTGTGTGCAGCATGGTGCAACAGTACATACCAGTGTTAAAGCAGCAAGACATGAAACAATAAGTTTACTCTTTTTCATTTTTTAGTGCCTCCTCTTTGGATGAATATATTTTACAGTCCTCTGGATAATATTCCAGAGAATCGACTGTTTCACATAACTCTCCTTCAAAATAAATATCATATGTATTATCTTCATTTTTAATAATAAATATATTTTCAGAGTTTATTAAAAATTCTCCTTCTGACATATGTTCTGGATACATATAACTGCCTTCAAAAATAAAGAGATAAGATAATATACAAAGAGTGAATGCTAATACAAGTAGAAAACTACATAATACTTTATTCTTCTTTTCTTTCTCCTGTGTAATATAAGCAAAACGCTTTTTTTGTTCAGAAGAATTTATAGGAAGAAGCATAACTCTTGATAATAATGCCATATTCTTTTTAACTCTTAAATTATATGTTGCTACTTTAAGCAGGCAGTCCATATAATCATCAGCTTGTTTTTCATTTTCAGAGATTATGGATAAATCAACCCGTAGTTCTAAAAACATATTAATACGTTTCTTTAAGAAAATACAAAGTGGATTCCACCAGTAAAAATAACATATAACTTGTACGATAAATTTAAATATTAAATCATGGTTAATTATATGTGTTATCTCATGTCTGAACACAAGCATAGTTTCTTCACTACTTAAGGCTAATTTATTCGGCATTACTATGTAATAATGGGAATGGTGCCGTATTACCGATGGAATCTGCGGAAATGGCAGTTTTATAACAGAAATTTTTTTCTTAAGTTCCTCATCTTTACATATAGTATCAATAATATATACATATTCTGGACGTTTTGTCACATCAGTACCATAAGTAGAAAAGAATATATATGTTTTATGGTTAATATAAATATAGTGTATTAATAATATTATGAATCCTATTATCCATATAGTTATAAAAATATGCCATATTGAAAGTGCTTTTCCAAAGAAAGGTATCTGTATACGTGGATGGCATATATAAACTATTGCTTTGGAAAGACGTTCTGGAAAATATATATTTTGTGTAATATTATTTAGTTCAAATGGCATTAGCATACGTAAAATAATAAGTCCACCAAATATGCTAAGTAGTGGGAGGCCAAATTTATATAGTATAGACCTGTTTAAAAAAATAACAGATAAAATTACTATAAGTAAATTACTGGTTAATACTGCCATAATTACACTGGAAAGGCTGAAATTTAACATAAAATACCTCCGTGGGATTTTAAAAATAAACCCCTAAGCCCCACTTTAAAACTATCTTCGTATCTTAATGTCTTGTCTTCTTATAGTTGTGTACAAGTTCTTCTATATCTAAAAGATCCTGGTCTATTCTTTCAGTATCTTCTTCTGTATCCAGAAGTGCAGTAAGAATAGATACTTTGGAAATTTTCTTTCTTAATGACTGGTATTCTGATGTCATTTTATGCAACAGGAAATCCTCCTGTGAAATAATTGGCTTGTAGCTTCTTGTAAGTACAGTGCCACTATATACAATTTCAGCTATTTCAACTAATTTGTTTTTTAAAAGCTTTCTAAGTACAGCTTGTACAGTGTTCATTGTAAGTTCAGGACCAGCTTTTACAATCTGGGCTGCTGTCTTTGGGTCATCACTTTCCCATAATATATTTAAAACATCTAAATCACGTTTTGTAAGACTTATATTTATTGGTGGTTTCTGCTTCATAATTAAGTTCTCCTTTAATCTTTATTATATTAACCAGGATAATATACCTGGTTTTATTTTATGTGCTGTTATCTATGTATTATATATTGTAGTTGTAGAAAAGTCAATTAATATTTTATTATTTTAAAAACATTTATTTACAGACTACACCCGGAATTATATAATAATTTTGTAAGCTGTTTACATGATGTAATTGTAAAGCAGATAAAGGATTTTAATACAGTGCATGTATAATATAGAAAGGTTTGTTATGTTTAGACAGGTTAATATTTATGTTAAAATTAAGATAAATTAAGGCTGTAATTAGTCTTTTTTAAAGGGTTACAAACCTATAAATGCCATTTTTAAAATGGTATTTTTTGTCTTTCTTAATAAAATTTAAGATTAAATTTGTTGAATATGTAGAAATTAAAAAAATTACTTTACGAAACACAAAGTCTTAGATATTATATATTTAGTTCTAAAGATAAATGCATATTACGTTTTTAGGGGAAATCTGGATTATGGGGAATCAGATTGTATGGGAGTCTAACAGGGCATCTGTTAGCAGAATGGAGGAAACATTGAAAATCGCATTTTGGAGTAACAGCAGGGGACGGGGTGGCGTTACTACAAATATGGTATGTATATCGGCGCTCACCTCAATAGCTGGGGCTGGCAAAACCATATTACTAGAAAACCATTACAGCTGTAACAGCATAGCCAGCATAATACTGCCAGGAGAACAGGTTGAAAGGCTTAAAGAAAGCGGGCGTTATTATAACAGGGAAGGAATTGAATATGTGTTAAAAGGATTATATTCAGGGGGCAGGGGAGATGAACTTCTCCACCATGCAGCGATGCCGCTGTTATATACAAGTATGTATTATCTTCCACAAAGTTATATTATAAACAAAGAAGTTTTTAATTATGAATTTAATCTTGTTTATAAAGAGCTTTTCTATAATCTTGAACTCTTTTCAGACTATGTATTTATAGATACTGAACGCAATGAGAATTTAAGTTCTAATGCTATTTTAACAGAAGCAGACCTGGTAGTTGTAAACCTGGTACAGGACAAAATAGCTCTAAGGGAATTTTTTGACAATTACCCTTCTATACAAGAAAAGGCAGTTTATCTTATTGGTGCATACCAGCCAGAACTTTTATTTAACTACCGGAGAATATGTTATGAATACCATATTCCAAGGGAAAAGATTGGAATTATGCCATATAATCTTGAATTATCAGAATCTATGTCTGAGGGACGTATACTCCAGTTTCTAAACAGGAATTATGAAAAAGCATCAGGCAGGGAAAATGATTATTTTATGCGTCATTGTAAAAAATCTTCCATGATGGTCAGGAAAAATCTAATAAACATCCGTAAAAGAAAAATGGAATCTTATCCCAAATTCTACCAGTAATTAAAATCCGTTACATTTAATTATTTATATTTGCTTTACATAGATTTACAGTATATAATCTAATTAGTAAATAAATATGTAAGGTGGTGGTGATAATGGATATTCTGGAATATTTAAAAAAACGCCAAAGTGAACTTGAATATAAAGGGCATCCTATGTCTGAAAAGGATGAGGGTTTTAAATATCTATACTGTTATGGGCTTGGGGTTATGGCTGTAGGTAATTTAAGGGCAGTTACAGAGCTTCAGGCGTGTTATGATAAAATATTAGGCAGTATCTGTATTTCGCAAAAAAACAGGAACCAGATAATTATTGATATAAATAACTATTTTGATTTCAGGATTGCAGAGTTTTTCAAGAGAATTAACAGCAAAGAAATGCAGTATTGTTTTATGGCTGATATTTATAAACTGTACAGGCTTTCTTTGTGGTCACAGGATTATTGTAAAGGTATACTTGATAACTATTTAAAAGTTTTCAGGTTTTCAGATGCAGAGTGCAATTTTTTTGAGAATTTTAATAATGCCGCCCAGCAGGGCAATGTGGAAACAGCAGTCCAGTGTTACAGGAAATTCCAGGAAGAGGGATATGATGTAAGTTACCAGATTCTTGTATATTTCTTTCCAGGTTTTTCAATGGAAGAGTATTATAATAATATTGATATCAAAGCAGGTGAAACATTTGTGTTAGATAAGCCTTCGTTGATAGAAGGTGATATAACAATAGAACGTGGAGGTTCCCTGCTAGTTAACGGGGCCTATGTAAATATGAAAGGCTGCATAAGGACAACTGGCGGAAGGGTACGCCTTGATAATGCAAGGATTAAAGTAGAAGAGTGTGAAAGTGGTTACTGGATGAATTTTAAGGAAACGGCAGTTGTAAATATAGAAAATTCTTTTATTGACTGTGGAAAAACATGTGGATTTATAAGGCAGGAAACTGGAAGGCTTATTATTGCAGGGAGCGAAATCAGAAGGACAGCTGGAGAACGGGCAGTAAGTTTTAATGGGCTTTCATCTTTAATAGAGAATACAGGGTTTTATAATAATGTTTCGGGTGCAGCAGGGATTTATGGTTCTGCTAAAATGGTTATGAAACAGTGTAGTTTTAATGATTGTTATGCTGATTATGGTGGTGCGGTGTATTCTGAATCAATAGGGAATGTTAAAATTGAAAATTGTAATTTTAACAGATGTAAGGCGGCTTATCTTGGTGCGGCGGTTTATTTTAAATACCAGAAGTTCGGACAGTATGCAAGGGGATGTGAATGTAATGGTTGTATTCCGCCTGGTGATGGGATATTTAATGTATATGAAGATGATTTTGAGCTTAAGGTGCGTTAGGAGGTGGTTTGCATGATTTTAGATACACTTACAAAATTTAATATGAGAAGAAAGTTCTGGATGACACCAGAACATCCTATGTGTACCAAGACAAAAGATTTTAAAGTTATGTATAGTTCAGCTGTTATCCTGCAGGCACAGCTGGACCAGGAGACCAATCCTCTTAATAATTATGAACTGGAACGTCTTCTTAAAGCAGGGCTTAAGCTTGATTCTTCTGATGTTGCATGGGCACTTAGGAATTCAAGGGATAATGCAGCAGTTATTGACTATCTGCTTGATAATTTAAAGACAGGCAGGGAACGTGCTTTTCTAATGATGGATTTGGTTAATGTGTCTATAAATGATGGCGGCATATCAGAAGAGAGCCGTAAATCCTTAGAACTTTTTTCAAGGATGTTTGGTGTGCCAAAAGATAAATTCAGCCTGCTGCAGAAGTTTACCCAGTATGCGTTTGAGGAAAATATTACAGAGTGCCAGAAGATTGCAGCATTTATTGGTGAAAAAGAAGATATAGGGATTCCAGATTTAAAATATTACATAATGCAGCTTACAGAAAGCGTAGGATTTACCCAGGAGATACTGGATGAGAAGAAACATTTCAGGCTGATTGACAGATGTAATATTTACGAGGATATAGTTTTAAATGAGGGTATGAGCCTGGTAATAGACAATGCTGTTGTAAGGATATTTGGAAATATATCACTTAATGGTGGCAGCCTGGTTATTAATAATTCTAAAATTGTCCGTAAATCAGGCCGCCACAGGGCATGTATAAACCTGCATACGGCAAACAGCCGTGTAACCCTTTCTGCTGTAGAAGCAGACTGCCGTAATTATGGTATGTTTATACGTGCAGAAGAAGGTGTGGCAGTTATAGAAAATTCTAATATATACCATACTACAAGGGGTGCTGCTGTACGTTTCTGGGGCAAGGCACTTTCTATTTCAGGCACTGGTTTTTTTGACTGCTATTCACCAGAGGATGGTGGTGCTGTTATGGCAAGGGGAGGACGTGTAAGGATAAAAGGATGCCACTTCTGTGACTGTGAGGCAAAGCGTGGAGGAGCTGTTTATGGTACAGAGGGTACTGCTATTTCAGACTGCCATTTTACTAGATGCAATGTTGCTGAATATGGTGCTGCGGTATTTTATTCTGGTATAATGGAAGGAAAAGTTGAGAAACTTGAATATTCAGACTGCCATCCTACAGGGGCTGAGGTAGTGCAGCATATTACATCAAGTAAGCCTTTACGTGTTGCAGACGAATACCATATAGGAATTTCTACAATAATAGACTGCCCTGTATTTGTAGAAAGCGGTGGCAGGCTGCTAGTAGAAAATGCTGATATTTACCTTAATTACCCATTACATTGTACAGGACACCTTTTAATGAGAAACGCAAGGATTGTGTGTAACCATATTGAAAATGGGGATATGATATACCTGGATAATGCCAAAGAGTGCAGGATACACCATTGTGAAATTGATGGTATGTTAAAGACAGGCGGGATTAATATATTAAGTACAAGGATAAAAGTTACAAAATCACTTTTCCGTAATATGGACGGTGGCAGGGCAATTTATAATGCATACCAGCCTGAAATATCTGACTGTATATTTAATTTCTGCCAGAAAGGTGCAATATACAGCCAGGGCGGCAATATAGAACGTTGTGTTTTTGTAAACTGCAGGGCAAAATGCGGTGCAGGAGTACAGATGTATGGAAGCAAAGGAGTTATAGATAAATGTATATTCAGAAGGTGTGTATCTGAATACTATGGAGGTGCTATTGATAAAGTAGTTGGTATGAGGATAACAAAGTGTACATTTGAAGAATGTAAGCCTGGAAATATTTCATAGAAGTTTATATGCAGACAAAACGGGGAACGCAAACACGTCCCCCGTTTTAATAATAAATTATATAAGCAGGAATTGCCTTGCAATTACTGCCAGAAGTGAGTGCCCTGGCATTCACTTTTATTCTTCTGTATTTTCTTTTTCTGTATTATCCACCACATCATCTGGTTTTGGCAGAAGATGCAGTTTAACCTTGTCAATACGGTTTTTAGTGGACTCAATAACAGTATATTTAGCATATTCATCTGAAACTGATTCCCCTGCATCTGGGAAATGGTCAAGAAGGTTAATAATATGGCCTGCTATAGAATCATAGTCTTCTGACTGTATTTTTATACCTAATGCTTCATCAATATCATCAAGCTTAGCAATGCCAAGAAGAATATAATTTTCATCATCTATTTTAGTGATATCATCTTCTTCGTTAATATCATATTCATCACGGATATCACCAACTATTTCTTCTATTAAATCTTCCATAGTAAGGATACCAGATGTTGAACCATATTCATCAAGAACAATCGCCATTGTTATAGAAGCCTTCTTCATTTCAAAAAACAGTTCCGATATTTTCTTGTATTCATAAGTAAAATAAGCACCTCTCATAACATCTGCCATATGGAAATCTTCTTTATTGCCCTGGTAGAAGAATACATCTTTCAGGTTAATTATACCAAGTATGTCATCACGGCTGTCATTGTAAACAGGCATACGTGTATATTTCTCCTTGGAATAACATTCCATAAGTTCGTCATATGACAAATCTATACTGGCAAACTCTACATCCATTTTAGGTACCATTATATCTTTTGCAAGTGAATCACCAAAATCAACAACATTGGTAATCATCTTTCTTTCTTCAGTTTCAATTACTCCCTCCTCGTGGCTTACATCAAGTATTGTACGAAGTTCATTCTCTGTTATTGCAGGACGCTTTGAACTGCTTATATGGAATAATTTGAGAAGCAGGTTTGAAAACTTATCAAATATAAAAGAAAGCGGGTAAAGTAAATTTGTAAGCATATAAACAGGTTTTGCATATAAAAGTGACATTTTTTCACTATTTATTGTTGCAAAAGATTTTGGCAGTATTTCACCAAATATAATTACAAGAATTGTAAGTATACCTGTGGCAAGACCTGTAAATGCACTTGTCATTGTTGATAACCCAGCTTTTTTTGCCAGTTCTATAGCAAATGAGGTAGTAAGTGAAGATGCAGAAAGGTTCACTATATTATTACCAATAAGTATTGTACTTAAAAGTTTGGTTGGATTTTCAACCAGCTTTAAAACCAGGGCAGCATTCTTAACTTCTTCATCCGCCATTGATTTTAAGCGCATTTTGCTAATAGTTGTCAGGCATGTTTCTGCTGATGAAAAAAAAGCAGATAGCAACAGCAGTATAAATAAAATAGCTATCTTCGAGGCGTCACTAGAATCCAAATAATCACTCCATTCAAATAAATCTGTTGTTTATGTACGACAAGCAATATTTTACCGAGGAAATATGAAATTGTCAAGTGTACAGGCAGTTTGAGTTTCCACATTTTTTTAATACACAGGTATTTTGCCTCTGGCAATTCCAAATGTTTACCACAAGCAGCACGTTTGCACTTGGATGGGATACGCAGTGGTGCATAAAGCCCCAAATGCTTAATAGAAACAAAAGTTTCTATTAAACATTGAAGACGTGGCTTAAGCACCAGCGCCCCCATACAGCTGCTTTTTTGTAAAACATTTGGAATCCGCCAGAGTAATATAAGCTTTGTGGGTTGTAAAAAATGTGGAAACCCAAATACATGGTTTTGGGTTTGTCTGTTTTTTAATATACAAGTTATGTGGCTTAAGTACCAGTATCCTTTATAAACTATAACAGCTACCTTTTGGTAAAATATTTATAAGCCTATTATTTATAAGGTTTTGTTTAATTAAATGACATTGCATATTAAAATTTTGTATATAATATAACTATGGTTATCAAAATATATATCCTATTTTTATTAAAAATATTGGTGCGTGTTCTATACAACCGCAATTATTATAAAAACAGTATGATAAATACATAATGTATTTATCATACTGTTAATAGATTTAAATTATATTAAATGTATGTATTTATTGGTTGTCAGAGTATGTATAAAAACCAGTTGGATATCCATATGTTATATTACCATCTTCAAAATCTTTATTATTTTTATTAACTTTAATATGGCTGGTTACAGATCCATCACTGTGAATTGTATATTCTATATCATTTTCATCAATTTTTATATGTGCACCTAGTTTATTAGGCAGTTCTTTACTCTGGCTGGAAGAATTTGCAGAACTTGTATATGTATTTGTAAATAATATACAAGCTATTAAGACAGATGCTGTTATTAAATATTTTATAACCCTTTTTTTCATAAATACATCTCCTTTATAAATATTATATGATTACTTATTTTTTAAATATATAACTAGACATTATTAATTTACTACTGTAATTCATAATTAACAAAAATATTACTTACACCAACATTAAAACCATTTATGTTCAGTAAAAATGCATCAACAGTTTTATTTTTTTCTAAATTAATGGAAACAGTAGTTGGAACATTAGCTTTACAAGAAACTTTTTTGGTTGCATATATAGTATCACCTTCAAGAATATTAAGACCAGCAACTATATCACAATCTCTATCTGTTTGAAATGTTATTTTTACATAATTTGGAGAGGAATATTTAATTTGTGATAATAAATAATATGTGTGGCCAGGTTTTATTGTTGTGGAACTAAATGGTAAGATTCCCCAGGTATTTAAAGGTGATATTCCATTATTATATGAATCTGTAATAGGATTTGCTTTCTCTATTCCATATACATCATATATATCTGATAGTTTTGTTCCTTCCTCATAATAAATGGTATTTTCATCTGTATTTTAATTGTATCCAGATACTACTTCTTGTGCATTAGATTTTGTTGTATTTAAAGTTAAACCAGATACTAAAAGACCAGCTATTAAGCTGAAATATAATAATTTTGTTTTTTTCATAATTTTTTTATAATCCTTTCTGTAAATTTAGAATATTAATAATAAAAGAAAATTAGTAAGTATTAGATAAATGCCTCCTTTCTTTCAAATATTTGCTGTTAAAATATGTATGACTAAATTTATAATTTAATAGCAACTAATAATATTATAATAAAAAATATATAGCATTGTCAATACAATGTTGCTAAATAAATGCATAAATATTAAATGTATATAAGAATGATTTACAAATCAAATACACAATAACATAGTAATTTTTAGGTTGAAAAATCATTCTAGGACAGTAAAAAACGCAGCCTAAGAATAATTACGGTTTCAACCTCGGAAAATGTAAAACAGTATTTTTCTAAAGCAGGCTTGTCCTGTTATGCTATTTGTGCTATGTGGGGCATGGCATGGGGATTAGTGTATAAGTTTTTATTGATGCCCTTGGATTCTAATTTATAGAAATTTTCTATAATAAATAAAAAACAGTATGATAAATATATATAGTTTATCATACTGTTTTGGGTATAATTAATATTAGGTAGTGTCTAGGAATTACCATAGCAATATAATTTGTATATTTTTTAATTTTTAGACACACTACGGTTTAAGTTATATTAAACATATGTACTTTATTATTCTGTTACACCATAAGTCATAGCAATAGGATACATATAGAGATTATTGCCAACTTGATAGTTTTTATTATTTGAGCCGTTTGTTGTATATATAGTAATAGACCCATCATCATTAACTTTTATTGCTGTTTCATTTCCATCAAAAGCATATTTAGTTTCTTCTATAAACCTATGGATTTCATGTTCATCAAACAGAGCAGTTTCTTCCATAATTTTTTGTATATCATATTCTGTATTTTGGTAAGCAGAGCCTGCAGAACTAATATGTGTGTCAGCAGATACTGCACATCCTGTTAAAATAAGGGCAGTTGTTAAATATTTTATAATTTTCTTTTTCATAACTTTTGTAATCCTTTCTGTAATTTGTATATGTATTTAACATTAGCAATAAAAATTTATATATGTTTATATATCCTCCTTTCACAGTTTGTCCATTAATTAAATTATAATTTAATAAATAAAAAAATGTCAACAGAATACAGCTAGATTAATATATAAAAACAATATAAACGTAATAATTAATTTGTAATTTATATCCTTGAATCTACATTATTTTATATGTGGAAAGCAAGGCTGGCTTTGAGTTTCCCCATTTTTTAAATTACGCAAAGATTATATTACTCTGGCAAATTCCAAATGTTTTACCATAAAGCAGCTGTTTGGGGCGCTGGTGCTTAAATCTGGTTCTTTCAGATTTTATGCACCACTGCGTATCCCATCCAAGCGGGAGCGTGCTGCTGTTGGTAAAACTTTGGAATTGCCAGAGTCAAAATACCTGTGTATTAAAAAAATGTGGAAACTCAAAAAGGCTGGCAGATTGAATTTATAATTTTTTTGTGTATAATTATTACATTACTATTTTAGATTGGATGGATAGCTGTATTATGAAGCAAAAATTTATTTCAAAGGTTAATGTTACAAGTGTGTTATTTTTTATAATCCTGGCTGTTGGTATATTTGCAAGGGTGTATAAGTTTGGAAGCATCCCTGGCGGAATAAACCAGGATGAGGCATATGCCGGGTATGAAGCATATTCGCTGCTGCATTATGGAAAAGATTCTTTTGGCTATAGTTTTCCGGTTTATTTTATTTCGTGGGGAAGTGGCATGAATGTGCTGGAGTCTTACCTTATGATACCTTTTATTGCAATGTTTGGGCTGGAAACATGGGTTATAAGGCTGCCACAGCTTATAATGGCTGTAATTACACTTGTAGCTGTTTATCTGCTTATGAAGCGTTTATTTAATGAGAAAGCAGGTCTTATAAGCATGTTTATCCTTGCTGTTGTGCCATGGCATATTATGCTTTCAAGATGGGGGCTTGAATCAAATCTTGCTCCAGCATTTCTGGTGCTTGGACTATTGTTTTTTATAAAAGGGATGGACAAACAGGTGTTTTATATTGTATCTGCTATAATGTATGGGCTTTCATTGTATGCATATGCAACTATATGGCCATTTGTACCAGTTATCATTTTATTGGAAATAATATATGCAGTCTATAAGAAGAAAGCAGGTATTAACAAATATACTATAATATCTTGTATAGTGCTTGCAGTAATGGCTCTGCCCCTGTTACTTTTTCTGCTTGTCAATAAAGGATATATAGATGAAATCCGGCTTGGTGTTATTTCAATACCAAAACTTTTGTATATGCGTTCAGGTGAGATATCATTGCATAACATACCAGATAATTTTAAGAACATATGGAATATTATGGTAAACCAGACAGATGGGCTGGTTACAAATGTGTATAAGGATTATGGTATATTTTATAAGCTTACACTTGTTTTATTTGTTATTGGCATGGTTTTTGCAATATACAATGTTATAAAAAACTTTAAATCCAAAAATGAAGTTCCACAAATCCTGTTACTTATACAATTTCTTGCTGGTTTTTTGCTGGCACTTATGGTGGCAGTTAATGTAAACAGGGCTAACAGCCTTATGATACCAGTTATACTTATTGCGGCATACGGGTTATATGAAATTTTAGAATTAACCAGTTATAAATTTATATATATTGCGGCAGCAGCGTATTTATGGCTGTTTGGGAATTTTATCCAGGAGTATTTCCAGTTATATAATGAAGAGGCAGGTTATGCATTTTGTACAGGACTTGAAGAAGCAATGGACTTTGCAATTGATAATACACCTGCAGATAATAAAATATATATAACCCCATCTGTTTCACATTCAAGGATTATGTTTTACAGTAAAATTCCTGTTGATGAATATATAGATACTGTTGTTTATAATAACTATCCAAGTGCTTTTATGAGTGCAGGTTCATTTGGAAGATTCTGTATGAATTTTGACTTGTATAATAACCTGGATACAGAAGGTGTTTATATATTGGATACGGGGGTGGATACAGGTTATCTGGTGCAGTCAGGATTTAAGGTTAACCAGTTTGGTTATTATATAGTAGCATATAAGTAGAAAGATATATATATATTTACAGGTATGAAATTGTATATTCTATTGTGAAAATTTTGTTAAATTGTCAGAAAACTATTGCAAATTTAAAACAAAAGTGTTACAATTAAGACACTTAAAAAAGACAGCGATGTGTGTCGTATTTGTCAGGATAAGGAGGGAGATATGCGAAAGAAATCCCATATTTCATTGGCTTGGTATCTGATGAATAGTGAGGGGATGGAGCTGATAGGAAGTCATAAAGGTTCATTCTATATAGGTAGTATATTACCAGACTGTGTTCCATCATTTTTTGTTAGGAAGCATACATTTGAGGATTCCTTTGACATCCTAAAGAAAGAACTCGGTAAGCTGGTTTCGCATTTTGATGTAAGAAAAGGAGCAGATTGTTACTTTTGCAGGCATCTTGGTGTGATAGTCCACTATATAGCCGATTATTTTACATTTCCGCATAATGTTAATTACCCTGGGAAATTGAAAGACCATTGTGTTTATGAAGAGGAGCTGAAACATGCAATCCGTTCTTATGTCCACAGCCCAGAAGCAGTAAGGAAACGTTTGGGGGAAACAGTTTATGAACCTGGTGCAATATTGAACTTTGTCCAGAGGATGCATGAAATCTATACCAGGATGCAAAGTGCCGTGAGCCGTGACTGTGAGTATATTGTAGGTCTTTGCCATACTGTTGTGGATGCAATCCTGTTATTATTTGAAGAGCAGACAAAGGAAATGCATTTATCAGTATCAATCTAGAGATTATGGAAGACGGCAAGTTTTATGAGGACGGAGCCGTACATTGTATAAAGGGGCTGCCTGTTACGAATAACAATAAGTAACAGGCAGTTCTTTTTGTATGTGCAATATATAATAACAGGGCTTGACAAATCTGTCACTGGCTTATAAAATGAAAAAGGTTTTCAAATTATTAAAGGATGGCAGGGTAATACTATGAAAGATAGCAGATGTCTTGTATCATGTGTACAGGCAGGGCTTGGTTATGATAATAAACCGATTTTAGAAAATTTTAATTTTGAAGTATACCAGGGTGATTATGTATGTGTTGCAGGGGAAAATGGTTCAGGCAAAAGTACACTTATTAAGACAATATTAGGTCTTATAAAGCCTGTAAGCGGACATGTAGAACTACATGATACCTTGAAAAATGGTGCAGTTGGCTATCTGCCACAGCAGACACAGGTACAGAAGCATTTTCCTGCAAGTGTTATGGAAGTTGTTATGTCTGGTTTTCTTAATAGTATGAAAGGCAGGCCTTATTTTAAGGCTGTAGAGAGAAAACGGGCTGTAAGGAACCTTGACAGGATGGAGATTTTAAATCTTAGGAACCAGTGTTATGGAGAACTTTCAGGAGGACAGCAGCAGAGAGTGCTGCTTGCAAGGGCACTTTGTGCTGCTGAAAAAATACTTGTGCTTGATGAACCAGTTACAGGGCTTGACCCTGCTGCCGCAGCATCACTTTACAGTATACTGCAGGACCTGAATAAGGAAGGAATGGCAATCGTTATGGTAACGCATGATTTACGGAATGCTGTTACAAAGGCAGGAAAAATACTTCATATAAATGAAGGCGGGTATTTTTATGGGACTATAGCAGAATATATGGATTCAGATTATTCAAAAATTTTTATTTAACCTTATTAAGTAAGCCCTTTAAAATACACGCTTCTTAAGCGGTGGGTTTGGTTTACCAGGGATTACTTATTAATAAACCTTACTATTTATACCGCTAGGGAGTGTTTGAAAATTGCTTTTAAACCGTCAAACTGCACAAAGATTATATTGCTCTGGCAAATTTCAAATGTTTTACCAAAAGGCAGCTGTTTGGGGGCGCTGGTGCTTAAGCCTTGTTTCTTAAGGCTTTATGCACCACTGCGCATCCCATCCAAGCGGGAGCGGGCTGCCATTGGTAAAATTTTGGAATTGCCAGAGCCACATAATTTGTGTACTGTTTAATTTTCAAACACTCCCTAGAACGGCAGGAGGATTATTATGGAAGTTATTATTCAGATGATGTCATATCCGTTTATTACCAGGGCTTTTATTGTTGGCATACTTGTTTCATTATGTGCTGCACTTCTTGGTGTAAGCCTTGTATTAAAACAGTATTCAATGATTGGTGACGGGCTGTCACATGTGTCATATGGGGCATTATCAATAGCAGTAGCTTTTGGGATAGTACCATTAAAATTGTCTATACCAGTAGTTATAGCCGCCGCTGTTATTTTGCTGAGGATGAATGAGAATGGTGTAATGAAATCGGATGCTGCAATCGCTGCAATGTCTGCATCAGCACTTGCAATAGGTGTTACAGTTACATCATTTACAACAGGCATGACTACAGATGTATGCAGTTATATGTTTGGAAGCATACTGGCTATGTCACAGGAAGATGTGGTCTTAAGTGTAATCTTATCAGCTGCTGTACTTATATTATTTGTATTTTGTTACCACAATATTTTTGCTGTTACATTTGATGAAAGCTTTTCAAGGGCAACAGGTGTAAAGGTTTCATTTTATAATACAATGATTTCAGTGCTTACTGCAGTTACTATAGTGCTTGGCATGCAGATGATGGGAGCAATGCTTATATCAAGTCTTGTTATATTTCCAGCACTTTCATCTATGCAGCTTTTTAAAAGTTTCAAAAGTGTGATGGTTTCATCAGGAATACTTGCAACTATATGTTTTTGTGCAGGAATTATGGTTTCATATATTTATTCTGTACCTGCAGGGGCAAGTGTAGTGCTTGTCAATTTATTTGTATTTATGTTATTTATGATAGTTAAGAAATTGCTTCTGTTGCAGAACAGGGGTATATAAAATTTGCAGGCTTTAGGATATTTTGTTACTGTTCACAGGTCAGCTTGACATGAAGAAACCGATGGTTTAGACTAT